>CAZXVX010000213.1:0-4989 GCA_964644105.1 uncultured Occallatibacter sp. | reverse complement strand
AGGCCTCCAAAGGCGAAGGCCAGCGGCAAGACCACCGGCTCGCCGCCTTTCGGCAGTACGCCCGCGTTGATCAGGCTCAGGATTACGGTGGTGAGTCCAAAGCCGATCAAGCCCAAAGGAGCGGGATTGGCAAAGACAACTTTTGGTTCATCCGACATGAAGATCCTCCATTTTCTTTTGCGGTTCATATTGTGCAATTGCCCGTCTGCCTTGCGCCTGTGTCGAGGGGAAAACTGGGGAAGGCACGGCAGGACAAAGACCAGGAATGCCGGAGTTTGCCATGCGGCAGCGGCCTTGTCAAGATAAAATCTGGCGAGAGGAAGACGGACTGTGTTAGATCTTGAAATGAGATGAAGCCACCTGAATTTGGAAAGACAGTCAAGATGAATGCCTTGCTGACGCGTATCCGCAAGCTTGCCGAGGTTGCGCGCTCTCTTGCCGAGCTGGAGACGGCTGTTGCAGAAGCTATTGCCGCTGAACTACCTGACTACAACTGGACCGGCTTTTACTGGCTGGATCCGCAGGATGCGCGGACGCTGGCTTTAGGCGCTTTCGTCGGCGAGCCGACGCCGCACGTGCGCATTCCCGTCACGCAAGGAATCTGCGGCGCGGCGGTGGACTCCGGTGAGACGGTGGTGGTGGACGACGTAAACGCCGACCCGCGTTATCTCTCCTGCTCGATCAAGACCAAATCCGAGATTGTGGTTCCCATCACCGCGCTCGGCAAGGTCATCGGCGAGATCGACATCGACAGCCACATTCCGGCCGCCTTCTCGGCGAACGACCGAAACTTCCTGGAAGACGTGGCGCGCATTGTCGGCATGTTTATAGAGAAGCAGGCGGGCGAGTATGCGCGGAGTTGAAGATTTTTTGGAGAAGATTTGGCTTGTAATTTCTTTGCGTGTTTGAGTTGAGCGAGGGCTCCAGCGTATTTCTGTATTGTTTGAGAGTCAACGTGGACCAGGAGGTCCACGTTACAGCCGGTCTGGAGACCGGCGCTACAATTCACGGATAAGCAGCTAAAGCCGCGCCCTTTCAAAACAGCGACTTAGCCCTTTCAAAACAGCGACATCATCAGAGGCTCCTTAGAGTGGGAAACCTGTACATCAAAAGAAAAAATTCCTTAGGAATACCGCAGCCAGCGCATGATCTCCGGTAGCGTGGCGCGCTTGCCGTACATCAGGATGCCTACGCGATAAAGGCGTGAAGAGAACCACAGCACGCCCCAGATGCTTAGTAGAAGCAAGCCAATTGAAACCGCAATCTGCCAGAGCGGCACCACAGCCATGCCCATGCGGGGGATCATTGTGTAGGGCGAAGTCAATGGGAAGAGTGTGGCGGCGATGCTCCAGGCGGAGTTTGGATCTCTGACCATCACTCCGAGCATACCCATGGCGGTGTAAAGCGGGATGATCGCCACCCACATGAACTTCTGCAAGTCACTGGCGGTTTCGCAGGTGGCGGCAAGGCCGGAAAAAATGGCGCTGAAGAGAGCGAATCCCAGTACAAAGAAAATGGGAAAGAAGATGCCTTCCATCCAGGAGAAATGAATGGAGAGGTCGCCGGTGAGCAGTTCGGCGGCCAGCGACGTACCCATAAAGGCAGTTGCCCCCGCCAACCAGATGGCGATCTGCGTGATGCCGACGCCGCCCACGCCCAGCAGCTTTCCGGCCAGAAGGTCGCTGGGTTTGGCTACGGCCAGCATGACTTCGAAGATACGGGAGGTTTTTTCTTCAATAATCGCGCGCGCCATATCCAGCCCGTAAAGCATGATGGGGATGGAGAGCACGAGCAGCATGATGGTCGCCTTGATGACGACTGCGCTCCCGTTGTTCTTGCCAATTTTTCCGTCCTTGTCCAGTTGCAAGGCATCGATGGAAACCTTGGCAAGCATGGCATCGGCCTCGGATTGGCTCATCCCTTTGGCGATCATGCGTTGGTTGATGACGCCGCGATTCAAGGCGTTCTGCAGGCCGCCGTAGACGGAGACATCGGCGACCGAAAGAGAGGTGATGGTGGCCGTGATTTTATTGGGATCGGAGGAGTCTATGGCCAGAACGCCGTCGATGGCTTTGGCGCGCACCTGAGCTTTCAACGCTTCGCGCTGCTGGGCGCTGGCCGGCGCGGTTACATCCACCTTGTATTGAGCCCAGGTATCGTCGAGCATCTGCTGGCGCACCTGATTGGCGAGCGAAACGTCGTCGGCCACGATGGCGATGTGCTTGCCTGTATTGGCCTTGTGGTCCATGTAGTTGGTAAAGGCCATCAGCGCGGCAACCAACAATGGCAGGGCGACGGTGGAGATCTTGAAGGCGCGGCCTCTGATCTGCTCCAGAAACTCGCGTTTGGCGACGAGAAGGATATTACGCATTGGCCTTGCCTCCCACGGTCTCAATAAAGATCTCTTCGAGCGACGGCTCGACCAGCTCGAAACGGTAGATGGTTGCGCCCGCGGCGGCTTGGTGCAGCAGCTTTTGCGCATCCCCATGCGGCTTCAGCTTGATCTCGGCGTGACCGGAGAAGTTGCGGGCTTCGGCAATCTCATCGCTGGTCAGGAAGGCCGAGCTGCCCTCGAATTCGACAATCACGCGGTTGCGCTCGTAGCGCTTTTTGATCTCGCGCAAGTTGCCGCTGAGCACCGCTTCACCGTTATTAATCAGACAGATCGAGTCGCAAAGCTTTTCCACTTGATCCATGCGATGGGTAGAAAAGACAATTGCCTTGCCCTGGCTTTTGAGTTCGAGCAGCGTCTGCTCCACCAGCACGGCATTGACCGGATCGAGCCCGCTGAAGGGCTCATCCATCACAATCAACCCGGGAGAGTGCAGCAGCGTGGAGATGAACTGAATCTTCTGCTGCATTCCCTTGGAGAGCTCTTCGGTCTTCTTTGCAAGCGTTTCAGCGATCTCCATGCGCTTGGCCCAGGCGGTGGCCTGCTTCTCGGCCTCCTCGGCGCTCAGCCCGTGCAGGCCGCCAAAAAAGACCAACTGGTCCAGCACCTTCATCTTTTTATACAGGCCGCGCTCCTCGGGCAGGTAACCAACCCGCTCGAGGCTCTGGCGCTCGAATGGCTTTTCAAAAAGACGGATGCTGCCCGAGTCGGGCATCGTAATCCCCATCATCATGCGAATGGAACTGGTTTTTCCGGCTCCGTTGGGGCCAAGCAAACCGAAGATCTGGCCGGCTTCAATCGAGAGACTCAGGCTGTTCACGGCAACCTTGCTCTCATAGGCCTTGGTGATGGCCTCGAGTTGGACAACTGGCATGGTTTCTCCTGGTGGGCAATCAGTCGTTTGGGTACGTCCGGATTCAGGCAACAACTTGCGCCGGTCTGCATGCAGTCTACCAAAGGCGCGCAGGGCTGTGCATGCACAATCAATACGTTAGATGAGACTCATCAGTTCCCGGCATCTTGCGGTCGGGCAAACTCCTTTCGCGGGGCTTATCCGGCTCTTTGACTTAACCAAGCTTATCGGTTACTTTAGGGCTTACCACCGCTTTCGGTATGCATTGTATAGCGACAGAAGTTTAACCAAAAGATTGGCAAATGATGGGGACTAAAGAGTTTGCGCGCGATTGCTTGGATGAGAAGCTTTTTTGGCAGGAAAAATGATAGCCTGAATGACAATGCAAAGTTTTGATTTCCTGAAGAGCGAGCCCATTCACGGGCCGGCACGGCGTCCACAGACCATTGACGAACTCGATGTACGCCAAGGTGTTCTCGAAGATCTGGCATTAAAGATTCTTTATCTAACTGGCTCGCTCTCCGTTCATCAGCTTTCAGAAAAGACCTGCCTCAGCTTTGAGTTGGCCAAAGAGATATCCTTCCGCCTGCGCACGGAACTGCTCTGCCAGGTTACGGGAATGAACGGCCATATACCGCAGATAGCGATCACCTCCGAGGGACGCTCGCGGGCGGCCGACCTGCTTGCGCAGAATCACTATACGGGCCCCGCGCCGGTGGCTTTGGAGAGCTATGTTGAGCAGACGCGGAAGCAAAGCGTGCAAAAGGGCGATGTCCATGCGGACGATGTGAAGCGCGCTTTTGCTCATTTGGTGATTGACCCCTCTTTGCTGCGGCAGTTCGGAACGGCTCTCAACTCCGGCAGCTCGATCTTTCTCTATGGCCCTCCGGGGACGGGAAAGACCACGGTGGCGGAGACGCTCTCCAGAGTGATTGCCGATGACGCGGTCTGGATTCCGTATGCCGTGGAGGTTGACGGCGAGATCATCACTCTCTACGACAGCGCAATTCATAAACGGCTCACGGAGTCGGAGCCTGAGGATTGCGATGGTCGCTGGGTGCTCTGTCAGCGCCCCTCGGTGCTGGTGGGCGGCGAACTGACGGCCGAGATGCTGGATCTGCAATACAATCCGACCACCAAATTTTATGTGGGTCCGGCGCAGATGAAGGCCAATAACGGCGTGCTGATCATCGACGACTTTGGCCGGCAGCGCCTGCGCCCGGAGGACCTGCTCAATCGCTGGGTGGTTCCACTGGACCGCCGCATCGATTTCCTTACTCTGGCCGGCGGCAAAAAGCTGGAGATTCCCTTCGAGATGCTGGTTGTCTTTGCCTCGAATATGGATCCGGCGGAGCTGGTGGACGCCTGCTTTCTGCGGCGCATTCAAACCAAGATCAAGATTGACGGAGTTTCCGATGCGCAGTTCGCGGAGATTCTGCGGCGGGTGGCACACGAAAACCACGTAGGAATGGACCCCGCTGTCTCCCAGGATCTGATTGACTTCATCCGCCAGGTGTTGAAGCTCGAACTGCGCCAGTGCTATCCGAGGGACATTGTGAACCAGGTTCTCTGGGCTGCTCGCTATGAAGGGAAAAAACCCATTTTGAACCATGCCACCATGGCTCAGGCCGTCGAGGCTTACTTTCTGGCCAAGCACTGAGACGTCTTCAAGCCGGGGAGATTTCCGCAAGCGCATAACTGGTGCTTCTTCCACCCTCGCGGCTGCGGAGGAGTATACCGGCTT
>CAZXVX010000212.1:0-5022 GCA_964644105.1 uncultured Occallatibacter sp. | reverse complement strand
AGGCCTCTTGCGCAATCTCGCCGGAGACCTGGTGGTGGCCGTGGCCGTCGCTGACGCCGCCGACAAAGGTCGAGACGATCACCTGCGGGCGTACCTGGCGGACGGCCAGCACGGCGTCGTAGAGGACGCGGTCGTGACTCCATTTGGCGAAGGATTCTTCCTGCGTCTTGGAGAATCCGAAGTCGGCCTCCGTGCCCCAAAGTTGCTTGACGCCGTAGTACTCGTCGGCCTTCAATAGTTCATTGGTGCGGATCAGCCCCAGCGCGTCGTAGGTGTCCGCGCCAACCGCGTTCTGGCCGCCCTCGCCGCGAGTGAGCGTCAGCAGTGTGACGCGTGCGCCCAGACCTCGGCTGAGATACGTCAGCAGCGGGCCGTCCTCGTCGTCGGGATGGGCGACGATCATCAGCACACTGGCCGTGGTCTGTAGCCGCCGCAGGGATTGTTCAAGCGCCGCCGCGCCGCGATCTTCAGCGAGCGGAAGCTCGATTTCGCTCGCTTCCGGCAAGGGAAGGGAAGCGAGGGCAGCCGGCGTGGTCGGCTGAACAGATTCGGAAAGACTCTGTTGTACAGGCTGCGTTGTGGGCTGCTGTCCAGCCAGGCGTACGGATAGTGTGCCGGCCAGTACCAGATATACGATGGCCGCGCCTGCTGCTCGTTTTTGTGAATGGGCAAGAAACATCTTCTCGTCAGTGTACAATCCGGGGAGCTTATGTGCCATCTCCTCCAATCATCATCGGAGATTGGCAATGAGATCATCTGTTGGGATACTCTGCGTGAAGGAGGTCGTTTCTCTTGACTCAACTGTTGCTTCTCTTTATCCTCGCTTCGGGCTTGCTGACCATCACTCCCGGCGTGGACACAGTAATGGTTCTGCGCAGCTCGACCTCAGATGGACCGCGAGGCGGGGCTGCGGCGGCTTTCGGAATCTGCCTGGGCCTGCTGGTTTGGGGGATGAGCGCAGCTTTCGGGCTGACCGCGCTACTGGCTGCCTCTGAGCTGGCTTTCACCCTGGTGAAATGGGCGGGAGCGGCTTACCTTATCTATCTCGGCGTCAAACTCCTTTTCAAGCCGCGCGCCAACTTGGCTACGCCTCAAGCGGAGGGGAGCGCGATCATCAGCCGAGGAAGCGGGAGATTGTTTCAGCGCGGCTTTCTCAGCAACATTCTTAACCCCAAGGTCGGCGTGTTTTATGTGACCTTTCTTCCGCAGTTCATTCCGCATGGCGCGAACGTAGCTGTGTTTTCGATTCTGCTTACGTGCATTCATGTGATGCTTACTTTGACATGGTTTTCGCTGCTGATCGCTCTCACCGTTCCGCTAGGCCGCTTTCTGTCCAAGCCGCGCGTGGTGCGGAATCTTGACCGGGTGACCGGGTGCGTTTTTGTCGGCTTTGGTCTCAAGTTGGCGGTTGCAAAGCGCGCGTGAAGCTTGTGGTAATTGACCCGTTTTGAAAGGGTACGGCTTGAGTCGTGCCTTGTTACTAAACCAGTATGTTGAGTTTTTCCGATAATGTCGTACCCTTTCAAAACATCGACTCAAAAAGAAATTCATTTTTACTATGACCGATTTCTCCAACTCCGCCGCCCCCCTCCAGCGCCGCATCGGGCTGCGCTCGGCCGTGGCCTTCAATATGCTGGAGATGATCGGCGTCGGTCCATTCATCACGCTGCCGCTGGTGATTGCCGCGGCGGGCTACCGGCTTTCGGTCTGGGCGTGGGTGCTGGGCGCGGTCATTGCCGTGGCTGACGGGCTGGTGTGGGCGGAGCTGGGCGCGGCCTTTCCGCGCGCTGGAGGCTCGTATGCCTTTCTGCGCGAGATCTACGGCCCGAAGGACGCTGGCAACTGGCTCAGCTTTCTCTACGTCTGGCAGGTGAGCTTCACCGCGCCGCTGGCGATTGCCTCGGGCTGCATCGGACTTTCCAGCTTTCTGGCCTGGTTTTGGCCGGGGTTGGACGGCGCGCCAATACCCGCTTTGCCCGCGCTGCATTTCGCAAATTTTGCCGCCGCCGGGGTTTGTTTGCTGGTCACAGCGCTGCTCTATCGCAATCTGAGTTCGATTACACGGTTGGCATGGGTGCTCTTTGCCGGGGTGCTGGCGGCGATTGCCGGGGTGATTATCTCCGGCTTTGCGCGCGGCAACTGGCAGATGCCTGCCTCGCCTGCGCTCCCTTTGAGCCTCTCACTTGGTGGCCTCGCCCAGGCCACACTGCTGACAACTTATTGCTATTGGGGCTACTACAACATCTGCTTCCTGGGCAGCGAGGTGAAGCGGCCGGAGCGGACGATTCCGAGGGCGATTCTGCTCTCGGTGCTCTTTGTGGCGGCCTTCTATGTGACCATGAATCTGGCGGCGTTGCCTTCGATGCGTGATGCGGCGGCGCATACAAGTGCGGGTGCTGCGGTTCGGCTGCAACTGGTGGCGGACATAGCCAAGGCCGCTTTCGGCACTGTGGCTGGGCGGCTGATGGCCGCGCTGATTATCTGGACGGCCTTTGCCTCGGTCTTTTCGCTGCTGCTGGGCTACTCGCGCGTGCCGTATGCCGCCGCGCGCGACGGCAACTACTTCAAGTTTCTGGCCGCCGTTCATCCCAAGCACGGGATTCCGCACCGCTCGCTGATCGCGCTGGGCGTGGTGGCTGCGGGCTTCTGCTTCTTCTCGCTGGCGCAGGTGATTACCACACTGGTGATTACGCGCATTCTGCTGCAATTCTTTTTGCAGCACATCGGCGTGATGCTACTGCGCGCGCGGAGGCCTGAGCTGGACCGGCCTTTCAAGATACCGCTCTATCCGCTGCCGCCGCTCGCGGCGATGGGGGGATTCATCTTTATGCTGGTCAACCGCAGTCACGCGCTGGGCGGATTGGCGGTCGCCGCCGGAATCGCCGCCTCCGGCACGGCGATCTATTTGATCCGCGCGCGAAGAGTTGGGCAGTGGCCGTTTGCAGTGCCTTCTTGAACGATCTTTAGGGCGATTGGGGTTTAGCAGGAGGAATGACATTTAGTTGGATATTGAGATCGTCCACATCATTTTGCAGCACGACCAACGGAAGCTCCTTCTGTGCGTAGCTTTGCACCGTGGCAGCCTTTGAAGCGGCGGAATCTGAATCTTCGGAAACAGCATCGGAATCAGGTTTCTGCGCGTCTTGCCCGCCAAAGACCTGAAGAATGTAACTATCTTCCGGAAGATCCGCGAAGGAAAAGCTACCGTCATCCAGAGTTTTTGTTTCCCGCGCTTTCTCGCGATCATCGGCATAGAGTAGAAGCACGCTGGAGTTCTTCAAGGCATGTCCGTCCGCAAAGGCGGAAACGGTTCCGGCGACCGTATGCAATCCAGAGAGCGGAACGACAATATCCGCGCCAGTGGCAATTTCTCCGGCCTGCACTTTAACGGTCTTCGCATCTTTCACTCGGTAGGTGTTGCCGAGGCAGATGCGGGGAGCGGACTCTTGCGCATCCATCGGCAGCAGCGCACAGAGTTTGTATTCTCCGGCGGGTAAGTTGGTCAGGTTGAAGCGGCCGTGACTATCGGTGATCTCGGAAAGCGCCCAGCTTCCAAAGAGTCTGAGGCCAACATCCGTCCACTCCTTCTTTTCGGTCATGCGGTTGAGTTGAAAATGAATTCCAATGGCGGGGCTGCCATCGTCGAATGTAACTGTTCCGCCGATCTCCGCGCCGCGCTCTATCTGTAGCGATAGATCGGCCGTGCGATGCACATGAACAGCAACTTCGACCAAATGATCTTTCCACTGTTTGATTGCATTAATGCCCTGCTCCTGATCGCTGGAGAGTTTGCCGATCTCGGTAAAGTTGAGGCCGCGCATTGGATCGAGATAGCCCTCCTGGGTAGCGAAGGCATAGTACTTTCCCGGTTCAACGGCTTCGATCTTGAAGCGTCCGTCCAGATCAGTCACTGTAGTATCCAATGCTGAGAGAGGAGCGCTGTCTTCATTTTTGTCATTTTTATCAGGAAAACTTGTAAGCGTTACCGTAGCAAATCGCGCTGGTTTGCCTGTGTCCGCGCAAAGAACGATTCCGGTCACGGTACCCTTGGTGGGATCGGGCTTCTTCTTCGCATTCTTTGAATCGCAGCCGGTGATCAACAGGCAAGCAACAGAGAAAATGCAAAGCCAACGCGAACGGAACATAAAGGCTCTCCAGCAAATCATCAGGACTCAGGAAATTGTAACCCGGCCTGCGCTACGGGATGAAAGCTCTTGCGGTGGAGTGGAGTTGGACCCAGTCGCTTGAGTGCCTCCAGATGCGCGGGGCAGGGATAGCCTTTGTGCTGGGCGAGACCGTAGCCGGGATACTCGCGGTCCAGCTCGACGAGCAGTCTGTCGCGGTGGACCTTGGCCAGAACGCTGGCGGCGGCAATGGAAAAGCTGAGCGCATCGCCGTGGATGACGGCCTGCTGAGGGCCGGGCCAATTGATGGTGTCGCGGCCGTCGATTAATAAAAAATCCGGGCTGAGGGCGAGCTGCTGCACGGCGCGGCGCATCGCTTCCAATGAGGCCTGGCGTATATTGATGCGGTCGATGGTGGCGGCGTCGACGGCGGCGATGGCCCAGGCAACGGCGCTTGAGCGAATCTCCACGTCCAGCTCCGCGCGCTTCTTTTCGGTCAGCTTCTTTGAGTCATTCAGGCCATGCAGCACGCAGCCTCTTGGAAGGATAACGGCGGAGGCCACTACCGGCCCAAAGAGCGGACCGCGGCCCACCTCGTCCACGCCGGCAATGCGCAGAGAACCGCAGGCGCGCGCGGCCTCTTCCAGCGTCCAGCCGCAGGGCGGTGTGTTGGTCATGATTCCAGTATAGAAAGAATTCCTGGCGATTGCTCGATTTCTGTTTCTTCATTCCCTGCCAAAACCCTGCCCGGCTGGAGTAATCTTGATACTCAGGAGAATCTTGCCGCAGATGCTGATTCGATGCCGCGTACTCTTTGCCATTCTGGCAGTCTTTACTTTTGGGATTCCTGCTGTCCACGCACAGCAGCCGACCGTGCCGATTGCCCCCAAAGAGGACT
>CAZXVX010000211.1:0-5059 GCA_964644105.1 uncultured Occallatibacter sp. | reverse complement strand
TCTCAAAGCAGGTCATGAACATGGTCTTGAAGCCCATCAGCTTGGCCGCGATGCCCGCCCACAACACATGAGAGTGCAGCCGCTCCAGCTCCGCCATGATGACGCGAATGTATTGCGCACGCGGCGGCGGGGTCAGGTTGGTCAGCTTCTCCATCGCGCTGCAGAGCGTGAGCGTGTGGATATTCGAGCAGATGCCGCAGACCCGCTCCATCAGAGCGATCACTTGAATGTGGTTGCGCGTCTCGGCCAGGTGCTCGATGCCGCGAAAGTTGAAGCCGATATGCAGCTTGGCGTCGATCACCGTCTCGCCTTCGCAGATCATGTCCAGCTTGTATGGCTCTTCAAGCGCCGGATGATACGGCCCCATGGGGATTTTGTAGCTCATATTTTCTCCTATTTCGCGGCTACTGCGTTGCTTGTAGCCACGCCGTCGCGCAGATTCACGCCAGTTTCGTCGCCTTGCCGCAGCAACAGCGGCTCGTACTCGCGGCCTGTAAACTCCAGGGAATACTCTTCGTGAATCTCGCGCTCAATCCAATCGGCTGCCTCGCAAAGATCGAAGATGCTTTCAATCGAGTTACCGGTCAGCACAAAAGGAAAGCCGAGCAACTGCCCGTCGAGATCCCAGTGGTACTCCAGGCGGAAACCCTCTTCCTTCGGCAGTTGATAAGCGGTGATGGTAATGAAGCGGGCGTGCAGCGAGTTCATTACCTCGGCCAATTGGCGCACATTCAATGCGCCCAGGGTGAGCCAATGCACGCCGCCTTTTTCAATAAACGGCTCAGTGCTTCCCAACTTTTCAGGAATACTTTCAAGAACGCTCAATTGGTGCCTCCAGAGACAGGTTCAGCAACTGGTGCAACTGCTGCGGGCTTTGGCGCCACGGCTGGCTTAACGGGCGCCTTGCGCGCCACGGTGTAGGACTTCTTCAATTCGCCGACGGTCAGATAGATCGGCGGGCAGGCCGACTCCTGCGTGATCGCGTGATCTTTGCAGCCTTCCACGCAGCGTCCGCAGAAGGTGCATTGGCCGGGATTGTAGCTCCAAGTGAACTCGCCCTTGCCGCCCTTGAACTCAATTGCTTTGGCGGTGCAGCGCATCTTGCAGATGCCGCAGCCGCCACAGAGCTCGGGATCGAAGGTCACAAGACCTCGATAGTGCTCGTTAATATCGGGACGCAAGGGAAAGCGCATCGTCCGCGAGCCGCCCCAAAGATTCTTCCACAGCATGGTTAAAATGTTCATGCCTTGAACCTCACAAAAAGCGCGGCGGCAACGGCCAGAACCGCGAAGATCAGCGTGCATTGCCAGTAAAAGCGCACGGTTGTATCAATCTGCAAGCGCGCCGTGGCGGAGGCCACCACCGACAAAAGCAGCACGATGGCGAAGGAGATCACAATGAAGATGAGAATGGCCAGCCAGCCAGCCGCAACGGCTGGAGCCATCAGCGTGGCCACTAGACCTGTAGCCGCAACCCACTCCAGCCCATGCGAAAGCTCCCACATGGCTAGCTCGGGACCGGCATACTCGGTCATCGGGCCGGAGTAGATCTCCTGCTCGGCGTTGGGCAGCGAGAAGGGATTCAAATGCAGCTTGGCGGGCAGGCAAACCAGCAGCGCCAGCACGCCCAGCCAGCGTAGCGGCGAGGAAGGCAGCGTTGCCAACTCCGAAAGGCTGAAGGTGTGCTGCGAAGCGGCGATGGAAAGAATGGCCAGCAAAAAGACGATGTTGTAGCTGACGCTGAGAACAGCCTCGCGCGCCGAGCCGATCTCGCCGAAGATGGAGCGCGACGAGAAGCCCGCAGCGATGATGCACATCGAGGGCAATTCGAGCAGCGCAAGCAGCAGGATCAAATCACCCTGGAAGCCGCCTGAAGCAGGAAGCACCGGCAACAAGCCCACCGCACCCGCCGCCGACGAAACCGCGATCAGCGGCCATGCTCGCATCAGCAATCCTGCCACGCCGTTGCGCGGAGGCGTCGTCTTGCCCAGCAGCTTGATGAAGTCGAAAAATGGCTGCATGAACGGCGGCCCAATGCGCCCCTGCATCCGCGCCACGGCCTTGCGCTCCACCCAAAGGAAGAACCATGCGGCAGGCACGGCAAACAAAAGTCCGGGAAAGATCAGCAGGCGCGCCAGAGAGGTAATCAGTGTGTTCATTGCTGCACCTCGCTGGCTGCGGCTTTGTTTGCATTCTCGCAATTACAAGAACCCGCGCAACAGCCCGACTCACCAATCGGAACCATCACCGACTCTTCAGGCAACTTGTTGCCGCGCGCGGCCAGAATCTCCGCTGCCTTGGCTACGCCCAGAATGATTGCGTCCGGACGGGGCGGGCAGCCGGGAACAAAAACGTCTACCGGAATGTGCCGGTCTAGCGGACCATCGAGTGTGCGGCTGTCGATGAAGACGTTGGTCGTCGCGGGGCAGGAGCCGATGGCCACCACGGCCTTGGGTCCGCAGACCTGGCCGTAAACGGTGCGAATGGCGGCGGCGGCGTTGTGTGTCACTGGACCGGTGACGCAGAGAATGTCGGCGTGGCGAGGGCTGCCCTCGAGGCGCACGCCCAACTGCTCGGCGTCGTAGCGCGGCGAGAGCGCGGCGATGATCTCGATGTCGCAGCCATTGCAACTGCCCGAGTTCATGTGAAAGAGCCAGGGGCTGTGGCTGCGGCTATAACACATCAGCTTTTTCCAAAGATTCATAGCCTGCCTCCCAGTACCTTCTGCAACAGATCCGGCCAAATGCCCGCAGCCAGAATCACCACGACCAGAACCACAATCACAGACTGCAAAATGAATGGCTCCTTTATTGGATGTTCCGGTAGCGGATTCGCTTCATCTGGCGGACCCCACCAGCAGCGGGTCAGCGCCAGCACATAAGCGATCAGCGCAAAGATCGACGAGAGGATGAAGACCGCGGCCAGCGGCCAGCCAATCTGCACGGCAGTTTCATAGAGACGCCAGCGTCCCAGAAAGCCCATCGTCGGCGGAATGCCAAGCATCGCCAGCATTCCGAAGAGGAAGCCAAAAGCGGCAACGGGATACCGTGCGGCCAAACCCTTCGGTTCGCCGTCCAGCGCGCCGTCGGCTTCGGGGCCAGCTAGGCAGATGAATAGCAGAGCCTTGGCGAGGGAATGGGTTGCGGCAGCAAAGATAGCTCCATTCAATCCGATGATATTGATGGAGAAGAGACCAAGAAGCAGGAACCCTACATCTTCAATTGTCGAAAGAACAAGTAGGCGTTTGAGGCTGCGCTGCGTGAGCATCAGCAGGGCGGCTAGGAATGATGTTGCAGCAGCAGCACCCAACAAACAAGCATGAGGCAGGAAATAATCGGGAATAGATTGAGCAGAGACTAAGAACTCGCCGAAGGCAGCCATATCAACTACAGCGATTATGAGACCCAAAACTAATACAGATACTTCATCAGCAAGAGACAACAGCCAGAAGAAGAGTGGAACTGCTGCCAACTTCACACAAATGCTGGTAACAAAAAGCGCCCAAGCCCATTCTTTCTGTCCACTCTCCAACAGGAAATCGCTAGAAAAAATGGAAACAGCAGAAATCACTACCACGGTCAAGAAAGTCAGCTTCGCGGCTCTTGTCTTAGCGGTTTGCCAAACCAAAACGACTGTTACAAAAGCGGCAAATTCCAAGAGACCAAAACGAAGCCAATGGTCCGGAACAAACAATCCAGTAATGGTGGCTGTCACAGCTAGCGTCATTAATGGCTCAAGCTTTTTCAACTTCGCATGAGCAAGAGCTACCAACATGAGCGCAACCCCAGCCACCGCGCAAGCAGCGACTAGCAAATACGGCACCGGAATCGGTCCTGAAAGTGGCACACCACGAGACCATTTCCATAAATCTTGTCCCGGCGTGAACCAACGCGTACCAGCCAACACCACCGCCGTAAGCACAATAACCAGCGGCAGCGCGTAACGTTCCATCCAAGAAACAACCACACCCAACCCGCGCGAGACTGCCTGCAATCCACTCCAAACGCTCAGATAAACCGCGTCCACGTTGGACCACTTAAAGAACTCATTCCAGTTTTGCAAAAAGATGCTGGAAAAATCGCCCGCCGTCAGCCTTCCTTCGGAGGAAAGCGGCTCGCCGCCGGTAAAAATGCCGCCGCCGGCAATCGCAGCGCCCGCAACTTTAGGCTGGCGCGAGACGTAGGCAATCGCGTAGATCACTCCGCCAACGATCAGTGAAAACACCGCCAATACCAATCCGCCGATCGAGGAGAAGCTGCCCGCATCGGACGACAGCCCGAGCCAGGTCACATTCACCGCGCTCATTTGCAGCGCGCCGAGAATAGGATTGAGCAGATAGTTGACCGCCAACTGCGGCGCAATGCCCAGAACGATGCTGCCCGCGGCGATAAAGCCCATACCCCAAAGCATCGTCGGCGGAGACTCGTGCGCATCCTTGGTGGCCTCGGTCGTGGCTCCGAGGAAGACCGCGCTGGTAGCCTTGGCGCAGAGGAAGACCGTGCCCAGGCTCACCGCCCATGCGACCATCGCCGGAACGGCCCACCCGGCCTGCAATGCCGCCGCATAGAGCATCCACTTGCTGGCGAAGCCGCTCATCAGCGGAACTCCGGCCATGCTGCCCGCGCCGATCAGCCACGAGAGCGTCGTTTCAGGCATCTTGCCGGCGAGGCCGCCCAGTTTGTTCATGTCGCGCGTGCCGGACGCGTGCTGCACCGAGCCGGCGGTCAAAAACAGCCCGCCCTTGAAAAAGCCGTGATTCAGGCAATGCAAGAGACCGGCGGCAATCGCCAGCGGCGTGCCGATGCCGATGCCCATCATCATGTAGCCAATCTGGCTCACCGTCGAAAAGGCCAGCATCCGCTTCAAATCCGTCTGCACCATGGCGTACATCACGCCAATGGCCATGGTCGCCGTACCCACCCAGACCAGCGAAGCGCTGCCCCAGGCAAAGCCGCCATTCGTGGGCCACGCGCCAAAGCTGTGCATACGGCAGGCGAGATACACTCCGGCCTTCACGTAGCAGGCGGCGTGCAGCAGGGCGCTGACCGGAGTCGGCGCGG
>CAZXVX010000210.1:0-5192 GCA_964644105.1 uncultured Occallatibacter sp. | reverse complement strand
CCGTGGCCGAACGCAGCAGCGGCGGATAGAAGTGCGCATGGAAGTGCCACTCCGGATGCTCCTCCGAGTCCGTGAACACCCCAGCGACGATAGACCTGTCGCCGGGGACCCCGGTTGTCGGCGATTGATGGAAGCCCATGGTGTATGGGAAGCTGGTCTCGAAGAGGTTGTCGTAGCGCGTGGCGATGCGGCGCAGCGCATCGGAGAGGCCATCGCGCTCGTCACTGGTCAACTCCGGCATCGCGCCCAGGTGGCGGCGGCTGAGGAGCAGCACCTCAAAGGGCCAGACGGCCCACCAAGGAATGAGCGCGGTGAAGTGCTCGTTCTCAAAGATGATGCGATTCTGGTCGGCTTGCTCGGCTTTCAGATAATCACAGAGCAAACAGCTTCCGGTGCGGGCCAGGTACTCGCTCTGGGCGTGAGTCTCGTCGGCCGGCTCGTCGGGCACAAAGCTGGTGGACCAGATCTGGCAGTGCGGATGCGGATTGCTGGCGCCCATCATGGCGCCGCGATTCTCAAAGATCTGCACGTACTCGATCCAGTCGAGGGCGGCCAGATTCTGGTACTCTTGCGCCCAAGCGTCGACCACGCTGCGAATCTCCGGCTGGGTCATGCGCGCCAGCGTCAGCGAGTGGTCGGGATGAAAGCAGATCACCTTGCAGAGGCCGCGCGCCGGCTCGGCCACCAGCAGCGGAGAGGCCGATGCATCGCTGACGGCGGGTGAATCCGGCAGCAGAGCGGAATAATCATTGACGAAGGTAAACACACCATCGTAGGCCGGATTGACGGCTCCTCCGGCGCGCGGATTGCCGGGGCAGAGATAACATTGCGGATCATAGGGCGCACCGGAGGGCGCGGTCTTCTGGCCGACTTCGCCTTGCCACGGGCGCTGTGTACGGTGCGGTGAAACCAAAACCCAGGATTGACGCAGTGGATTCCAGCGGCGATGCGGAAACTGCCAGTTCTTGTCGGTGTTTGCTTTCAAGGTCTTGCTCCTAAATCCATTTTATTGGAGACGGGAGGCGGCTTCCTCGGCCAAAAGTAGGGGCAACATGCGCCGGGAGCGGGAGCGCATGGCGCAGGTGCCCTCGCGGCGGGCGCGATCGAGCAGCGGCAATGCCTCGTCGCGCAGCTCGGGCTCGGCCACGGCCAGGATGGCATACGCCTCCAGCGCAATGGTGCGCAGGGCATTGCGCGGGTCTACAACGAGTGAGCGCAGGTAAGCCGCCAGACTGAGGCGCTGGGCACGCGTGGAGGCGTTCAGCGCCGCCGCCTGCGTCACGTAGCCGCGCGCCTGCCACTCGGCTAACGGCAACTCGGTAAGCAGATCGATCAGCACAGGCGCATAGGCGCGCAGGATTCCCGGCTCACGGGCGCTGATACGTCGGGCCAGATCAGCGGCACAGCGGCGGGCAAAGGGATCGGGCGTGAGCAGCTCGCGCATCAACGCGCGGATGGCGGCGCGGCGCGGCGGCCGCTGGCTAAGGAACTCCCGCGTCGCCGCTACTGCATCGGCATTCGTCCATCCGCGCTGAATGTGCATCGTTCGTCCTCGCTTGCCAGTTGAAAGTATACGAGAGTTCCCGAATAATGTGGACAAAGGGACGAAAATAGGACATACTGTCACCTCATAAGGTCGGTTATTTCGGAATAAGAGTCACGACCTCAGACTGTACTGAGAGACAGTCTTGTCTTATAAAAGGGCAATTTCTCCTCTATTTCAAACAGAAGGTCTGCGATATCTCTTTTGGCTATGTCGTTAGGCGGCTCTTCTGTCTCGCATACGCCATAGTATTCATGTAATTCATGATCGAGTTCTGGGTCGTATGGGAAATCATTAAAAAATAGGTCCGGTAATCTGAGATCTGACGCCCTAAAAAATGGATCTGGCATTACTATGCTGAGAATTTTCTCGTGTATTTTCTTGGCGCTGATGTTGTGTTGGTTCACAAAGAAAACTTTTCCGAAGTTCTTGAAGTTTCCGCAGTCACGATAGAGGTATTCGAATTCAATGTTCATGTGCAGGCCTTTCATCCGCAAAATAGGTTTTCACGATGATATTTCAGAAACGCTGAATCTGGAACAAACTTGGCTGGTATCTCAATTGGTTTATCGGCATAAACGAGAAACGCATCATCGATATAACGATTGGGCTTCAATTTGGAGATGCGGGAAGACAACAACAAATGGAAATTCTCTGAAATTGTGATTAGCCCTTGGTCGAAAGCTCGGTCATGTAGGGCGGATAGACATAGTCCATTTCTTGGATTGAGACGATTGTTTGAATCAGCTCTCCATGGGACGATGTGGCTGGCCACAAGTAACTCTTGAGCAGCCAAGCCTGTGATGCAGCATTTGAAGTCGTAAGCACTTAGGACGGCTTGACGGAAAAATCTCTGGCCCACTCGCGCCTCTATGAGGGTAGTTTTTGTGAGTCCGGTAAAGTCAGCTCCGATTTGGGGCGGCTCCGGTACTTCTTGGTTTGTGGTTGTGGGGGCGAGTTCTTGAACAGTTTGGTTGATCTCGACGGCAATGTGGCCCCAGTCGGATGTCATTTCATTCCAGATTTCCTTATCAGCTTTTGACGCATTTGTGAGTCCCTTTCGTCCAGTTGAAACGATCTTTGGATCGAGACTGGCTAAATTTGTGAGTTTCATTGCTAATGAGCTGGGTGTTCGGTGAATCAGTTTAGAGAATCGGATGATTTCTGAATTTCCAGAGGACATTCTCCCGAATGGAATCTCGCAGTATAGTTTAAGGGCAATGAGCAATTGTTCGCGAGACCATCCATTATTTTGGGGCATGATTTTACTCCGTAGGGCTTTGCATTAAATGATACTACTTTGACACTGTTTTCAATTTAGCATCACAACAGAACCTTCATTTCTAACCAAAACATCTGCCATGCCTCTTTACCTCGGAAAGTAGCCATTGTTTCTACGGTTGTAGAAATTCATTGTACGCCATTGATTTTCTCCTACAAACCATATCTCATAACGTTAACCCAGCAGACGATTCCTTGAATGAGACCGGGTGCGCCGCACCGCAGACGCTTGACATCGTGATGCCTTTCTGGATAACATCATGATGTGCGAACAACTTTAACCATCGACGATGACGTTGCCGTGCTCATTGAGCAGGAGCAGCGACGTTCCGGCGCTTCCTTCAAAAGCACGATCAATAGCCTGCTTCTTCACGGTCTGAATTCCCGCAGCAACTCTGGGCCTAAAAAGCCATTTGTCGTCACCCCTATCGCCATGAACACGGGCTTGGGAACGCGCTATCAGAAAGTTGAAGACCTGATTGAAGCGCTGGAAGGTCCGATGCATCGATGATTGTTCTCGATGTGAACCTCCTCATCTACGCTTACGACACAACCTGCAAAGACCACAGGAAGGCTCTCAAGTGGATCGAGGAAATTTTCTCCGGCGATGAGACCATCGGTTTGCCTTGGCAGACCATCTCCGCTTTCCTGCGCATCCTCACCTACCCTGAGACCTTCGGCGAGAGCTTCACCATGGAACAGTCCATAGCAATCGTCGATGACTGGCTGGATCGGCCTCAGGTGCGAACTCTACCTCAAGGCGAAACGCACTGGGAGCTTTTCCGTGAAGCGCTCCTCAAAGGCGATGTGCGGGGAAAGCTCACCTCCGATGCGGCTCTGGCAGCTTTGACGATTGAGTATGGCGGTGTTTTGTATTCCAATGACCGCGATTTTGCGCGCTTTCCCGGCCTGCGCTGGGTCAACCCTTTGCTGGAATCTTGAGTTTTTTTCTAAGTTCACTGGTTCTCCCGCTGGTTGTCCATGAATAGAATGGGCTAATTAGGAAAATCATGGCCGGTTGCCCCACAAATGGGAATCACTTCATAGTTCTGCCGCTGGAACGTCTGGACCGCAAGCGGTGATCGTTCTACCATAGACGCTTGCACCGGAACTCAGGCTTGTGCATCGAGGAAAGTCCAAAATGTTATCGGCAGAGGCAATTGTCAAGCAGCAAGACCGGGAGACGCGGGCGTGGCATCAGGCGGCGGAAGCAGCCGGGGCGGTTGCCGCGCCGCAGGCTGACGCGGAGGCGGATTGGCTGCGCCTCGTGAGCGGCCAGCATTGGGCCAACTTTGAGCTGTGGCACATTGAGGATGAGGCGCGGGTTCCGGGAGCGAGTGACGCGGAGATTGCCAGCGTGAAGCGGCGGGTGGACCCGACCAATCAGCGGCGCAACGACCTGGCCGAGGGGCTGGACCGGACGCTGCTGGGCTGGCTGGAGGCGCGCGGGCTGCCCAACGCGGCGGCCAGGCTGCACTCGGAGACGCCGGGGCTGATGATTGACCGGCTCTCGATTCTGGCGCTGAAGATTTATCACACGCGGGAAGAGGCGGAGCGGGTTAATGCGCCCGCCGGGCACGCCGAGCGCAACCGGGCGCGGCTGGCTATTCTGGAAGAGCAGCGCGGAGACCTGGCCGGCTGCCTGGACGCGCTGTGGAGTGAAATCCTGGCAGGTACGCGGCGATTCAAGCTCTACCGGCAATTGAAAATGTACAACGATCCCTCGCTGAACCCAGCGGTTTATGGCCGTTCAGCAGGCTCCAAAGAGGCGGATTCTTTGGGCGCATCCGGTACGCCAACCGGGGAGCCTTGACGAGAGACGGTGTTATGCGTATAAAGTGTGCCTAGCACTGCAACTCCCAGAGACGGGATTTACCGGTCCTGAATCGGATGAGCCGTTCCCGGAGCGAAGAGATTTCAGGTATATTGATGAGGCAAGAGGCGCGAACCGTGGCGTACGACCGTAAGAAGGACACTCAACCAGTCGGTAAGTCCGGCGGCCACTCGATTGTGGGCGCGGGAGCGGCATTGCAGCACTATCAATCCGCCGTGCAACTGTTGCAGCAGGGCAAGTATGACAAGGCTCTGGCAGCCTTTGAGAAGCTGCTGGCCACGGCGCCGCCGGAATTCCGCGAGCGCTGCAAGATGTACATTGTCACCTGCCAGCGGCAGATGGACAAGCACAGCCTGACCTTTCTAACGCCTGAAGAGCACTACGATTACGCCGTCTCGCAGTTGAATACCGGCTACTACGAGGAGGCGCGCGAGCAATTCAATCTGATTCTATCCTCTTATCCCAAAGCGGATTTTGCATATTATGGATTGGCGCTGCTGGACGCGATGACCGGGCGCACCCAGGATTGCCTCA
>CAZXVX010000209.1:0-5221 GCA_964644105.1 uncultured Occallatibacter sp. | reverse complement strand
CACATCGCAAGACTGCATACCAAGCAATCTCATGATCTGTTCCGAATTCACATCGAAGCCCGCCGCGCGCAGGTGGGCGAAGGCCATGCGCCATGGTTCTTTGATCGCCTTTTCGCCTCCGGGCATGGGGACGTATTCGAGATGCGCGAAACGTTGGAAAGCGGCGGGGCTTGCATCGACTGATCCGTCCGAAACTCTTTGCAGATCGGCCCCGAAAAGCAACCGCAGGTCCTTCGACTCCGCTGCGCTCCGCTCAGGATGACAGATTTTTGGATTTGCAATTGCTTCATTTCGGATCAACAAGAGTTCGCCGCCCCAGATCTTTCCATCGGTTCCGTAGCCGGTTCCGTCGAGAGCTAGACCGATGACCGGGCCGGTGAGGCCATGTTCGGCGATGCATCCGGCGATGTGCGCATGATGGTGCTGCACGGCGACCAGCGGAAGGTTGCGCTGGGCGGCCCACTCTTTGGCCCATGCGGTGGAGAGGTAGCCGGGATGGAGATCGTGGACGACGGCTTGCGGGGCAATTTCAAATGTGCGCATCAGGTGATCGAGCGACTCGCGGAAGAAGTCAAGGCCGGTGAGATTTTCGAGGTCACCCATGTGCTGGCTCTGATAGGCGAAGCGACCGCGGGCGAGGGTGAAGACATTTTTCAGATGGCCGCCGACGGCGAGCAGCGGCGGGGCGTCGAGAGGCAGCGGCACACCGAGCGGGACATAACCGCGCGCGCGACGCAGCAGTTGCGGAGCGCCGTCTACGATGGCGGCAACCGAATCATCGCAGCGCTGAAGGATTTCGCGATTGTGCATGAGGAAGGCGTCGGCGATTTGACCAAGGCGGGCGCGGGCTTCGTCGTTGTCGATGGCGATGGGTTCTTCGCTGAGGTTGGCGCTGGTCATGACCAGGGCTTGAACGCGCGGATCAGCGAAGAGCAGATGGTGGAGCGGGGCGTAGGGCAGGAAGAGGCCGAGCCAGGGAATTCCGTGGGCGACGGCATCGGCGATGCTTTCCCCGGTCCCAAAATCGGGACCGGGGGCACCCATAGTCTGTGTGCTACCAGAATCCTTGTGGCGGCGGGCGAGGACGATAGGGCGGGCGGGTGTGGTGAGGAGGGCTTCTTCCTCGGCGGTGAGCACGCAGAGCTGGCGCGCGGCTTCCAGGTCGCGGACCATCACGGCTAGCGGTTTTCCATAGCGTTGCTTGCGCTGGCGGAGTCGCTTCACCGCTTCCTGATTGGTGCCGTCGACGGCGAGGTGAAAGCCGCCGATGCCTTTGATGGCTACGATCTGGCCGTCGAGCAGGAGCTGTATGGCTTGAGTAATCGGGTCGTCCTGGATGGCGGGCAGGCTTTGCGCATCTCCAATGGAAGATTGCCGCGCGGCTGAGACGGTGTTTAACAAAGGCAGCGAGTTCGCTTCCGCTTCGCGGAAATCGCGAGTTAGCGGGTTCGCTTCGGCTTTGTGGTGATCGCGAGTTAGCGGGTTCGCTTCGGCTTTGCGGAAATCGCGAGTTGGCGGGTTCGCGTTTGGTTCATTGTGCTTTGGAACTGGCAAGTTGGCGGTGCTATTCACGCGGGAGACATTCGCAACTTCCAGCCAGACGCGCGGACCACAGATCGAGCAGGCATTGGGCTGTGCGTGGAAGCGGCGGTTGAGCGGATCGTCGTACTCTGCCTGGCAGGCGGGGCACATGGGAAAGGCGGCCATGGAGGTCTGCGGGCGGTCGTAGGGAATGCGGCGGGTGATGGTGAAGCGCGGTCCGCAGTTGGTGCAGTTGAGAAAGGGATAGCGGTAGCGGCGGTCGGCGGGGTTCATCAGTTCGCGCAGGCAATCGGGGCAGGTGGCGGCATCGGCCGGGATGCCGGTGGTGACAGCGCCTGCGGATTGACTGGTGATGATTTGAAAGTCTGGGTTGCCGGTTGCCGGCATGGACTGGATTGAGATGGAGTCAATGCGCGCCAGCGGCGGCAGTTGAGTGCGCAGGCGAGCAAGAAAGGCATCGAGGCGCTCCGGTGGGCCTTCAATCTGGATGGTCACCCCATTTGTGTCGTTGCCGACAAAGCCGCAGAGGCCCTCGTCCAGCGCCAGACGGTAGACAAAGGGGCGGAAGCCCACGCCCTGCACAACACCCTGAACTTGTACGGCGCGGCGCTCGCGGATTGGCGGGGAGTCATTCATCTGGTACAAGATTCTCACGAAAGACGCGCATTGCGCATCTGGCGAGAGTTATGCTGTTAGAGAAAGGCACGGAGATTCAACATGATACAGGGCAGAATTTGGAGCGCGGGAGTTTGTTTGGCGGTTTTGATGATGGGGGTACCTGCTTGGGGGCAGCAAACGAATGCTGCGCCGGCAGCCCAGCAACCTGATGCGGCAGCGCCGAAGCCGCTGGACCAGGAAGCGTTGATTCGCATGATTGACGCGGCGGTTCATGCGCGGACGGATGGGATTGAGGGCTACCTGGTGACGGAGCATTATGCCGTCTTCCGGGGCGGCGACGAAGAGCATCCGGCGGCGGAGATGACGGTGAAGACGATCTACCGGAAGTCCACCGGCAAGACCTACATCATCCAGGCGGAGAGCGGCTCGGAGATTCTGCGCAAGCTGGTGCTGCGCGAGATTCTGGACAATGAGAAGCACATCAATCTGCCGGAATTCCGCGAGGCCTCATGGATCACCTCGGCCAACTACAATATGACGCTGCGGCCGGGCGGCGTTGAGCGGCTGGATGGGCGGGATTGCTACGCGCTGGAGATTTCTCCCAAGCGCAAGGCGCCCAATATGATCGATGGCACGCTGTGGGTGGACGCCAAGGACGGGTCGATTATCCAGATTGAAGGGATCGCGTCCAAGAGCGTCTCGGTCTTCAGCGGCCCCACGCAGTTGATGCGCCAGTATGCCAATATGAGCGGCTTTGGGATGGCCACGCATGCCCGTGCGGTGGCCGACAGCACGCTCTTTGGGCGGACGGTGATCAAGATTGACTATCAGGATTACGGGATTCAACTGACCCCGGGGCATTAACCGGGCGGCAAATGGCCGATTTTGAATCCGGAATCGATAGAGAATCGGCCAAAACGACACACCGCACAGATTAGCGTGACCGGTGTCACGGATCATCGAGTGTCCCACATCCTAAACTCAGCTAGGACGAAAGCGGAGCAAGGGAATCTGCGATTCCCGTGCATCCGCTCTCTGCCCAGGGAGGTATCTGTGTCAGCATTCACACCGCCGCCGCTGCCAAGTGACGATAAACGATGGAAGATCGTGAACGGCACCATGCGCAAGAATGGCTTTGCCCGTCACGCGCTGATTGAAACACTTCACACTGTGCAGTCGGCCTTCGGTTATCTGGACGATGAATCGATTCGGTTTGTGGCGCGCTCGTTGCGGGTGCCGCTCAGCCAGGCCTATGGGGTGGTGACCTTTTACCACTACTTCAGCATGAAGCCGCCGGGCAAGCACACATTGACCATCTGCGCGGGAACGGCCTGCTACATCAAGGGCGCGAACAGGCTGATAGCCGCCAGCGAAGAGAAGCTGGGCATCAGCCAGGGGCAGATGACTCCCGACGGGCTGGTCAGCTTGATGACGGCCCGCTGCGTGGGCGCCTGCTCGCGCGCCCCGGTGGTTCTGTTCGATGGCGCGGTGGCGGGCGAAACGCCTGTTGAGCGGGTAATCGAACAACTGGAAAGGTGGGCGGTGGAATGACGATTGAAGAGCTGGAACAAATAGCCAAGAGCGTCGCCGCGGAGAACGCGAGTTACGACTACGAAGTGGATGTCTGCATGGACCTGGCCTGTATGAGCCAGGGCGCGGATCGCTTGCGGGATGAGTTGGAAAAGGCCGCCGGCGCGGCCGGTAAAAGCATACTGATCCGCCGCACCGGTTGCATGGGGCCTTGCTCCTCGGGTCCGCTGGTACGCGTGGAGCCGGACAATCATTTGTATCACCACGTGCAGGCCGAGAATGCCGGGTCGATTGTCTCCCACCTGGGCGGCGAGCCGGTTCCCGAACTGCAATGCGATCTGGACGATCACTTTGACAAGCAGGTGCGTGTGGTGCTGGAGAATGCCGGCCACATCGACCCGGAAAAGATCGACGATTATATCGGCCGCGACGGCTACAAGGCGTTGCTGACGGCGCTGACCGAGATGACGCCCAACGGCGTGATTCACCGCATTACCGAGAGCGGCCTGCGCGGGCGCGGCGGCGGCGGCTATCCGACCGGATTGAAGTGGGGCACGGTGGCCAAGGCTCCGGGCGATTTGAAGTACGTGGTCTGCAACGGCGACGAAGGCGACCCAGGCGCGTTCATGGACCGCAGCGTGATGGAAGGCGATCCGCACCGGGTGATCGAGGGCATGGCTTTGGCCGCCTATGCGGTGGGCGCCAGCAAGGGATTCATTTATGTGCGCGCCGAGTATCCGGTGGCGGTCTCGCGGCTGACGCTGGCGATTCGCGACGCGCGGCGGCGGGGACTGCTGGGCAACAGCATCTGCAATACGCCCTTCAGCTTTGATATTGAGATTCGCCTGGGCGCGGGCGCATTTGTCTGCGGCGAGGAGACGGCGCTGATAGCCTCCATCGAGGGACGGCGCGGCTCGCCCAAGACGCGTCCGCCGTATCCCGCGGTGAGCGGTTTGTGGGGCAAGCCGACGCTGCTCAACAATGTTGAGACCTACGCCAACGTCGCACCCATTATTCGCAATGGCGGCAAGTGGTTCTCTCGCATGGGTTCGGATCGGAGCAAAGGAACCAAGGTCTTTGCGCTGACCGGCAAGATTACCCACACCGGCCTGGTGGAAGTGCCGATGGGCATCAAGCTGCGCGAGATCATTGAGGTGATCGGCGGCGGCGTGCCGGACGGGCATACCTTCAAAGCGGTGCAGACGGGCGGGCCCAGCGGCGGTTGCATTCCCGCCGAGATGCTGGACCTGGGCGTCAGCTACGATGCTCTGATGAAGGTCGGTTCGATCATGGGATCGGGCGGCATGATTGTCATGGACGACACATCGTGCATGGTCAATGTGGCCAAATACTTTGTGGATTTCTGCCGTTCAGAGTCTTGCGGCAAGTGCATTCCATGCCGCGCGGGCACGGCGCAGATGTACACGCTGCTGACGCGCATCTGCGAGGGGCAGGGAACGATGGAAGATCTGGACCTGCTGATCAGCCTCTGCGAGACGATCAAGGAGACCAGCCTTTGCGGCCTGGGGCA
>CAZXVX010000208.1:0-5239 GCA_964644105.1 uncultured Occallatibacter sp. | reverse complement strand
GCGGCAGCGGCGTCACGCGCTCGCGCATCACCTGCACAAAGCCGGCCAGCTCCGGAGCCTGTTCGCCGCGTGTGGCCATCACGGTGAGCAGCGCCGCCGTCTCGACCTCCGGCACTGCGCCGGTAAGAATCTCAGTGAGCGCAGCCGCTGCCTGCTCCCGCGTCATCGCCGCGCCATCCTCGGCCAGCGCCTTCAACAGATCTTTCACAAGTCCCATAGTTTAATGATACGGCGCACTCGCAGCGCAAAGGGAACAGAGGAATGATTGGGATGCGAAAAACCCATTGGAATCAATTTCGGCTATGCGCTGCCCGGCGGAAGGCAAGTTCGGAGCTGTCTTTCTGTCCAGAGAGCGATTTTGCAAGCGGCTCACCCCCACAATTTTCTTCGCCGCGCGTCCAATCCGTAGCGGCAAGAAGCCAAGCCTCCCCCCAAGGTGTTTTAATAACTGAATGGGGGGAGCGCAGTGTAGGCTTGCCTTCCGTACTCCCGTGGAGGAAACCCGAACACGATGTCTTCTTCTTGCCGTCTTGCCATTTTGCTGGCGCTTGGTTTGGCCGCCGCTACCGCTGTATTCTCCCAAAGCCCGTCGTCCAGCAGCTCGACCGGTCAGGCCCAGCCTCAAGCTCAACCGGTGCAGAACACCGCGCAATCCGCCGGCGCGCTCAGCGTCCAGGCGCGCATCCGCGCCCGCCGCGCTGCCCGCCGCGCCGCCGCCATTCATGAGGTGTACACCCATCGCTATGAGGCCTACACCGGCATGGGCGTGCAGCGCTTTGAACCCGGCCCCGGCCCTTGCTCCAGCACCTTCCTCTGCAACGGCTCGTTCCCGCACGGCATGCTGGAACATGCATGGGAGTACGCCTGGAATGTCGGCGTCACGCGCTACCAGAATGAACGGCTCGGCTGGAATCTAGACGGCCGCGGTTATTATTCCACCGCTTATGTCGGCGGTCCCTATACCGGTCCGATCGATAATAATGCGATCACCAACGCCGCCATCAGCCAATATGCCGTGCTGGCCGGACCCACCTACCGTTTTTACCTCCAGCCCAAGTTTTCCATTGCTGTGCGCGGACTGGCCGGGTTTGAGAAGGGAAACTTCGACGGCGACACCAACCACAGCACCGTTCTGTCTACCCAACTGGGTTTGTGGAACAACGGCTACACTTTTGCCGCCACTCCTGCGATTCCCGTCGAGTACAACCTCTCGCCGAAGATCGGCCTGCGTGTGGCGCCTGAGTACTACTTCAGCGGCTTCGGCTCTACCCTTCAGCACAGCCGCGCCTTCACCCTCAGCTTTGTCTACCGCTTTGGCAGGCAGTAGCGGGCCTGTAGCTTCCGGCCAAAGCTGGTCCGGCGGGCATCAGGCCGCCGTAGCAATGGCTGGCGCGCGTTCAATGGTGACCACTGTGATGTCATCGGCCTGGCCAAATTCCTGGGCGGCTCCGACGATGGAGGCGGCGGGCCGGGTGGAAAGCTCGCGTCCGCGCTCGAAGCCCAGAAGCTCGCGTTGGGCGTTTTGCGCCTCGACCACGCCATCGGAGTAAAAGGTGAGACGGCTGCCAGGTGCGAGATGGAATTGGACGGTCTCGTAGCGGGTGTGCGGCTGAATTCCCAAGGGCAGCGCGCCGGGTAGCGCGATCTCTCTTCCATCAAGGTAAGGCGAAAGATGGCCGGCGTTGGCGATCTTCACCGCGCCGTTGGCGGCAATATGCGCCGCCAGCGCGGTCGAGAAGGCGCCGCCGGTGCGGCCGATCAGCCGCTCGTTGAGGTTGGCGAGCATTTCGGCGGGGTCGAAGGTGTACTCGGCCACGCCGCGGATGGCTCCCACCAGCACAGAGACCAGCATCGCCGCGGGCAGTCCCTTGCCGGCCACGTCTCCCACCACAAGCAGCAAGCCGCCCTGCTCGGCCCTTAGAACCTGGAAGAAGTCGCCGCCCACCTGCTGAGCCGGCTGGTAAACGCTCTCGACGGTAAATCCCGGGACGGCTTCGGCATGATCCGGCAGAATGATCTGCTGGACCTCGCGCGCGGCGGCCATTTCGCCTTCCAGCAGCGCCTGCTGGCGGCTGATCCGCGTGGAGCGCAGCACCATGATAATGGCCAGCGAGAGAAGGTAAAGCAGGTTTGCGAGTTGGCCAATATCCCAGATGAATGGGCCTAGCTGCCAAGCGAACAGCAGCTTGTACGCCTTGATGGCTGTATCCTGGAAAGCGGGAACCAGCCCGAGGAAGAACAGCAGGATCGACGCATAGTAGGTGAGGCTCGTCAGGATGACCGGAATCAGCAGAATACCCGCTTCTCGATTGCCCCGCCGCCAATGCACGATGAGCAGAACCGGGATGACTCCGCCAATAAGAAAGAGGATTGGAAACTGCGCCAGAACAGACGCTAACCTGGAGATACTCCCATGCGCCTGACCGATCTGCGAGAGCACCCATCCCAGGATGGCAACCGCAAGAGCAGATTGCATCCACCGGCCTATGCGAAGGCGCAGGAAGGCAAAGTACATCAAACAAGTGAAGAACAGACTGGCAATCGCCAGAGGTTCACGAAGCAGGTCCCAGTTCGCCGGCACATTGTGGAAGTACTCATAGGTATTAAGCGGCAGCCTGCAGGAGGCGCAAAAGAATTGCAGGAAGATCCAGAGGTATTCCCACTGGCGGCGCTGCGAAGAAAACAACACCAAGGCCACAATGCCCAAGCCAAGTCCAAGAAAGTTGGTGATCAAGCCGGGCGCATATTGGCCGATGATGAGGAGCCAGATGTGATCGGAGAGCGCCTGTTCCTGTCCGAGGGTGAGGTTGGAGGCAACAAAGCCAGCGCCTTGATCGCCCCATTCGAGCTTCGAGATATGAACGCGCAGGGCAATGACCACCGATCCGGTGGCAAGCTCGCGGTCGGGGATCGGTTCCAGCAGGCGCGCGCCGGAGGTGTACGCCGCGAAGGGCGCCACGCGGCCACACTGCATCAGGCGCTGACCGTTGACGTAAACCTCAAAGGCGCTGGAGATATTCCACTCCGCCAGCGCAAGCCCCGACTGCGTGGGCAGAACCTTAACGTGCAGCCGGTACCAGACGACCTCCGGCTGGCTGTCGGGAAATACTTTACGGATCGAGGACGTGGAACGGAAGCGCGTCCAGGCGCTGTCGTCAAAATCCTTGCGAGCGTAGGCTGGATCGTCGCCCGAGTGAACCAGCCAGATGGCGTCAAGATCAGTGGGCTGGCGCAGGTTGGTGGCGTCAAAGCTCTGGGCCTGGAGATGAGGCGCGGCAAAGGGAAGGCTCAGGCAGATAGCCATGAGGACGCGCAGAAGAGGAAACCCGCCGGGTCTTGGCAGTCGAGGCAACAGAAGATGCGAGGTGAGGCTTTCGAGAGCGGACAAGCTGCCTCCGGATATTCCAATCCATCCTATCATTCCACGAGGCAGGCGGGCAGTTGGCCAGGTTCCCATCGAAGGGATGAAACGGAACTGGGCGGCACGGTGTGGATTTTGGGCCGGGAAACGAATGATTGCTTTCAATCGGCTCATTAAAAAGCGGCTGAAAATTCATTAGGAAAACCAAGCTCAATCGTGGTATTCTTAAAATCTCTGTGAGGATGCGCGCCCCCCTGCCCCAAAAATGAGCCTAGCTCGCGGGCGACCCAGGCGAAACCTGATGCGCTGCCATCCTGTTCCGAGCCATCACCCTGAAGCCGCATCTTGGTGCGGATCAACGCGGGACCGTGTCCGCAAGTAGCGCAATTTGGAATTTCCCCTGGGAAAATTTTCTGCGCGCTTCGGACAGCCCACGCCCTCTTGCGTCCAATCTTAGGGGGCAACTGAACAGAATCTGCATTGCAGTGGAGAGTAGGAATATCTTGGCTATTGACGACAAATTTGAATCCGAGCACGAGCATGACCATGACCACGATCACGACATCGATACCCTGATCGAAGTGGGCAAGGAAAAAGGCTACCTCACCTACGGCGACGTGAACGATATGCTGCCGGATGAGATGGGCTCTTCGCCGGAAGATCTGGACGACCTGATCACCACCATCGGCACGCAGGGCATTGATCTGCTGGACGGCCCGAAGTTCGGCGACAAGGACTTCGACCTGGAGGATGGCGAGGACGTTGAGCTGGACCTGACGCCGGGAACGCTGGAAAAGACCAACGATCCGGTGCGTATGTACTTGCGCGAGATGGGCACGGTTCCCCTGCTCACCCGCGAGGGCGAGGTCGAGATCGCCAAGCGCATCGAGCGCGGCCAGTTGCGCGTGATGAAGGCCATCTCTCGCTCGCCGATTGTCATCCGCGAGATCGCCGCACTCGGCGAAGACCTGAAGCGCGGTGTGCGCAACGTTAAGGAAGTCGTGGTTTTTGACGACGAAGAGCTCACCGAAGATGTGGTGCAGGCGCGCGTCAAAGCTACGGTGACGCGCATTGAAGCGCTGGTCAAGCACCAGAAGAAGATTGCGCAGTATGAAGAGAAGCAGGCCGCGCCAGCTGCCAAAAACAAGGCCAACGCCGCCCGCCACGCCCGCTGGATGATCGCCCGCGAAAGGGTGCTGATTTCGCGCATCGTCCGCGAACTGAAGTACACGGCCATGGAGCGCAAGCGCCTGCTGGACAAGGTCAACAAGACCGTGGACACCATGCGCACGCTGGAGCGCCAAATCAAATCCCTCGAGCAGAAGCACGAGGCCTCGAAGAGCGAGGAGCTGAAAAAGGAGTATCGCCGCCAGCAGAAAAACTGCAAGACCGACCTCGAAAAGATCGAAGCCGAGGCCGGTGTCGCCATCCTCGAACTCAAGCGCACCCAGCGCGAGATGATTCAGGGCGACATGGACGCCGAGCAGGCCAAGCGCGAGCTGATCGAGGCCAACCTGCGCCTGGTCGTGTCAATCGCGAAGAAGTACACCAACCGCGGCTTGCAGTTCCTCGACCTGATTCAGGAGGGCAATATCGGCCTGATGAAGGCCGTGGACAAGTTCGAGTACCGCCGCGGCTACAAGTTCTCCACGTATGCTACGTGGTGGATTCGCCAGGCCATCACTCGCGCCATTGCCGACCAGGCTCGGACGATCCGCATCCCGGTGCACATGATCGAGACCATCAACAAGCTGATCCGCACCAGCCGCCAGCTCGTCCAGGAGTTGGGCCGCGAGCCGAGCAGCGAAGAGATCGCCAAGCGTATGGACATTCCGGTGGCCAAGGTGCGCAAGGTGCTCAAGATCGCGCAGGAGCCGA
>CAZXVX010000207.1:0-5246 GCA_964644105.1 uncultured Occallatibacter sp. | reverse complement strand
TGTTGAGATTGAGTCGTTTTGGACCGGGGCGCGAAGAGATGGGCTTCTCGATCCCCGGTCTCAAACGCGAGACCTGGGCCACCCAAATCTATAAAGCGGGAGACCACGAGCCGTCCACCGGGGCGACTTGCTTGCTGTAGAGGCGTGAATCTTTGGTTCCAGCGGCATTCCGCCAGTTGAACCGTGGAAGCGCAGTAGGGGCGTTTCGAGGCTGGCAGGTTTGTTTTTTCTGCTTGATTGGGGCTGGTTGGCGTAGCGGCCGAAGAGAAAGCTGATTTCTGCTTCCGTTTCGAGTTGAAGACAGTTTACCCGTTATACTATGGATGTAAATCCAGCAATGGGACGCCCCTATTATGAAGATGCTTTCTTCTTACTTTCGCCCGCGTTGCGTGGTTCTCCGCGCGGCTTTGTTGTGCATTGGTGTATTGGTCGTCGCACCGGCACTGCTCGTGTCTCAATCGTTTGATAACCCCTCCGAGGCCGAGCGGAAGACCATCGAGAAAAACTTTGATCTTTTGCCATTAAGGTTTGAACCCAATCAGGGACAATCCAGTTCGAATGCAAAGTTTCTTGCTCAAGGGCGGGGATTTTCCGCGCAGTTTAAGGAGAATGAGGCAGATTTCCTGCTCGCCAGCCATAGTGCGATGAGCAGCCTTTTGCGTGTATCGCTCCTCAATGCATCCAGGAATGCGGCAGTTTCAGGAGAGATGCGCTTACCGGGAACCGTAAATTATTTTATTGGAAACGATCGTGAAAAGTGGCACTCTGGGCTGCCAACCTTTGAGCGCTTGCGCTATGCAAGCGTGTACCCTGGAACGGACCTGATTTATTACGGCAACAATGGGAATATGGAGTTCGACTATCAACTGTCTCCGGGAGCCACTCCGAGCCTGATTCAAATGCGCTTTGATGGTGCGCGAAGTCTCAAAATTGACAGCAAAGGCGACCTGATTGTGACGGCGGATGGCGGACAGATCAGCTTTCAAAAGCCTGTGATCTATCAGCCGGAGGATGGCGGTCACAAGAATTTCATTGCCGGCAAATTCAGGATTCTTCAAAAGAATACGGTCGGTTTTGCAGTGGCAAGTTACGACCACGCTAAGCCGCTGGTCATCGATCCAATTCTTAATTACTCAACCTACATTGGAGGGTATGCCCAAGCAGCGGCGATTGCCGTGGATAAGGATGGAGAGGCCTTCGTTACGGGTATTGCAACTCTAGACTTTCCCACTACGCCGGGCAGCGTTCAGCCCGTCGGCGTTCCATTCTCTGGTGCGCAACTTTGGCCGGCTGTCGCCAAACCGTTCGTAGCAAAGTTCAACAGGACGGGCACAGCCTTGTTATACTCGACGTTTTTGAGTGGAAGCGGGATCGATTCTGCAGCTGGAATAGCGCTGGATGCCAACGGAGATGCTTTTGTTGTGGGCGGCACCAGTTCGACAGATTTTCCGATCACGGCTGGAGCATTTCAAACAAAAATCGCAATACAGACCCCAAATACTACCAGCCAGTCAAACGGCTTTGTTACGGAACTGAACAGCACCGGCAGTTTCCTTGTTTATTCGACCTACCTTGGGGGCAGCTCGTTGTCCTTTGTCAACCATGTTGCGATTGATGCGGCAGGGAATGCCTATCTGACAGGAAACACTTTTGACACTGATTTTCCCACGACGCAAGGTGCATACAGGCCCACTCCGGTTACCAAGGCAATTGCACCATCGAGTTCCGCCTTTATTGCCAAGCTAAACCCGGCCGGATCGGCGCTGGTTTATTCCACTTATTTGGCCGGGAGCGGGAATGATGGTGGATATACCATTGCCGTGGACAGCGCAGGGGAGGCCTATGTCGGCGGGGACACCCTGTCGAGTGATTTCCCGGTCACTCCGGGAGCCTTTCAGACCCAGATCGGTGCATCGGGGGTACAGACAGGATTCGTTACCAAGTTGAATGCATCGGGGTCCGCACTTCTGTACTCGACCTACCTGGGCGGGAACGCTGGCGACACCCTTACCGCCATAGCATTGGATTCAAATGGAAATGCCTATGCTACGGGAAACACCACTTCGCCGGATTTCCCTGTCACCGCCGGAGCCTTTCAGTCCAAGATTGGGATCGACTACTTTGATCAAACGCAAGATAACGCATTTGTCAGCAAATTGAATAGCACCGGTACGGCACTGGATTATTCCACGTTTCTGGGAGGGGGAATCAGTCTTGGACCAGGTGCCCCAATGGGCGATGGAGCCAATGGAATTGCTGTAGATGGACAAGGCGTGGCTTACGTAACCGGAGTAGCGTGTACCGGCGATTTTCCAACGACTTCAGGGGCGTTCGAGCCGCAAAACCTGGACGGCGAAATTGATGGCGAATGTACAGCATTCCTGACCAAGATGAATCCAGCGCCCAACACGCCGCTTGTCTACTCCACCTTTTTAGGTGGAACAGGAAACGGAGATGCTGGTGATTACGGGTATGGGGAGGTAGCCTACGGCATTGCAATCGACTCATCGGGCAACGTATATCTGGCGGGCTACACTCTCTCGGTCGATTTCCCCACTACGGCAGGCGTGGTGGAAACTGCATTTGCGGATTATTCGGAGAAGGCATTTGTTACGGAATTCAATGGCAGTGAGATGAAATCTCTGCTTATTCCAACTCTCACACTGACATCTAATACGAGTTCGGTACTCTTTGGTCAGCCTGTAACATTCACGGCAACTGTGCAACCGGCCTCCGGTAACAACACACCTACTGGATATGTCGGTTTTAACTACTATGAATTGGAACCGAGTGATGATGAAGGGTTAGGATGGGGCTTCGGCCCGTGGACAACTGTCGCGGTGAATGGGTCTGGAGAAGCTACCTTCACCATCTCGTCTCTACAGGAGCCTACAACGCAGGTGAATGCTTTTTATCTTGGAGATACAAATAACGCTCCGGCCACTGCTTCAATGACTCAAACCGTTGCGTATTATCCTACGACGACGACAGTGACATCCAATGCAAACGATGTACCATACGGCACTCCTGTGGTATTTACAGTTACTGTGCTAGACAGCACCGGCAAGCCAGCGGCTGGTTTTGTTGCCTTTCTTTTAGGTAATATCGCTTATGAAGAAACGCCCCTTGACATCGCCGGCCAAGCGACTTGGACAAACGGGACTGGCGGTTCTCCCTTGCCGTTAGGAACAGATACTATTGAAGTAGAATTTTACCCGAATATGGGATATCTGCCAAGCAGCGGAACGCTGGCTGAGACTTTTACCGCTCTGGGAATAACGCCCGATCCCACCTTTGACCCGACAGCAGGCACTTACACCACGGGCCAATATATTACCTTGAGCGACTCGAACTCCGCAGCTCTCATTTATTACACAATCGATGGAAGCACGCCGGTGATTGGTGTTTCATCGCCGTTCGTCCCTGGAGAAATAATTGAGGACGACGTGAGCGAGACAATCAAAGCGATCGCAGTGGCTCCGGGCTACTCTCCCAGTAATGTGGTTTCTGCAGTTTACACGATCCCGCCGGGTTTTACGACTGGTCCCGGCGCAACCACATCCATGACGGTAACGCAGGGGTCGACCTATGGAAATACAGGAACGGTAATTGTGTTGGGAACAAACGGGTTTAGTGGAACAGTGAACCTGACATGCAGTGTGACTACAACAATGACGGACGTTAATGACATGCCAACTTGCAGTTTGAACCCGGTTTCAGTTTCTTTCACGGGCATCAACGGCAATAATGCACAATATTCAACACTGACGGTCAAAACTACCGGTACCTCTAGCGCAGAGAATCGAACAAAGATTTTGTTATGGGTTTCGCCAGGAGGGACCGCACTGGCTTTGGCGTTGTTCTTCGGCGGGTTCAGGCGGAGTGCGAGGTGGGCTACACTTGGGCTGTTCGCGCTTTTTATTTGCGCGGGAATGACATCCTGTGGAGGTGGCAGTGGTAACTCAGGCACAACGCTCGGAACTTATACAATCACAGTAACAGGCATTTCAGGCGGGATCAACGCCACTGTCGGAACGGTGGCGTTAGCGGTTCAACAATGAGTAAGTGTCTTGTCTTTCCATTGTCGACAATTGATGAAATTCGATTTCATTTTTTCGTTGTTTATCCACTAAAAAAACAAGCAAATTTGTAGTTGTAGTCAAATTTGTAGCAGCCAAAGCATCCAGGAGCCTTTCAGAACCACAAAGACCAGAACCATGTTCGCATCTCATTCATTTCATACCAGTTAAATACAGCGATTTTTAACAAATTTCATAAAGGTGCGTGACCTGTTTTGGGAGCAGAGGGCCGGGGGTTCGAATCCCTCCGCCCCGACCAATCCTTCCTCTTTCTTTCCATGGAGTTGCGGCTTCCCCATGCGCGCGGCTAGGGTCTGCCAGCGCTCCAATTATGACGTAATTGTGACACTGTCCAGTGCGGCGACCGCTTTGCGCCGTGCTTCCTGACGGATATGGCTGTTGTGCTAGAGCATCTCCAGGCTCACGTGTCCAGCGATAACCATGATGGTCTTCTCGCTGGCTGCATTCGACTCCGCCAACCTGGTGATGGCGTGGTGCCTCAGTTTGTGTAGCCGCAACCGTTGCAAGCCAGCAGCTTCCGTCAGCTTCCGCCAGGCCGTCTGCCAAGCCCACTGGCTGGGTGGCTGCGTTGGGTCGTAAGTCTTTCCTGAAATGCACCGGGGGATGAGGTCGTGGTCAGCCTCAGATGCTTGCCGGACGGTGCCACTGCCAGCGCGTGTGGGCCATCTACTGGAAGGTAAACTGAAGGCGTCCACTTATGAATGGGTGTTACAGAGCGATTTACCTGACCGGTCGGACTCGGCATCAGTTTGACCCTCACGTACGCCAAGGTGTGCCGCCCGGTGGTGAATGGCAAGTAGATATACTTTATCTCTAAAGAATTCGTTCTTCACTCTTTGCGGCACCGGCGCTTACTCGAATGGGCGAAGCTGGAGCTGGCGCGTTTACAATGATGAAGGTCGCGGGGCACTCCGGCGTGATGGTTTTTCAGAGATATGTGCATCTGACCGGCGAAATCGTGCAGCTTGTTTTCAAACGATTGCAAACGTTCAATCCAATCGCTCTGGAAGCATCAGTGGGTAAAAAGAAGCTCCGTTTCAGCCACAGATGATTGGCTGCCAAAGAAAATAGGTTGTAAGTCTATAATTCTAAAAGTAGGGCCTGTAGCTCAACGGTTAGAGCAGGGGACTCATAATCCCTTGGTTC
>CAZXVX010000206.1:0-5307 GCA_964644105.1 uncultured Occallatibacter sp. | reverse complement strand
GTGACCGCGAGTATACTCGCACATGAGGAATCGCGGAAGGGGCGGTTGATGTACCTGGCAATCATGCCCCGATAACCGGAGAGTAAAGGAGACAGCATGGCGGACGTTGGGAAAAAACTACATCAGCTCGAAAAGTTGGAGGAGAGCAGCGAAGCACTGCGTGAATATGTCCTTCAAGAAATGGAACTGAAGCCAGATAAATGCGACTATGACTCAATCGAACAAAAGATTGACGTGCTTGATGCACTACTGACAGACCTTGCAATCATGCTCGATAAGCCAGACAAACCGGATAATGCAGTCACATTTTGAACCGTACAGCCCCCCCCTGTACCTCAGCAAAAGGCCGTCACCCCGGTCGGAGTGACGGCCTTTTGCTGTTGGGTAGAGGACTTGTACCCCCAAGTTGTCAATCATGCACGGCTTACACGGAAAAAGCCCCCGAAAATCGGGTGCCGTGAATTGGGGTTTGTGAACTGGCGGACTAGAGAACAGCATGTCAAATGATTACTGGGATTCACGAGAAGAACAATTTTCGTGAACCATGTTTTTGAAGTCAGTCAGCCATGCATTAGCCCCTTCACGGCCAAGGAAACTAATGAAAAAGCCCGTACTATGAGCAACTGTCTTGACCCCTTCCCCATCTACCCTTGTAATCTCGCAACTCACAGCATCATTATCGTTAACAGATAAATCCCACTTAATTTCCTCATTTGTTGACAGGGATGTCAATTGTTTAATGGCAAATGCCTTTGGGGAGAGATTTGAAAGATTGATGGAGCAAACCCGCGTATCTGTACCTTCAACAATTCCCGTATCTGCACTTATAGCTTTCGTGTCATCGACAGCGGTCAAATTTAGGGAACATCCACCGACAATCTGTGCGTTCACTTTCATTGTATCAATGACGGATTGTTCGATTTGACTTCCTGGGTTCTCTTGCCAATGATTGTCGAAGATATACCCGTCCAAATGTTTTGCAACCCAATCGGTTTCCTGACGTTGCCGCTCAGCATTTCCCAACGCCAGACCAAGCGGGGTATTAGCTAGACAGGAAGGTATGCCAAGGCTCGAAATGACTTTCCACCCATCCGGCGTGGGTTGCAACCCGTAAAGAGCGTTTCCACTTGCATCATCGAACAAGAGACCGTCAAAACCAAGACTCGCCGCCTCTTTATCAATCGTATCGTCACTATAGATGGCTGTTGCCACTTCGTCAGGATTGCCTTTGTCAACGTGAGCACAGATAGCGTGCTGGGCTGGCATGAAGCCCTTACAACTGACCCACCGATAGTCAGGAGGAGTCTTTATGGAATGAAGGCGAGAGTCAATGATAGGCAGCAATTGCTTAACGAAGGTGCCTTCCCAGCTAGTTGGACTTGGGCTCCACACTTCTTTGCCGGAAGTACTAATCACAGATGTACCGTGGTTAACAATAGCCAGCTTGTTGTGAAATAGGCCGGGAGCAAAATACTCTGGTTCAATTACTGTTTTACCCTCTTTGTCGATGAATCCCCATTTGCCGTTTGTTTGAACAGGTGCTTTTCCTTCTGAGAACGGGCCTGCTGCTTCATATTGTGGCCGAATTACGACGTGCCCTTCGGCATTGACATAGCCCCATTCTCCACCCAGTTCTACAGGAATCATTCCTTCCGAAAAGTCACTGCCAATAGAGGAGAATGCAGGTTGCGATGTGAATTGTCCAGTCCTGTCTATCGGCCCCCATTTGCCGTCTTGTTCTACCAGCGCAGTCCCCTTATCGGATGAAAATGATGATGCTTGCGAGAAGCGCGGAGGTATTACAAAGCGGCCAGTTTGGTCTACATAACCCCATACGCCATTAACTCTTGCTTGTGCGAGACCAAATTGAAACGCGCTCACGTCTTCAAATTGCGGTGAAGAGATGAATGTTCCAGACTTATTGATGATTCCCCATTTTTTTCCTTCCTCTACCCACGCCAAACCTTTATTAAAGGCACCGCACCCTTCGTACTGAGCTGGGATGGCAATACTCCCCGCTTCATTGATAAATCCGCATTTTCCGGCGACTGTCACACGGGCGAATCCTTCCGTGAAACCGAAGGCATAATCGAATTGCGGGCGGATGACGAAGTGGCCGGACGTGTCGATGAATCCCCACTTTTCGCCGGAAAGAACTCTTGCTAGCGGCTTCTTTCCCTCACTGAACCAATACGCCTCGTCGAATTGTGCGGGGATGACCCATTTTCCATTCGCGTTGATGTAACCCCATTTCAAATTCTCCGCAACGGGAACCGGAGGTGTTTCTCGAAATAAGCCAAATCCCCAGTAGAGTACAGCAAATAGCGCCACTATGATAATTGACACACTTGATGCGATGACGAGAGCATTGTGGTGGCGTGTGTGAAGCGAAGGTTGCGCAGTCTTCTCTTGGTTCGCTGGTTCCGCACCCGTGATAATTTCGCTAGAAATGACAGGAGCGGCGGGAGTGTGCTCTCTCTCTGCTTCTGGGGAGAGTGCTGAGCAAGACTCGGGGTTGCCTTCATCTGGTGTCGCCGTAGTGCTGGTTAGCTGTTCAGGAACCGACACAGGTTCATGCCAATGTTTTGTGCCCTGTTCAGTGTTCTGCGAAGCACCACACTCAAGACAGAACTTCGCTGTCGCTGAGATGGACGCGCCGCAAGCAGAACAAGCAATTGCGGTCGGAGCACCACATTCTAAACAGAACTTTGCGGCTGTTGGAATCAGTACGCCGCACTGAGAACAAGCTCTTGCGGCCATGGAGTCTTTCCTCAAGCGGCTTTCAGTGTCGTTGCTTTCTTTCATGGCGGTTCTCCCGAACCAATGAACGTCCTTCACTTCAAACAGTGTCTTAAGCGAATGCAATTAAAGCAAGCCGATTATTGTTGCCTTCTCTGAATCGGTAATCAGAGGAGATGTATTGACAGAAGTATCGACAAGCGCCCTCAGAAGTTCTCCGCAAGCGCCAATCAATATGCCTAAACAAAAAATGCCGACGGCTGCACACAGGCCGACGACGGCCACGGCAGGGGATGCGAAGTCACTTCCAAACCCCCCGTTTGAAGCGATGACAATCGCTGCGATTACTCCTGTCACGGCAACTACAACCGCCACGATTTTGATGATTTTTCCTAATCGAACCATGCCATCTGCAATTCGATAGATGTCATGGTAACGCGAACTTAGCTGCCCGTAGGCGTTGAGGGAGAAATTGGTCTCATTGATGACCTGCGTCGCTTGTTGAGGGCTTTGCACACCTCCGCATTCGGGACAGAACTTGGCTGTTCTTGGGACGGGCACACCACAAGTAGAACAAGTGCTCGTGGTCGATGCACGGCGGTCGTCAGGTACAGGAGAATCGTTCAAAGAGAGAATGCTCACAATTCAACTCCTAAAGAGTGCTTTGGTTCTGAGAAATGCAGAGCCTAAACGGAGCAACCAGTCGGAAACTCAATCGGTATCCCAACCGCAAACACGCTATTCTGCGCGTGGTATATCTGCGCGTAAATTATTACACCTCAAGGTGTGGCCAATCAAGAACACTTTTTTCGCGCTTTGGGCATCCGGTTGAAGGGACTACGCAAGAAGCGTGGCTTCTCGCAAGAGGATATGCTCTCCTTCGGCTTCTCTACCCGCCACTGGCAGCAAGTGGAGGCCGGACGCCCTATCACCGTGACCACCCTGCTCAGAATCTGCGAGGTCTTCGAAACGCCAATGTCGAAGCTGGTACAAGGGCTGGACAAGGAGGGCGTGTACGAGAAGCTGGAGCCGGTGCTGCTCCAACGCCGTCGCCGCCGCTCATGAGTCAACAGCACTTTGTGGTGGGTTATCCCGTCTCTGGTGTGACCGTCACGCCGTAGTGGACTCATCCCCCCCACAACGCAGTCTCAGCTTGCCTACGAGTCGCCAGAGCGGTGCAAACCTTGCCCCCGGCGCGGTCCCAGAGCATCAGTTGCGCTTTCGCATCGGCATAGCGGCCAGCGTTAAGGTCCGCCAGCAGGGTAGAACTCGCCAGCCGACCGGAGCCGAGATTGAAGGTGAAATCCACGAGGGCGTCAAACTGACCCTGAGTGAGCGCAACCTTGACCAGCCGCGAGACGGCCTGTTCCGCGCCCTGTACATCCTGCAAGAGCAGGGCGGTTGCCTCATCCTCAGTGACGCCGTTGGGGTACGACTCAGGGTGTAGCAGCTTGTGACCGTAGCCGATGGTGGGGAACCCCGCCACGTCCAGATATGTATTTGCTCGGAATCCTTCGCTGACCTTGATTAGCTGTAAGCCTTCATTCGATATATTCACTATGCTGCTCTCCAATACTCAATCCTTGACTCAGCTATAGCCGCATACTCGGCGGATAGCTCAACTCCGGTGACCTCATCCCATCCGGCCTTTATGCCGCCTATCATCTCGCTACCGGAACCACTGAAGGGCACTAGCAGACGCCGCCATCCATCGGCTGAGGGTTGGGGCAGTATCAGCTTGGCTAGGTGCTCTGTGAGGCTCAGAGGCTTGACGGTGGGGTGGTTGTTGAGATGGTGCCCTGTCTTTGCATTCTCTGATGAACGCGGAGCATTGGTGCGTATACCGGGTGAGAGTGGAAAATTCTGTAGCCCCGTATCTCGCTCCCTGCGGCTGGCCTTGGCACAATAGAAATAGCGTGACCATTCCGCATCAGCGAATGACTCGTCAAGGATTGTGTTGGCGGGCCAGCGGCCTGTAACGAGCGAGGGCTTTCCGCCATTCCATCCACCGCTGTAAGTGCTATCGCCTTGACACAATGGAGATAGACGAATCTCATCCCCGATTTTGCAGCCGTCAATGTTGAGGGGTTGACTGGTTTTACCGGGCTTACGGGCGAGAATGATAGGCTCATAGCTCGGCTTGAGGCATGACTTGGACTTTGGGAAGCCCGTTCCATACAGCCACATCAGGCAGTCACGTATTTCAAACCCCGCATCCTCTATGGCGCAAGTCATGCGGTGAAATGTACGAGTTCCGCCAAACGCCATGAGATACGTGCCGGGGGCGAGTACGCGCAAGACTTCCGACCATACAGCCGGGTTGAAGGCTATACCAGTCGAGTCCCACGCCTTGCCCATAAATCCTAGCTCGTATGGCGGGTCGGTTAGGCACCCTTGGAAGGAGTTGGAATCTATGCACGGCAATACATCTAAGGCATTACCTATAATTACGCCCACATAATATCACTTTCTATTGTTGACTAATACTGAGATTAGAGGTAATGCTTTATCAGTTGCTCAACACCGAGAGTCAGTCCGGTCGTTATAAGCGTCCATGCAGCTAGACCC
>CAZXVX010000205.1:0-5357 GCA_964644105.1 uncultured Occallatibacter sp. | reverse complement strand
GAGCAAGGCGCGGCTCGGTCTCTTGCGCGCCCTAGGCCATATGCAAGACTGGCTGGACGAACTGCACGGAAAGTAGATCGAAAACCGTAAGAAATCTCAAAATGTTAGAATGAAAGGGATGACTATGCCCCTGAAGACGCTTTTTCTGAATCCGCCCTCCTTCGAGAACTTCGACGGCGGCGCGAGTTCGCGCTGGCCGGCGACGCGCGAGATTGAATCCTACTGGTACCCCGTCTGGCTCACCTACCCCGCCGGACTGCTCGAAGGCTCGCGCGTGCTGGATGCCTCCCCGCATCACGTCACCGCCGCCGAAACCATCGAGATTTGCAAAAGCTACGAGTTCCTGGTCCTCTTCACTTCGACCATGGGCTGGGATGGCGATCAGCGCCTGGCCGAGGCTATCAAGAAAGCCAATCCCTCGATCCGCATCACCTTTGTCGGCCCGCCGGTAACCACTGATACGGAGAAGGCGCTTAATGAGTGCTCGGCGCTGGACTTCATTTGCCGCCGCGAGTTCGATTATTCGGTCGTCGAGTATGCCCAAGGCAAGCCGCTCAATGAGATTCTCGGCATCAGTTACAAAAAGCCGAGCGGCGAGATCGTCCACAACCCCGACCGGCCGCAGATCGAAGACCTGGACGCGATGCCCTGGGCCACTAAAATTTACAAGCGCGATTTGGACGTAACGCGCTACAACGTGCCCTTCCTGATGCATCCGTTCATTGCTCTTTACTCCTCGCGCGGCTGCCCGGCGCAGTGCACCTTCTGCCTGTGGCCGCAGACGCTCAGCGGTCATCGCTGGCGCACGCGTTCCACAGATGACGTTGCCGCCGAACTGGCCTGGGCCAAAGAGAACTTCCCCGAGGTGAAGGAGTTCTTCTTTGACGACGACACCTTCAACATTCAAGGGCCGCGGACGATTGAACTCTGCGAAAAGATCAAGCCGCTGGGCATCACCTGGAGTTGCACCTCGCGCGTCACCACCGACCGCAAGACCCTGCAAGCGATGAAAGATGCCGGTTGCCGCCTGCTGATCGTCGGCTTTGAATCCGGTGACCCGCAGATCCTCAAGAACGTCAAGAAGGGCGCCACTGTCGAGCGTGCGCGCGCCTTCGCCAAGGATTGCCATGACATCGGTCTCTGCATCCACGCCGACTTCATCCTCGGATTGCCGGGCGAGACCAAAGAGTCGATCCGCAACACCATCAACTTCGCCAAGAAACTCGACTGCGAGACGATTCAGGTTTCCATCGCCCACGCCTATCCCGGCACCGAGTTCTTTGACTACGCCAAAGAGAACGGCTTCATCCTCAACTCGACGGCGATCATGGACGAAGGCGGCCATCAGATGGCGCACATCGAATATCCCGGCCTGCCCGTCGATTACGTGCTGGAGATGGTCCACCGCTTCTACGACGAGTATTACTTCCGCCCCAAGGCTGCCTTCCGGGTTGTCTGGAAGGCCTTCGTCAATCGCGATCTGCCACGGCTCTATGTTGAGGCCAAGTCTTTCCTCAAGCTCCGCGCGCAGCGCAACAAGATGGTGAAGGCAGCACGCAGCAAGCCAGCCGCCACAGCGAGCGCATAGGTTTCGTTGTGCAGTCTATTTCGTATCCCACTCTCTTTACGCATTCCTTGTGAAGAGAGTGGGATACTTCGAGTCAGGGCATCGGATTCTCAGATTTGGATTTTTATATCTGGGAGACAACGAACCTCAGCCGGCAAACTGGCCCTGATCCCTGACTCCTGATTCCTGGGAAATCCTGATGGCTCATGCAAGACTTTCGCCGCGGCAATACCTGATTCTGGGATTGGTTTCCGTCTGCACTCCACTGGGTGACAGTTGCCTCTCGCGCGGCATGGCTCATTTGCCTCCGATCACACTTGCCCATCCCTTTCCGCTGATCGCGGCTGTCTTCACGCCTTGGATCATTCTCGGCATCGCGTTGCTTATAGGCTACTTTGCCAGCTATCTGACCGCGCTCTCTTGGGCCGATCTCTCCTTTGTGATGCCCGCCGCCGGCTTCGGTAACGTCGTCATTGCGCTGCTCTCGCACTTCTGGCTTCATGAGACGATCTCGCTGGAGCGCTGGGCCGGCATTGTTCTCATCACCATCGGCGTAGGTTTTGTGGCGCAGGGGCCATCGCTCACCGAAAAGCCCGCGCCTGTTGCCGCGCCCATCCAGGATGAGGTGTCGCAATGACTCTTCCCTTCCCGGCCCTGCAACCCGGCTTCTGGGCCGCCGCAGCCATGATCGCCGCCATCGTCTTATGTTCGACCGCCGGCGAAGTTCTCACCGCCGCAGCGATGAAGTCCATCGGCGACATTGACGAGATTCGTGCCCGCTCCGGCCTCAAAGGCGCCATCCGCGCCGTCGTCACCTGCCCGTTTTTCTTTCTCGGAGTATTCTTCCTGGCGCTGGCCTTCTTTTCTCTGCTCTTCTCTGTGAACCACATGCCGGTGAGCTTTGTCGCTCCTGCCTCGGCCTCATTGACGCTGGTCACCAACGCCATCGCCGCCAAGTTTTTCTTGCATGAGAATGTGGATCGCCGCCGCTGGAGCGCCGCCGTGCTGGTCTGCATCGGCGTCTATTTCCTGGCGCATTGAAGACAGCTTTCAGCTATCAGTTATCAGCTTTCAGCCAATAAGTAATAACTTCAGCAATAGCTGATAGCTAATGGCTCATCCATTTCATCAGCCCTTGCGGCTTCATATCCGACTCAAAGCAATTGAGCGGCTCCTGCGCGGCGAAGCCCAGCTCCTCGGCCGCCAGATGTCCCGACCGCGCCGCGCTCTCCATCGTCGATGGCCAGCCTGTATTCACCCAATCGCCCGCCAAAAAGCAGTTGGGCCAGGGAGCACTGCCGTGCGGTCGCGCCCAATCGATTCCCGGAGGAACGCCGAAGGTGGCATGCATCTCTTTGACCAGCGCAACCTTGAGCAGCTTGGCCTCTTTCACCAGCGGAAAGAACTCCGCCAACTCACGCAGCGCTTGCTCAATCGCCGCCTCGCGCGGCAGCGCCGCAAAGGCCCGCGTGGCGCTGACCACCAACTCAATATAATGCCCGCCGCGCCCTTGCAGCTTGGACTGGTTATACATCCAATGAATCTCCCGGTCCAGCAGCACGGCGTGCTCCAGTTCGGTAATCTCCCGGTCGAACCACAGATGCACGCTGCAAATTGGCCAATGCACATGGCGCTCAAGCTGCCGCGCCAGATTCTCCGTGCCTTCCTCGGCAGGCAGATGCGGCAACAGCTTCTGCATCGCCTCAAAGGGCAGCGCCAGAATCATGTAGTCGGAGACCAGCTCGCCGGAGCGCGTGCAGATCAGCCACTTCTTTGACGCTTCATCCCAGGCAGCGCCCTCGACGTAAGTATTCAGCAGCACGCGGCCGCCGCGCTCGGCAATATAGGGCGTAACAGGCGTGTATAACTCGCTCAGCGGAACGGTGCTCATTCCCATGCTGCCCGCTTCAGCCGAGTTCAGAAACAGCTCGCGGATCACCTTGGCCGCGTAAGGCACGGCAATCGAATCGATCTCCGCATTCAGCGCGCTGGCAATCACCAGTCGCCAAAAGCGATTCATCGCCCCCTCGGTCTGCTTGTGCCGGCGCAGCCAATCGCCCAGCGACTCCCGGCTATGCTCCATCGCTTCCGGCTTCATCATCGCCCGCATGGCGCGGCCCAGCGCGAGCTTGTCGGCCAGCGTAAAGGCGCTTGCATTCAGGAAGCTGGGGGCGCCGTGCAGCGGCGCAGGCAGCCGCAGCGGCCCCAGCTCGAACGGCCCCAGCCGCGACCGCCGTCCGCCCGGCTCAATCATCGTAAACTCATGAGTCCAATGGATAAGGCCCGTAACACCAATGCGGCGATAGAATCCTTGCAGATTGGTGTAAGCGCCAATCAGAGCATGCTGGCAGTTGTCGATCGCTTCATTCACGCCCGGATGCCAGTACGAGGAAGCTCGCCCGCCCAGATAAGGGCGCCGTTCAACCAGTTGCACCAGGAAACCAGCCTCGGCCAAAGCGCAGGCCGCACTCATCCCAGCCACGCCGCCACCAATCACCGCAACGGACTTCCGCACATCTTGCTGCAAACCGGGCAAAATAATCCTCTCTTCAGTGAATCAAATAGAAAGTTTGTCACACGGCACAGTCCGTTCAAACAGACCCAATACCGAGCAATTATACCCATTCGAGCCCGGTCTGCATGGGAAACACTCCGCATTTTCGAGGAACAGAGGCTACAGCAAATCCCGAAATTGTTCCAAACTCAATCCGGCATCGCGGACGATACCGCCCATGGTGAAGGCATTGATTGGGTTGTGGCGGGGAATCGTCAGAATTCGCGTCCCATCCGTCATGACGATGTGCGCGCCTTGACGCAGAATGCGGAAGCCAGCTTTTTCCAAAGCGGCAACGGCTCGAAGATGGTTGATGCCAGGAAGCTTGGACACGAGTTACCTCAACAGTGCTGAATTAATCATCAGCTGCCTGGGTACAAGTGTCAAGGCTGCATATCTTCTAAATCACTGCTATAAAAAGGTTTATTTGTCTGCAATAGTATCGCAGACTATCGTATATTATCGTACTTGATCGTGATTTTGGGATACAAAAATACAGGAATAGCTATGCAAAAAAATATTCGAGAATCGTATCTTAATGGTCAACCTGTCGGACTTTGATTCCGTTGTCTACCCGATTCCTACTTCTACAAGACGACTGTCATCCTCACGTGCCAATTCCTCAGCTGCTTCCACATACTCCTGAATTGCGATCTGTATATTCGCAAGAGCTTCTTCCTCGGTTGCTCCCTGCGACCAGCAGCCGGGCAGACCGGGGCAGTGGACGCTGTAACCTTCCTCGGATTGGCGGAGAACGACGCGGTAGTTTGCCATGGTCCAATGGTACACCTTTCGACGGAGAGGCGGCGAAGAGCGGCTCTTATTTTGAGAAAAGACGCCCGGCAGTTTCAACTTTGGAATGTTCAGTTCTAACCAATCATTTCAGCGCAGCCATCAGCGCTTCGAGCGCCTCTTTCGGCGGCCGCGTCAGCGACTCCGGCAGCGTGCCCAGCGGCTCATCCACCAGACCGAGCTGATCGATAAAGGTGGGCTTCTCCGTGTTGATATAGAAAACGCCCGTAAGGATCTCGTCTTTGTCGTGCGCTTCCATCAGCGTGCGCACGGCGTTGGGCTTGTCGGTGGGGTCGTAATCCTCCAGCAGCTTTCGCAGACGCAGGTTGGAGCCGTCATGCATCTCCACCTCGTAGACCTCGCCCGAGCTGTAATCGACCTCGATCTCATCAAAGCTGGCCACAAAGCCAATCTCGTTGATCGGCTCGTCATTCTCCTGCATGA
>CAZXVX010000204.1:0-5360 GCA_964644105.1 uncultured Occallatibacter sp. | reverse complement strand
CGCAGATAATCATCGGCTTGCGCCGGAAGCGGTCGCCCAGCCAGCCAGTTGCGGGCGCGGCAATCATATAAAAGATGAACAACGCCGTAGTCAGCGCGCCCATCTGCTGATCGGTCGAGTGAAACTCCTTCTGGATCAGCGATAGCTCGCCGGGAAAGATATAGCGGTCAATGTAATTGAGCAGATTCAGCGCGATGAGCAGTAGCAGCGTCCCCTGGGCGGGGGTGAGGCGGGGGCGAGGCGGAGGCGCGGTGGTCAGATGAATTCATCCTTTCCAGTGAATCAATGAATATCATTCACCACCCAGAAGCAATAAGGTGATAACCGTTTGGAAGTTACAATTTCTCATTTGTGATGGGCAGTTCAACCTCAAGGCACCCAAGGGTAAAAGCGAACGGAAATGGACCCGGGTCGCTGGTCCGGTAAAGCCCATCGAAGAATACGAATGCGTGGTTTACATCATTTTCGTCGAACTGCAGCGAGGGCTTCCAAGGACCACTGTGCCATCCGCGATCTTCCGCGGTCATGATCTGGACCGGCCGGCTCCAACCGGAAAGAATTTTCGACGGCTCTTCCGCTCGGCACCACCACAACCCGGTCTCAAGCGGAGCGCTGCCTTCACCCAACCAAACGCGCGCAAAGATCGCGTCGAACGAACCGGCTCGCTCCCTGACGCAGAAATCGAAGACGTTCATCTCCGGTAAGGCAAAGACTGTGTGTTCGCTCCAACCGGTCACCCCATCATCGCTCTCAGCGTAACCTTGCACCAGGTAGTTTTCGCTGTTCGATCCTGCCACATACCACATCTTCCATTTGCCGTCGTGGAAGATGAGATTTGGTTCGTACACGCTTCCCTGCTCCCAATCCTGGTTGGCCACAAACACGGGCGCGGGCTGATCGATCCAAGCCTCCCCATTCCATTCCAAAAAACCAATGGTGTAAGGCCCCCACAGGTTTTCCGCAGCTCCTGCGTAATAGATTCGTTCCACCCATTCTTGCTTCAGCGGGTTCCATCCTCGCACATACGATGGACAGTGCCGCCCCCCGCTGCCATCCCACGCTCGGCTCAAACTCTGCCCGGCGAGAGGCTTCAGTTCCCCGGCTTCATCCAGAGTTAGTTTCCAGCCGTGCGCAGAGAGGGGTGCTCCGGGGTCGAGTGATGCGCTGAAGAGTTGCGTAGCTCCATATCCGCCCGCTTGCCCGGCAAGATACATCCACCATTGGCCGCCTCTCCGAATCACAGTCGCATCAAGTACCTCGGTGCCCTTGCCGTAGGGTGCATTTTGAGGATCGAAGAGTTTCGTCTCTTTTCCCACGAAAAGATGGTCAGAATCTTCCATGCAGCTCCTACTTAACATCCGTGTGGAAAATCAAAAAAGCCTAAATACTTTCCTCAAGAGCCAAAGCCCAACCTTCGTTGGGGGCATTTGCGGCAGAACTAAAGCCGTGCACTTTCAACGTTTAACTTCAAAACCTGACTTTCAGTACAAGCGGGAAGCTTCCTGTTCTCCCGCCCTAGCGCTAAAAACAAGAACCCGGCGAGGGTGGGGCTCCGAACTTGGGTCGTTCGTCTGGCTAAAGACTATGCCAATGGTCGAGGCCAGCGCGCTTCCACTGTCGTTCCGATGCCGCCGCGGGGACGGAAGACGCCGCGCACCACGGCCCAGACCGGATCGGTGGCCTTGACCACATCCTCCAGCACCTGGTTGACGATGTTTTCCTGGAAGATGCCCAGATTGCGGTAGCAGAAGAGATACTCCTTGAGCGACTTCAGTTCGAGGCAGCGCTCGCGGGGCATGTAGCGAATGGTCATTACGCCGAAGTCGGGCAGGCCGGTCTTGGGGCAGACGCTGGTCAGCTCCGGATCGTCGATCAGGATTTCGTAGCCGGGAAATTGATTCTGCCAGGTTTCGATAGCCGGAAAGGCAAAATCGAGGCCGGCCTTTGCGTGGGTGTCGGTGTAGCGCGCTTCGGAAGCCATGTTTTTATTCTACGGGCAGAAGCAAGTTCAGTTGAAAACTTCTTCCAATAAGGATTTTTGCTCCCATGTCCCGGTTCGCGCGTCCTATATACTGGCAATGGTTGCCTGAATGACACTAGAAAGAAAGCAATCAGCCAGGCTTTGGTTTTGGAGGGTCTCGGCTGTCATCTTGGTTATCGTGTTTTTCGTGGTGCGGTCCTTTACGCGGGACCGGCTGGAGATCCATGCCTTTCCGGCAGGGCATCAGCCGCTGATGAGCACCATCGCCACCAACGGACGCGTAGAGCCGGAAGAGAATTACGAACTGCACAGCCCGATTGCCACAACGGTCAAAGCTGTCTATGTTCAGCCGGGCGATGTGGTTGCGGCAGGCAAGTTGCTGATGGTGCTGGACGATACTCTGGCGCGTGCGCGTCTGGCCTCGGCTGCTAGCGGCGTAAAGGCGGCGCAAGCGGCGCTGGAGGCTGCGACTCACAACGGCAGCCAGCAGGAGCGCCAAATGGCTGCCGCCGACCAGGCGCGCGCCCGACTGGAACGGGATGAGGCGCAGCGCAATCTTGAGTTGCTGACCAAGCTTAAGGCCACGGGAGCAGCCTCAGCCAGCGAGGTGGCTGCGGCACAGGAACGGCTGGACGCGGCGCAAGCCAGCCTGAGCGCCTCGAAGCTAGGCGCGAGTGATCGGTATTCCCCGGCGGAAATCGATCGTGCGCGGGCCGCGCTGTCCGATGCGGAAGCCAGTTTGGCAGAGGCGCGCCAGGTGCTCGAGCAGACTGAGGTTCATGCTCCAGTGACGGGTACCGTCTATAGTCTTGATGCGTATCCAACGGATTTTGTGGAAGAGGGCAAGCTGCTAATGCAGATGGCCGACCTGCACCATGAGCGGATCAGGGCCTACTTTGACGAGCCGGAGATTGGGAAGCTCGCCCTCAACCAGAAGATTCAGATCAGATGGAACGCCAAAGAAGGGCGCATCTGGAATGGGCATATCGAGCGCACGCCAGTCACTGTCATTAACCTGGGTACTCGCAGCGTGGGTGAAGTGCTGGTCAAGATTGACGACCCGGACGATGAACTGTTGCCGGATACCAATGTGAATGTGACCGCGACGACCTCCACTCAGGCCAATGCCTTGACGATTCCCCGCGAAGCGCTGCGCTCGGAGAACGGCAAAGACTATGTTTTCAAGGTGGCGGGTGGGGAATTGCGTAGAACGCCGGTAACCATTGGGGCTCTTAATCTGACTCAAGTGGCCATCCTGACCGGACTTGCCGAGGGGGATATCGTGGCCACCGGGACGGTCAATGGGCAGCCCTTGCACGAGGGCGTACCAGTCAAGGTTGTGCCATGAAGATGATGATGGCAATCCTTCTGCTGGCCACTGCGGCTGCGAGCGCGAATCCCACGATCACGCCACTTGCCCAGGCCAATGCGGAGTTGCAGGCTGGCGAGGCAGACAAGGCGCTGGCGCTGTTGCTTCCGCTTGCTCAACCGAGCGGCACAGCCGAAGCGTACAACCTCAAATGCCGTGTGGAGTATTCCATAGAGCATTGGGATCAAGCCGCCGAGGACTGCCAACAGGCGGTCAAGATGGATGGGCAGAACTCGGACGATCATCTGTGGCTAGGCCGCGCCTTGGGCGCGAAGGCCAGCCGCGCATCCTTTTTGAGCGCATTCAAGCTGGCCAAACAGGTACGCGTTGAGTTCGAGGAGGCCGTCCGTTTGAATCCCCGCAGCGCGGAGGCGCTCGAAGATCTGGGCGAGTTTGATTACACCGCGCCCTCTGTTGTGGGCGGAGGCATTGACAAGGCAGTGGGAGTGGCCGCGCAACTGGAGAAAATCGATCAAGTCCGCGCCCACGAATTGCGCGCCCGCATTGCCGAGCATCAGAAGGATTATGCGACGGCCGAGCGAGAGTACAAGCTGGCCATCTCAACCTCGCCTCATATGGCCAACCAGTGGATTACGCTGGCCCGCTTTTATCAAGGTCGTGAGCGCTGGACGGAGATGGAAGCGGCCGTCCGCAGCGGACAGAGCGCCGCGGAGCGAGACAAGCACTCCAGCGTTGCTCTCTACGACGGAGCGGAGTTGTTGATTGACACCCATCGCGACCCGGTGCGAGCCGCCAAAATGCTGGAAAAATATCTTGCCAGCAGCGTCAAATGCGAGATGGCTCCCGCATTTGTTGCGCATACTTGGCTGGCTCGCTTGATGAAGCTTTCCGGCGATTGGGCTGCGGCCAGCCGGGAGCGTGCGGCGGCGCTGGCTTTGGCCCATGATTACAAGCCGGCCCTGGATTTGAATTGAATGGTGAGCGGCAGCGTGGAAAAGCGGAACAATTCGTTGCAATCTTGGGCAGTCATCTTCCTGGGAATGGTGATAACGCCGGCACTGTTGCCGGCGCAGATCTCGCTGTCAACGGTAGTGGATCTGGCGCAACGCAATTCGAGCGCCGTCAGGCTAGCCCAAGCAGATCTGCAAAAGGCGGTTGCTTCTTTGGCGCAGACCCAGGATGCTTATATCCCCAACTTTGGGATTGGCTCGACAATTGGTTACAGCCATGGGTTCCCAACCGGTCAGCCTTCGGTGGGGAGTGCATCCATGCAATCGCTGGTACTCAGCTTTTCCCAGCGCCAATATGTCAAAGCTGCTCGCGCCGGGATCGACGCCGCCAACCTCAGCCTCAAGGATGCCCGCGAACAGGTGGCGCTGGACGCCTCCACCGCTTATATCGAGCTGGATGACGTCAACCGCGAGCTGGAATCCACACGGCAGCAGGTGGCCTTCGCCAGCCGCTTGACGGCCATTGAAACGGAGCGTGTCGAAGCGGGTGTGGATCCGCACAGCGATCTGCTGCAAGCAGATTTGACGGCTGCGCAATTGAAGCTCAAGCGTCTGCATCTTGAGACCCGCGCCGGAGTTCTCGACCAGCAACTTGCCGCGCTCACCGGACTGCCGACCGGATCCATCACGCCCGATCACGCTTCCATTCCAGAGATACCTACGATCTCAGCGACAGAAGCACCACGCAGTTTGCCCGGAATTGACGCTGCCGCTGCCCTTGCTCTTTCAAAACTGAATCAAGCCAAGGGAGACGACCTTTTGTGGCGGCGTCCGCAGATCGGTTTTGGCGCCATCTACAACTACGATTCAGACGAGCTGAACAGCTATAGCACGTACTATAAGAACTTTACCCCCAGCAACGTCAGTTTCGGCTTGCAGGTCACGGTCCCTTTCTTTGACTTTTCCTTGCGCGCCAAGGCCAAAGAGTCCGCCGCCGAAGCCCTGCGCGCCAAAGTTGAAGCTGAACAGGCTCAGCACCAGAACGACGCGCAAATCTCCGAGTTGACGGGAAGCCTCCGCGAGTTGGATACTTTGGCTG
>CAZXVX010000203.1:0-5389 GCA_964644105.1 uncultured Occallatibacter sp. | reverse complement strand
ATCGTTCAAATTGAGCGATCTCCTTGATTCCAGAGAGGACTTCTTGCCGGATGGGACCAACGATGGTTACGCGTCCGTCCTGAATCGCGTCGCCAAGCGAAGCCACCATGAGCTGCTCTTCCTCGTTCAGCGCAGACGAATCTCTGCGCCGCAGGGAGAGCGACCAAACGCAGGTATCGACCAGGATCTTCACGGTTCAACCTTGATCCGGTCAAGCTGGCGTGTTTTCCTGGAGTCGTAAGCCGGATCGTAGTCGATGGTCCCAAAGAGCTTCAGGACTTCCAACTGCTTGCGCCGCTGGATATATTCCTGCAATGCGGCGGTCACTGCTTCTTTCTTGGTCACGTGAACTCCAATCCGGCGCGCCTCATCGATCAGTCTGTCGTCTATGGCAAGATTTGTGGGCATCGAAGCGCTCCTTTCATTGTGTAGCTTATCACACACTTGTATGTGTGATTCGGATTCGCAATTACCTATGCAAAATTTCACGACTGAAAGACGGCTGGTTGAGGTTTGTGGACTCCCATCCTTGCATCAAAAAAACGATGCAAGGATGGGGCACCCACTATTCTTGGAAGGTTAATATTCTGAAAACTTAGGATGTGCCCCGTATTTGCCGTTATCTTGGTACCATTCCAATACGGTCCGACCGATCTAAACGATCACTCTCACTCTGCGCGAAATCTGCAATCTTATTGGCAATGCGTTTGACTTCTAGATGCCCCAAATGTTTAAAGGCTTCAACTGATATATATTTATCCAAGTGTTCCCAGAGGTATCCAACAAGCTCAAAACCTCTTTGTGTTAATGGAACTTCCAAATCTGGAACCATTTCCAACCCGAACCATACTTCATTAAATTCAGAAATGAAAGAATCTGCTAGATTGAGGCCTTCAACCTCCAGACAACAGCGGAAAATGTACTCGTAATCAGATGTGCCTATGCCAAACATAGCTTCAGATGACAGCAGGTCAAAAATCGCACTCAACCGACACATCCGAAGGCTGAAATAGCTACCATCTCGGTTGATTGATGCAAGTAGGAATTCAATTCCGCTTATCACTCGTCCGCCATCTCGTTCAAGCTTGATCGCGCTGAACTTCTCTAGGGCATCGGCCGGTCTGAAAATGTCCGTTCCCTCTCCGGCTACCCTCAGAAGTTCATCCCTGGAACTCATAGAGAATACGCTGGTCATGACGACACGTAGCGGACCATCTTTCCCGAGTTGCGGTTTGACCGATGTGAAAATCAATAAGTCAACTTCAGGGTTATAAAGAACGAGGATGACTGGAAGCTGAATTCTACTCCAATAGGCCCGATGCTTATCGGTCGGGTAGTAGAGTACAGCATCGCCTTCCTGACGTCTAAAATAGCTTGATCCACTCTTTGACTGCACAGCGAGAATTATTCCTGTACTTATGGCAGTCTTAGGCTCCAAGAATTCAATTTGTCCATCTATACCAAGATCGTGGTTTGGCGTTGGTCTCCAGATCGCTGATATTCCAGCGCAAACAAGATGAATCTTAGCTAGTCCGAGGTCCTCAGTGAGAATATCGGGCATCAAAGTCTCCTTCATCAGATATCAGTTTAGCATTTCGTTATTAACCGGTAGCCAACACTGGCCAATAACCGAGTGGAGACCGACTCTAGCGAGGCTCGCCAGACTTAGGCAATAGTCTTCCTGGTCGATTCTGCCGCGCACGCCGAACTCCCCTAGCAGCATCATCAACTGCCCCACGGGCAACCCGGCCACTTTCGCCGCGTCGCCCATTTGAGCTTTGATTTTATCCCGTCTCAGCGGCAGAAGATGGGCTAAACTGTTGTTGAGGCAACCATGCAGATCGCAGAAAGAGTTCGTACCACTCTCGAAGCTCTCCGTCCGACGCAGGAGAAGGTCGATCTGGCCGTGAAGACGGCAGTGGAGATTGCGCAGCCTTCGCGCGTCATCTTGTTTGGCTCCTGGGCGCGCGGAGATGCCCACTGGGATAGCGATCTCGACCTTGCGGTGCTGATGCCTGATTCCGCCGAACCGGAACTGAGCAGCCTTCGCCGCAGATTGCGGCGCAAACTGGATGAGTTGCCGATGAGCATCGACCTGATCATGGCGACCGAAGACTTTGCCAACCGCTTTCGCGGCGAAATCAACTCGATCTATTACCGCATTCTCCAGGATGGACAGGTGGCCTATGAAGACCGGCCCAACCACGCAGACACAGGTTCTTCTGATCAAAGCCTCTGAGGATGAGGCTGCGCTTCAGGCGACGGGTAATCCGGACGCAGTTCTTGGCTTTCACGCCCAGCAGGCAGTGGAAAAGCTGATGAAAGCCCTGATCTCCGCTCGCTCGGCTCCGTTTGAGTTGACGCATAATCTTCTGCGCCTCCATGCGGTTGTTCATGACCTGGGCGAGACGCTACCAGTCACGCCTGTTCCGCTTTCCGATCTCAATGATTTCGCTGTTGAATATCGGTACGACCTGCTCTTTCAACATGAGACTCCAAGCATAGCCGAGCTGATCGAAACAGTCCGCCTGATTCGGGAGCACGTTGTGGCCCGCGTTGCCCAGCTTTCCGGCGCGCATAACCATTCATTTCAGAAATAGAAGCATAGTGAATTCTGGCGAGCGCCACCCACCTACAAGCGCTTCAGATCGGCCTCGACACGGCAGCCATTTCCATTGGAGAACTTGAGCGTACCGCCCAGTTGATGGGCCAGACTGGCGGCCAGCTTCAAACCCATCGAAGGACAGGCCGCGGCATTAAAGTGCACCGGCAAGCCGACGCCATCGTCGGTGACGGCCATGCGCACCGCGCCATCGATGCGGTGAATGGAGATCCCGATTGTGCCCCTGCGGTTCTCAGGAAAGCCGTGCTTGAAGCAGTTGGAGATCAGCTCATTGACCAGCAGGCCGAAGGGAATGGCCCGGTCGAGGGTGAGCGGAATCTGCTCGGTATCCAGATCAAGCTGAATCTGGCCTGCCGGCGCCGAGTTCGAAGCCACGACTCCGCGGAAGAGATCCTGGAGATAGCTGGAGAGCGAGAGGCTGGCCACATCCTGCGCGCGGTAGAGCCGCTCATGCACCAGAGCCATGGCGTGGATGCGCTGAATGGTTGCCTCAGTTGCGGTGCGGGCTTCGCCGGGCGGCAGCAGGCGCGCGCTCATACGCAGCAAACTTTGCACCACTTGCAGATTATTCTTTACGCGATGATGGATTTCGCCCAGCAGCACCTCTTTTTCCTTGAGGGAGGCTTCGATCTGTTCTTCGTGCGCGCGTTGCGCGGTTACATCGTGGAGGGTAAGAACGATCAAGGGCAGGGCGGAGGCAGCGGTCTTGAGCATGGCCGCGCGCGCCTCCACCAAAGCAACCGATCCGTTTTTGTGGCGGCAGCGCAGGGTCGTGGGATGGGTATCGCTCTGGTCCAGCCTGGCAAGCATCTTCATCAGATGCTCCCGGTCTTCGGGAACCACAATCTCCATCCAGGAACGCCCGATCAGTTCGTCAGGCTTCATCCCCAGCAGGGTGAGGCAGACGGGCGAGATATAGACCAGTCTTCCATCGCCGCCATAGACCGCGACCAGATCCGAGGAATGCTCGACGATGGCGCCCATCATCGCGCTGGTCTCATCCAGGCGGCCTTTGAGTCGTCCCAGGCGCGCCACCCGCTCGAGCACCAGCGGCAACTCATTCCAAAAGCCGTCGGTCTTTTTGACGTAATCGGCAAAGCCGCGGCGCAGAGCCTCAATGACCACACTTTCGTCGCTGATGGCAGTGACAAAGATGACGGGCAGTTCGGGAACGCGCGATTGCGCCGCGTCGGCCACGCTCCAGGGATCGCCGTCGGGCAGCCGGTAGTCAAGCAGCAGGGCCAGGAACTCGCCGGCATCCTCGCGTTCCAAAGCCTTGAGCCCCGCTTCAACGCCGCTAGCCACTTCGATTGCATAGCCGGAACGCTTCAACGTGCGCCGCACCAGCTCGGCATTGCCCGGGTTGTCTTCCACCAGAAGAATCCGGCGGATGGCCTCCTTCTCGATGAGAGGAATCGTGCTCATGCCTTGGGAGCCGCCTCAGCCTCCGCATCGATTTCCGGCAGACGGATCACCTGAAGAAAAAGGCCTAGCCGCTTGATGGCTTCAATGAATTGAAGGGGATCGACCGGCTTGGTGATGTAGACCGAGCAGCCCAGCTCATAACACAGGGAGATCTCACGCGGGTCGTCGGTGGTGCTGAGCATGATGACCGGCGTCCTTGCGGTGCGATGATCGGCCTTGATTTGGCGCAGCACCTCGATGCCGTTGATGCTGCCCGGCATATTGATATCCAAAAGGATCAGCAGGGAATCGCCGGTTCGATTGGCATATTCGCCGCGGCGGAAGATATAGTCCAGCGCCTGAGCGCCATCGTAGAGAGCAATCACCGGATTGCCCAGCGCAATACGGCTCAGGTTACGGCGCACCAGTTCGACATGCCCGTCATCGTCATCCACGATCAGAATGGTAAAGGTCGATTCATAAGCTTTCATCAACAGTCGTCCTCGGTCATTCAAGAGTTGATCTTCTGTGTTGGAACGGGGTTGGCGAGCAGGGTAAAGTGGAAGGTTGATCCGGCGCCCTCCTGACTTTCAGCCCAGATCTTCCCCCCCAGGCGTTCGACAATGCGATGGGCAATGGCCAACCCCATGCCCTCGCCTTCTGCCTTTTGCCGATGGAAGCGCTGAAAGACCTGAAAGAGCTTTGCCTTTCCGTATTCTGGAATTCCCAGGCCGTTGTCGCGCACCCAATAGTGCAGGAATTCATCCTCCGCTTCTCCGCCGATTTCGATTTTGAGCGGACGCTCCGGACAGCGGTATTTGATCGCATTGCCAATCAGATTGGAGAAGACCTGACCGAGCGCCGTGACATCGGCGGTGGCCGATGGCAAAACTCCAATCTCGACCTCGGCGCCGGCCTCGGCAATCAACTGCTGGAAGGTGGCCACCGAGTTGTTCACCAGCTCCCAGACATTGACCCGCGTGAGCTGATAGACCTGACGGCCCTGGCGCGAGAGCAAGAGCAGCGCATTGATGAGGCGCTCGAATTTGGTGGTGGAGGCGGAGATATAGTGCAGCGCGCCGCCGATCTCCTCATCCAGCACCGGACGGAGAGCCTGCCAGCAGGACTCCCAGCGCGGGCAGGTTTGGATCGCCTTTCTCAGTGTCTTGCAGCTCTCTTCCAGCTCACGCACAAAGCCCTGCACATTGACCAGCGGCGCCCTGAGATCGTGCGAGACGATGTGCACAAAGGCCTCGACCTCCTGGTTTTTGCGCTGCAGCTCCGCCACCGTCTCTTCCAGTTCGTGGGTCCGTTCCGCAACCCGTTTTTCCAGATCCGTGGCCACCTGCGCCATCGACTCCT
>CAZXVX010000202.1:0-5422 GCA_964644105.1 uncultured Occallatibacter sp. | reverse complement strand
CCACGCCACAGCCGACCAGGAGGTCGGCGCTACTCTATACCATTCGGAGAAATGCTCTTCTCTGCTGAAGTTGTGCCCCCGGCAGTTATCCTGAAAGGTGACTGAGAATCCAACCATTCCCGCCAATATCCCGCGCCGGAAGAGAATCTTCCGCTCCATTTTTCTTTGGCTCGTCTCCGCCGTAGTGCTGCTCTGGCTGCTGGCCGCGCTGACGCTTGTTGCTCTACGCTGGATCGATCCGCCCACCACCGCCGTGCATATTGAGAGGCGCGCGCAGGCCTGGTTGCACAACAAGCCTTATCAGGAGCGCTACACCTTCCTGCCGCTCAGCCAGATCTCGCCCAATATGCAGCACGCTGTGGTGGCCGCCGAGGACGCGCGCTTCTATCAGCATCACGGCTTTGATTGGGAGGAGCTGCAAAAAGCCGTCGAGCAGGATATGGAGGGCGGGCGCACGCGCGGCGGTTCCACGCTGACCCAGCAACTGGTGAAGAACCTCTTCTTTGGGACGGCTCACTCCCTCGTGCGCAAAGGCGCTGAAGCCTCGCTGGTTCCGGTCGCCGAATTGGTGCTCGGCAAGCAGCGCATTTTAGAGCTGTATCTGAACGTCGTCGAGTGGGGCCCAGGCATCTATGGCGCGGAGGCGGCCTGCCGAGCGCACGATAAAACCTCGGCGCTGAAGATTGGCCGCGAGCAGGCGGCGCGGCTGGCGGCGATTCTGCCCGCGCCTCTGAAGCGCCGGCCGGAGCGCATGAACAATTACAGCCAGATCATCCTCAAGCGCATGAACCAGATGGGCTGGTAACCGGCGAGCGGCAGCTCCGTCGTAAGTGATAATGATTTCATTGAGTGTTTTGTCCACGCCAAAGAGCCGTCAGGAGCGATCCATCTTATGAACTTCAATCTCGACCAAACCTCCGCCAGCCAGACCTACAAGCTGCTGGTGGGCCTGGTGGCGCCGCGTCCCATCGCTCTGGTCACCACCATGGACGAAGATGGCCAGTTGAATGCCGCGCCCTTCAGCGCTTACAACTACCTCTGCGTTGACCCGCCCATCCTCGGCCTGGGTGTTGCCGGCCACTCCGGCACACCGTCGATTCCCAAGGACACGGCGCGCAACATCACCCGCACCGGCGAATTTGTGGTCAACGTAGTCACGGAAGACATCGCCGAAAAGATGAACCTCTGCGCCATCGATCTGCCCTCCGATGTGAGCGAGGTCGAGCTGGCCGGGTTCACCACCGAGCCATCGCAGGTGGTCAAGCCGCCGCGGCTGGCCGAGGCGCATGCCGCTCTCGAGTGCCGCCACTTCCAGACCATCGAACTGGGCGGCTCCAGCATCATTCTGGGGCGCGTGGTTGCCATTTATGTCGAGGACCGGTTCGTGGATCCGGCGGGGCCCTACATCCTGGCCGAAGAGCTGCATGCGATTGGACGCATGAACGGATTGGGAAATTACGTCCGCACCCGTGACGCTTTCTTTTCCCTTCCGCGCGTCTCGCTGAATGACTGGAAGGCGGGCCAGCGGTAGCCGTTCTTTTGCCGTCCTGAGCGTGTCTCTCTAATTTAAGATGCGCAATGAAAATAGCGTGGACCCGGAGGTCCACGCTATGGTTTCAGCTCTCGCAAATCATCGAAGACCGTTCAGAGATTAGAAGGTAACGTGCACCGCCAACTGCGCGCTGCGCGGACCGCCGCCGCCCAGGTAAGGATTGCCGCTGCCCACGTCGGGCGTTGCCGTGGTGGTGACAAACTCACCCGGTGTTCCCGCCACCAGACGGCCACTGGTTGGATCGATGGTGCTGTCGCCGTAGCCGAAGGCATCCACGCCAAATCCGGGCAAGAGCGGATTGCTCAAGTTGGGATGATTGAAGATGTTGAAGAAATCGGCGCGAATCTCCATCTTTACCGATTTGACCAGCGCCGTGGTTTTGGTCAGCGAGAAGTCGAAGTTGCGGTAATTGGGCGCGTTGAAGGCGTTGCGGCCTTCGCTGCCTGGATGCCAGTTGCCGGTGCACTGCTCGTATTCAGCGTCATTCGGATTGGTGTCTACCGTGCAAGGCGCGGCAAAGGCGGCCAAGTTCAGCAGGTTGGTTCCGCCGGCTCCGGCATGGGGATTGCTGACGATGTCCGGCCGTCCAAGCCACTCGCCGCTGCCGTTGTAGTCATTCTCAAAGAGATAGCTGACGGTGTAGGGCTGGCCGGTGGCGTAGTTGAAGAGGCCGTCGAGGGCCCATCCGTTGGTGAGCCACCTGGCAACTTCGAATTTGGGCAGCTTGTAGGTCCAGTACCACTGCACGCGCTGGCGGACGTCGAAGTTGGAGCTGGCCCGCTCGCCGCGTGGATTGAAGCTGTTGTCCGGCATGGCGGCGTTGGGCACAAAGTCGAGGCCGTCGCTGGCCGTGTCAATCGAGTGCGACCAGGTGTAGTTCAGCGTGGAGGTTACCCCGTGCCAGCCCATCACCTTCAACGAGGCCTGCGCGGAGTTGTAACTTGACATGGCGCTGGTTTCGATCTGGTTTACGTAATAAATTGCATCATTTACATACGGCCCCGCCAGGTACTGCGGGAAGCACTGCTCCATGTAGGAGATTGTCTGGCCGTTTCCGCAACTGTCCACACTGCCGTTGACGTTGTTGACCTGGTTCAGATCGCGGAAGCGGAAGAGGTGGCGTCCCTGCGATCCGACATAGCCGAGTACGAGGGCAACCTTGCTGGTGAGCTGCGATTCGAGGTTCAGGTTGTACGCGCCATAGCGGGGCGTGACCAGCTTCTGATCGACGGTGAAGACGCTGCTTGGCGTGTAGTTGTTAAAGATCGGGGTTCCGGCGGTAATCGTCGAGACCGCCGGCGATGCAAAGCCGATTCCGTTGAAGGCCGGTCCCGCCTGGCCGGCATTGGTATTGTAAGCCTGATTGCCCACGAAGAAGTCCTGCGAGGGGCCGTCATAGAAGACGCCGAAACCGGTGCGAATCACCAGCTTGCCGTTGCCCAGCAGGTCGTCGGCGATGCTCAGGCGCGGGGCGAAGTTGGTCCAGTCCTTGGGATAGAGCGACGAAGGTGAGTCCGGCGCGCCGATGGTTTCCAGTCCGGCGGTGTTGACATTGAAGATGCTGAAGGCCTGGTTCTCCGCGCCGATTACGCCGAAGTAATCCCAGCGGATGCCGTAGTTGACGGTGATTTTTTTGCTGGCGCGCCAGGAGTCCAGCAGGTAAGCGCCGCCGCTGTTCTGATAGGAGTAGCGCTTGCCGTCGCCCGCGGCGGAGCTGCCGCCGTCGATGGTGCCGGAGAGGAAATCACTCAGAGAATCGAAGACCAGCTTGCCGCGATGGCCGGAGTTAATGAAGCTGTTGATGAAGGTGCGCCGCCACTCGACGCCGGCCTTGAAGCTGTGGCGTCCTTCGACCAGCGAGACGTTGCCAAAGAGCTGATAGTTGGTGTCGATGCGTCCGCGCGCGTCGCTCGATGTCGCGCCAACCGGGCTGTAGGAGCCGACGTCAATCGTCGGCAATCCCAGGTCAACCGAAGCGAAGAGCGGAGGCAGCGTGTCCAGGCCATAGGCCGTATTCGGATTCAGGCCCATATCCTGTGGCAAAAATTGCTGCAAGAAGCGGTTGTAACCGCCGCGAATCTCGAAGATCAGGTTCGATTTGGGCACCGAGGTAAAGGAAAGCGAAACGATATTCACATGGGTGGGCGTGATGGTGTTATAGCCCGGCGCGCTCGATCCGGTGTAGAGCATGCCCAGCGGGAAGCTCTGCATCCCATGGCTGTAATAGTAGCGCCCGGTCAGCAGGTCGCCCGTGCTGAACAGATGCAGGTGCTGGTCGGCCTTGAGGATTACATTGTCACTGTTGTTGAGGAAGGGGGTGGTGAAGGTCTCGCTGCCAGTGCCCGAAGCCGGCAATGCGCCCCAGGGATTGGCGGCCAGAAGGCTCTGGATGACCGGATTGATTCCGCCCACGGGCGTATCAGCGGTGATATCCGATTCAACCGGAACCGTGCCCAACTGGGGCAGGCCGCCGTTCTCTCGCTGCCCCTCGTAGGCCAGGAACCAGAAGGACTTGTCGCGAATGATTGGCCCGGAGGCCGATCCGCCAAATTGATGATTGGTGAAGCTGTTCTTGGGCTGGGCGTCGGTGTTGAAGTAGTTGCGCGCGGTCAGCGCCGCGTCGCGGAAGTATTCAAAGGCGCTGCCGTGGAAGTTGTTGTCGCCGCTCTTGGTCACAATATTGACTGTGGCGCCCGAACTGCGCCCAAACTCCGCCTCGGCGCTGCCGGTCACCGGAAGCTCGGCCAGCGCGTCCACCGGAAGAATGGTTGATGGGCAGCCCCAGACACCGGCCTGATTCACGGAGGGCAGGTTGCGGTAGCCGTCATTCATATCCGTGCCGTCGAGCAGGTAGTTATTAGAGCGCCCGCGATTGCCGTTGAGGCTGAAGAGCCCGTAGGAGCCGGCCGATTCGGTCGAGCCGACCGGATCGCTCGATGCGCCCGGAACCAGCTCGAGCAGCTTGGTGTAGTCGCGTCCGTTCACCGGCAGCTCGGAGGCCTCGGAGGCTTCGATGGTGCCGCCCGTGGTGTTCGATGCCGTCTCGACCAGCGGCACATCGGCAGTCACCTGGACGCTCTGTTCCACCGCGCCCGCGGAGAGCTTGGCGTCGGCTCGCGTCGGCGCTCCCACGCGCACCGGAATCTCGGTCAGCGTGGTGGTGCGGAAGCCCTCTTTGGCCACGGTAATGTTATACGTGCCGAGGGGCAACTCCGAGGCGATGAACTCGCCGCGATCATTGGCGGTGACAGTGCGCGAAAGACCCGTGGAAGGGCTTGTGACCGTCACCTGCGCCCCCGCGATCGCAGCTCCCGTGCTGTCCGTTATCGTGCCTTGAATGCTTCCCCGGAAGGTCTGCGCCAATGCGCCCGAGGTGCAAATGCAACTTAGAAAGGCAAAGAAAAAGGCCATTGCGCTGGTAATGGCGATCGATCTGATCTTCATGATGCGGTGCTCCTTGAATTTTTCAGGGGATTTCTCGAATCATAACACGCGCGCAATGAAAGTGAGATAAGGAATGCATGAGGAATCGCTCGGCAAACCCTGCTACGGCTGCTGCACTCGTAAGATTCCTTGAAGCCGTGGCGATCGGTGAAGCGGCGAGCGATTGCCCAAAAGGTTTTCTCGCCCGCTCTCGCGGAAACCGCCGGGATACTCTACTCTTGAAGATGAACTGATGACTTCGCTTGTCCGCCATCTTCGCAAATCACTCTGGCTGGCGCTGGAGCACGACGTCCTGAATACGGCCAAGGCCGCCGCTTACTCCGGGATGCTGGCGCTCTTTCCGGCGCTGGTGGTCTTTACCGCGCTGCTGGCCCGCGTGCCGGAGGGGACAACGCTGGTGGGCGAGATTCGCGCCTCCTATGAGCA
>CAZXVX010000201.1:0-5514 GCA_964644105.1 uncultured Occallatibacter sp. | reverse complement strand
CGGCGACCCCATTCCGTGGCGGCGAGGGGAATTCGCAACAGGAACTCCGCGCCACATCCTGTCTTTGATTGTACTTCCACACTGCCATGATGGAACTGCAAAATGCGATAAGTCATGGCCAAACCGATGCCGGTGCCCTCGCTTTTAGTGGTGAAATAGAGGTCGAAGATCTTTTCTCGAATCTCTTCGGGAATGCCGGGCCCTTCATCGGCGACGCGCAGCACGGCGGTGCGACCCTCTTCTTCGAGCGTTACCTCCAGCTTTCCGCCCTGGGGCATGGCTTGAGCACCGTTTATCACCACATTGAGCACGGCCTGCTTGAGCAGGTCCACATCGATGTTGACAAAGAGCGGCCGGTCGGGCAGGCGGCTGACCAGATTTACCGAGTGAGTGGAGAGTTCGACGGCGGCCAGCGAGAGCACATTTTGGATCACTGAACGCAGATCCTGCTCCGTGAGCTTCAATTCGACCGGGCGGGAGAAGTCAACCAGTGTTTGCACGACGCGATCCAGGCGGTGAATCTCCGAATCGATGACCTCCAGATGGCGGATAGCCGGAGAGGCGGCGCCTTCCATCTTGCTCTTGAGCAATTCCATGTGCACGACAATGGCGTTGATGGGATTTTTAACTTCGTGGCCGACGCCGGAGGTCAGCCTACCAATAGCCGCCATGCGCCTCGAGAGTTCCAGTTCCGATTCAATCTCCTGGACGGACTCCAGATCGTGAAGGGTCACCAGTGCGCCCAGTCCCTGTCCGTTGCGGTCGTCGTGAATCATGTCCAGCGAGGCTTGAATGCGCCTGCCCGTTTCGGTGCGCACCTCGAGCTGGGCAAGATGCGCACCGGTTTCAAAAGCCTGGCGCAAGGTGCGGCCAAGCACAGTTGAATCCGTGAAGATCTCAAGCGCATGGCGGCCCAGAATGGGGCCCTGCTCGATAGCCAGAAAGCGGCGCGCGGCTTCAGAAACCAGCACAGCCCGTCCGTCGCCGGTAAAAAGCAGAATGCCGTCTTGCAAATTGTCGAGCATCTGGCCCAGGTTTTCCTTCAATGCGGAAAAAACCTCTTCCACGTTCCGCATACGCTGACCGATGAAATCGATTTTGGTGGAGACACGCGCGGCGGTATCCTGGTTGCCCTCTGCTTCCTCCTCACCGGCGGACTCACTGGCCGCGGTCCAGTAATCCAACTGGCGGCTGATCTCCTCGAGAGGCCGCAGAGCCAGATTGCTGAGCAGGAAGGCCACCACCAGAGCAGTGGCCAGAAAAAATACCATCAGCTTGACCGTTGCCGAAAGCCATGGCTCATACACAGCGCGCAGAAAGGTGGTGCGCACGCCCACATGCACGGAGGCAAAGAGCTGCCCATTGCGCTCGATGGGTGCAACTACGTCAAATACCCTTGGCGGGCCAAAGACCTCCTGGATCAACTGCAGGGGATTGTCGTCGATCAGTTCGCCAAAGTCGGGGCGCGACGGCAGCGGCTTGTCCTGGTTATCGCGCACGCTGCTCAACAGGGTGGTTTGCTGGCTGTCGCCGATGTTGATGTCATAGACGGTGAGCGAGTAACGGTTGGTGGATTCGATCTCGGCATTGAGCGCCTTGTCGGCGCGCACGGCATCGGCTTCCATGGCGCGCAACTGGGAAGGATTGCTGGGGTCAACCATGCGGTCCTTGAGCCCGGCCTCGAGGGCATTCATCAGCGCGAATTGCACCTGTTTGGCCACCATCTTGTTGGTGTCGTAGGACTGCTGCACGGCCGCATCGAGCAACTGGCTCACATAGACCAGCGAAAGCAGGCCGGCGATCAGGAAGACCAGCAAGGTGATGGCCAGCACGAGTTTGGTCTTCAGGCGCATGACTCAGGCCTCAGGCTCTTCCTGCGCGTGGCTGTATCCTTTGAGCTTGTTGTGCATGGTCTTGGGGCTGATGCCCAGAATTTCGGCGGCGCGCGTTTTGTTCTGCCCGGTTGCTTCCAGGGTGTGCTCAATCAAGAGGCGCTCGGCCCGCTCCATGGTTATGCCCACGGGCAGTTGCACGGTGTTGGTGTCGGCAGCCGGAGAGGTTGGAATCTGCGTTTTGTGGATGCACGAGGGCAGGTGGCTCGCATAGAGCGGCGCTCCATCTTCGCCCAGAATCACCGCCCTCTCGATGGTATTGCGCAACTCGCGGGCGTTTCCCGGCCAGTCGAAGGCCATCAGGATGTCGAGCGCCGAGGCGGCAATACCGGAGACGCGGCGGTCATGCTTCTGGTTCATCTCTTCCAGTATGACCTGAGCCATTGCCGGCAGATCCTCCATGTGCTCGCGCAAGGGCGGCATATGGATATTAAAGACATTCAGCCGGTAGAAGAGATCGGCGCGCAGGTGGCCCTGGGCGACCGCCTGATTGGGGTCGCGATTGGTGGCCGAGAGAACCCGCACATCCACATCCTGCTCGGTGCGCGCGCCCAGGCGGCGCAGCTTTCGCTCTTCGAGGACTCGGAGCAATTTTGCCTGAGTAGCTAGCGGCATCTCGCCGATCTCGTCCAGCAACAGCGTGCCGCCATTGGCCAACTCAAAGCAGCCGATGCGCCGCTCCACCGCGCCGGTGAAAGCGCCTTTTTCATGGCCAAAGATTTCGCTCTCGATCAGCGTTTCAGGAATCGCCGCGCAGTTGACGGCAACAAATGGCTGCGATTTGCGCGGGCTCAGATCATGCAATGTGCGCGCCACCAGTTCCTTGCCGGTTCCGCTTTCTCCAGTGATGAGGACGGAGACGTTGGAGGGCGCAATTTGCTCAATCAGGCCAAAGATCGCGCGCATCGGCTTGGAACTGCCCACCAGCGCGCCCAGCACGCCGGTCTCGCGCAGCCGCCGCCGCACCACCTCCAGCTCCATGTTGGTCTCGCGCTGGCGCGTGGCGTTGGCAAGAATCGTCCGCAGCCGCGTAGCGTCCACCGGCTTCTGCAGAAAGTCATACGCGCCCAGCTTCATCGCGTCCACGGCCAATTGAATCGAGCCCATTGCGGTCAGCACCACGACGGCCAGATTGGCGTTGAGCGGGGAACCTTCTTCAGTGAGCTTGGTCAGCAGGCCGATGCCGTCCATGCGCGGCATCTTGAGGTCAGTGACGACGATGGCCGGATCAAAAGCCAGCGCCTTCTCCCAGCCTTCAATGCCGTCGCGCGCGGTTTCAGTCCGGTATCCCCACCCGGAGATCAGCTCGGCCAGCCCCATCAGCGCATGGGGTTCATCTTCGACGATCAGGACTTTTACGGATTTTTGCATGGCGTCTTTGATTTAACTATCTCTAAGATAACCTTTTTACCATGCAAAGTACCAAAACATCTCAAGAGCAGGTGGTGGTGTAGTTTTTCGAATAACAAACCACTAACCAGAGTTGATGTTGGCCCCCATCGCTAGGCGGTGAGTAGTATACTTTGCCTTGCCGTTCCAAAGGAGCGAACCTCATGCGATGGGCAAAGTGGATATTTGACGGTCAGAAGGCCTCAAAATTGGAAGAGGAGTTTGAACAGGTTCGTGTTAGGGCCGCGCTGGGTAACCTTGTGATTTTCCGAGCGGACCACGAATATCTCATCCTCCCTGCTTTGGCAAAGGATTCTGTAAGTCTGCAAATGATTGAATCCGTCGAGCAAACCATCCCTTCAACGGTCAAGCGCAACGTCGCCGTGATTGCAGACACGAAGTGGGCCGAACAAGCCTCTCCGAACATTCAGCTAGCACACCAGGCCATCCCTTTTTTTGGAATACTCATGGGATTCACTTTCATTGGGCATTCGGTTTGGGTATTCAATGGATCGGCCAACCTACTTAGTTTCGGTTGCCAAAGCGCGGATTTGCTTATTGTCGATAGCGCGTCCTTGGCGCAACTGGGAGAAAATTGGCGAAGTACCGCTCAATCTACAATGCGGAATCCGCAGATTGTGGTCCATGACCGGACCACCTACAAATTGCGCGATCTCTCTTGAAAGACAATATACAAACCGTTCCCAGTTGATTCCGGTCGTACCACCGGCAATCCAGAAACAGCACCATTACTCAAAGGCAGACGCCGCAATTCATTGTGCCGGTGCAAGTTTTGGGACCATTAAAGGCGGCGCGGCTTGAGGCGCAGTTGCCATGCGCTCTGCGGTTGCCTTGCGGATCGCCTCCAGCGGCTCTGCCAGTCGCGCATCGTCGCGGGTCAGCACCATCAGCGCATGGGGTTCATCTTCGACGATCAGGACTTTCACGGATTTTTGCATGGCGTCTTCAAATGAACTGTCTCTAAGATTACCCTTCTAGCGCGCAAAGCAGCAAAGTATCTCAAGAGCAGGTTGTTGTGGCGGCAATTGCATTTGAATACACAAGGAGGGAGCAGGGGCATTGATGCCCCTGAATTCAGCAAATCAGAGGTCTGCCTTTAGGCGCGGGCACGATATTTTCGCAAAATGATCGGTCACATCCAAAGAAGAGAGAAATGCCCGCGGCTAAAGCCGATTATTGATTTGTCACAATTCAGAGGCCTGAAGGCCCCTGCTCCCTCCGTCAGCAAGAAAAATGTAAATCGTCGAATAGATTTTCATAGCATGAACACTCATCAACATGAACGGGAGACCCGCCAACCAGTTGCCATTCGCCATCCGAATTGAAGCATCCTCCAAACCAGAAGAGCGAACCACCAGAACCAAGCCAGCATCGCAATCAAGGCAGGTAGCTTCACAAAGCCGTCAACGAAGGGGATCAACGCGATTACGCCCGCCAGAACCGCGCAGGCGGTGATGAAGGCTCCAGGATCGGCCCACCATTTCTTGTTTCGCACAAGAGGAAACCCGCCCACGAGAAACCATTGCACGGCAATGAACAGGCACATACCGGCATCGATCTTGCGCTGCGTCTCCATCCACAAGGGCGTTACCCGCCAGGAAGGTCTTTCTCCTAGTCTTCCAGCAAGGGTCCAATGCGCAGGACAATCAACTCGCCACCCTGCCAATGCGACGGATGGCATATCGGCTGCCTGTACGACATAGATTTGGGCAGGATAAATCGCTCCGACCATTCCACAGAGGTCGAAAGTGACCGCTTCTTCAGCTTGTTCAGAGTTGGCTGGAGCCGATTCTGGAGTTGGGGGTTCAGGCGGCTTGGGAGCATCTAACACGGCGGATTTTGCCATAATCTCTTCTGAGGTAAGCTCCCATTTCTGGTCCCTGGCTTCCATCATCAAGATCATGGGTATGGCTACAGCCAAGTTAATCCCAGCCAACAGAAGTCCGCGCCGCCAGTTCATAGCGACAAGATTACCAGAAGCAATTGCAGAGATGTAACCGCAATTCTGAAAATACACCTTTCCTCAAAGCCAGACGACACACCTCATCGCGCCGATGCGGGCTTTGGGGTCACTAAAGACGGCTTGGCCACAGGCACGGCGGCCAGCCGCTCTGCCGTTGCCTTGCGAATTTCCGCCAGCGGTCCTGCCAGGCGCTGATCGTCGCGGGTCAGCACCATCGGCGCGTGATAGATGGTGTTCACCTGATCGAGC
>CAZXVX010000200.1:0-5586 GCA_964644105.1 uncultured Occallatibacter sp. | reverse complement strand
GTCTGATTTCGAGTCAGGTGCATTCAACCGGGCTCTGCCACCTCTCCGCGACTCTACTACAACTTACCCAAGCGGCCTGATATGCGTTTGAGACTATGCCGCCACGATTAGTTTACCGGCAAATGCGGCGCGGTTGCAATGGCGAATCCCGCGCATCAGGGTAAAGGCTCCGCAGGCTGGCCGGGCTGGCGCACTTCAGGCTGAGGCTGGGCAGGCGCGGCTAGGGGCAGAATCTGCACCAAGGATGCTGCCGCTGGTTCTGTGGCGGCGTGCTGTCGCTGGCCGGCCGCGCTCAGATCGACAGGGATGCCGCCGGACACAATCACCGGCGCGTTGTGGATGTAATCCAGTTCGCGCGTCAGCCGGTACACGACCGGAATCGCGATGAGCAAAATCACGCATGTTACCCAGCTTCCATCCAGTCCGAAGCCGCCGCCGGTCAGCCAGAATGGCCCCATCGGATTGCCCTGCACCACCGGCGAGTGGCGCGTTTCGCCGCTGATGGCCAGTCCGAAGAGCAGCGCGCGGCTGGCCTTCCAGCCAAAGTTGAGCCCCCAACTGAGCCACAGTGCGCGGCTGCGCAGGTAGGCCGTCGAGAGCACCAGGCTCAAGGCTACCGAAACTGCAACGCTCGCGTTACTTGATCCGGGGAAAAACTGAAGTGAATCCGGCAAAAGCGCTTGCACAATGGCATAAAAAGCCGCAAAGCCCAGCGCCGCTCCCAGCGAACCCACGGCCTGCTCAAAGCGTTGGAAGCCGTAGCCGCGAAAGGCGAGTTCCTCGGCCAGCGCCAGCAGCGCAAAGAAGGCGACTTCCACCAGCAGCCAGCCCCAGGCCGAAGCTCCAAAGATGAGCACGATGGCGATTCCGCCGCCCACCAGCAACGGCAGCACGCAAACCACGGCCAGCGACCAGCCCACGGCCAGACCCAACCCCGCTTCGTTCAGCCAGCCCTTGCGGCGAGGCAGCCCCTGCCGGCTGATTGAATGCTGCTCGCCGTCGAGCCAGAAGCCCATGCTTGCGTAGCCCAGCAGCAGAAGACAGGCCAGCAACGCCTGCTCGATGAGCGGCGCAAAGGGCTCGGTCGCCATGCCGAGAGCGCCGCGATGTGCCATTGCCCGCGCCAGAAAGAACCAGATCACGGCAAGAATAAATCGCAGATAGGCGCGAAGGCGGCTGGGGGCGGGCGAAGTTTGGCTCATCTGTTTCAACCCTCGGTATAGAACTGCGCAATGTTGCGAAATTTTGCCCGGCGCGCGGCCACCAACTCATTGACAGGTATAGCCTTCAACTCCGCCAGTTGCCGGATCAGGACGCCGCTCAGCATGCCGGTACCGGCCGCACGGTCCGAGTGAATTCCCTCCGGCGGCTCCTGGACGATCTCGTCCACGCAACCGAGCGCGGCCACTTCGGGCGCCGAGATGCGCATGGCCTCGGCGGCCAGTTGTTTGTGCGCCGCATCGCGCCACATGATGGCCGCGCAGGACTCCGGCGTAATCACAAAGTAAAGCGCATTCTCCAGGATCAGCACGCGGTCGGCAACGGCCAGGGCCAGCGCCCCGCCCGACCCGCCCTCGCCGCTGATGACCGAAATCGTCGGCACCCGCAGCCGGGACATTTCCAATAGATTGCGCGCAATGGCCTCGGCCTGACCCCGCTCCTCCGCGCCCAGGCCTGGAAAGGCGCCGGGCAGATCAATAAAACTGATCACCGGCCGGCCAAACTTCTCGGCAATCTTCATCGCCCGGAGCGCCTTGCGATAGCCCTCCGGATGCGGCATTCCAAAGTTGCGCCGCACGCGCTCCCCGGTGCTGCCACCCTTGCGGTTGCCGATCACCATCACTTCCTGACCCGCGAGCCGAGCCATTCCGCAGGCTACCGCTTGGTCGTCGCCATAGGCGCGATCGCCATGAATCTCGCTGAAATCTGTGAAGATACGCTCAATAAAATCCATCGGATAGGGCCGTTGCGGATGGCGCGCCCGCTCGATCCTGATCCACGCTGGAGACACCATCTGCGCCTGAGGGGAAGTTCCTGCTGTTTGTTCGCTCATCGACACCCGTTGCGGCTCTTGAGGCGGAAACGCGCGCTCCGCCGCTTATGCTGATTCTACGGGGAGCGGGCTCGTGAAACAAATCTTTCACACACGGCGGCTGGATCGTACCACCACGTCCCTGGCCTTGCTGTCCAAACCGCGCTGTTTCACCGTTGCCAATTGGAGCTATAATCTGTCTACCCTTGATCTCAACACATGGGCGCTTTTGAGAGAAATATGAAGATCAAATCGATACGAATCAGCCTGTTTGTATTTTTGCTGACCGCTGCCATCGCTGCCCAGACGCCTCAAACGCCTGCACCGTCGACCAAACCCTCGGCCAAGCAGGCTGCCAAACCAGCCGCCAAACCTGCCGCCAAACCGCCAGCCAAGCGCTCTGCCGCAGGTCAACCCCAAATCTCCTCCGCCGCCGCAGCCCAGAAGCTGCTTGATGCCGATCTGGTGGAATTCCAAAGCAAGCCCGAGGATGCCGCCTTGCGCCAGAAGGTGATTGCGCAGGCCAAGTCCATGGATCCTGAACCGGCCATTCCTCAACCGGCGCAGGATAGTTTCTCGCAGGCTACGGCCCAACTGCAAGCCGCCACACGCCCGGACGACTTCAAAGCTGCCGCCAAGCTTTTTGAGCAGGCTGCCACTCAGGCTCCGTGGTATGCGGACGCCGACTACTTTGCCGGCGTGGCCTATAATCGCGCGGGCGACTTTGACGGCATCCGGCGCAGTCTCGAACTTTATCAGGCGGCGGTGCACCCCGGCGACGAAAGCGGCAAGGCTCAGGAGTTGCAACGCGATCTTGACCGCCAGCAATTTGAGCGGCAGTTGGCGGAGATGATGCAGAAGTTTAGCGCCGACCCCAGCGACGCCGCCCGCGCGGAGATCATCAAGTTGGTGCAGGCCGCCAAAATTCAGCCCGATACGCCCGAGGTTGCGCGTGGGCATTACGTGACCGCTGTCGCCTTGATGAACGCCGCCGACGACAACACCGGCTATGAGCAGCGCGCCGTGAATGAATTCAAAGCAGCGTTGCTGACTGCTCCCTGGTGGGGAGAGGCGTACAAGAGGCTCTCGGCCGCGCAAACGGCGGTGGGCCAGTTTGCCGATGCCGGAGCCAGCTTGAATCTATATCTGCTCACCCAGCCTTCAGATGCCCGCGCCATTCAGGACGAAATTTATAGTCTCAAAGTCGCGGAGTTGAAGGCGGAGGACGATCAGGCCAAACAGCAAGCGGAAGACCAGCGCAAAAAGCAGATGCTGGAGCAGCAGCAAAAAGAGCAAACCACCGTTAAATCAGAGGTGTTTACATTCGAGGGAGACTGGTATGACGCTTCCTCGCCCAAACAATACTTTGTCGGCGGCAAGGATGAACCCGGTTGCGATTATGAGATCAGAAAAAAAGGCGGTCATTGGTCGATTAGCAATCATTGCCCCGGCTTGAAACGCTCGATTGATCGGCTTGAGGTTCAGGGCGGCCAGCTCAGCTTCCGCCTGACCGGGCATGACTCAGCCTTTCCGTACTCCGAGGTGGATGTAACCTTTGCGCTCTCTCCGGACGGACAAAAACTGGATGGAAGGGGCAATTATTACGACAAGGAGAACTTTGCCGCCGGCTATTACTCCGTTCTTTGGGTGCGGAGACAGCCGTAAGTGTTGGAACGGCAACCAAAGTTGTAACCGCGGATCCTTCGACTCACCACCCCCAAGCTGAAGAACGCTTGGGGCCCCGTTCGCTCAGGATGACAGACATTCGCTCAGGATGACAGACGTGGAGTGTTGGTATTCTTCAGGGCTGGATCAATAAAGATACGAATGGACGAATCATTTATAGATTTATCTTTGGAAGATCAAGAAGCGTCGGGGCATGACTGAAGTCGAGCCCTGACGCTCGGTCGCAATCCAATTGGAATTTAGCCGAGGCTCGGGCCTTCGATTTCCATGAAAAAACATTTTCATGCGCCGGGAACACTTGCCACGTCCGCGGTGTCTATCTAAGTACAGTGGTACGGATTGGGAGTCGCGGATGGCCGGAGTCCCCGGCGACACGGAGCCCACGGCGAGTGATTTCTGCTCGCTGGGGCGAGGCAGGTCTTTGTCGCTGGGGCGGATCGCCTTGAGCTCCGCTCGACACGCCGGCGCGCGCTGAGAGCGGCGAGCCCGCTCGCGTCTGAAATGGCCTTCCTCCTCCCATCCGGCGCGGCTGAGATTGTTTTGAGGAGGCTGGTCATGTTTGAAAGCGCAACCTTTGAATCGATGGGAATCATCCACACCAGCAGCCGCCGCTGGATGGGCGCGGTGCTGTTCTTTGAGTTTTCCCTGTTGCTTGCGATGATCCTGATTCCGCTGTTTCATCCGCAGGCTCTGACGGGGTTTAAAACCATTTCCTTCATCGAACCGTTCGTGCCCGTACCGCAACAGCCGCCGCATCCGGCGGTGCATAGCGCCGCGGCTTCCACGGAGATGGCGCACGGAGTGGTTTTTATGCCGACCCAAATCCCCGATCACATTCTGTATGTGGACGGTCCCGAGCCGGCGGTGGATACCAACCTCGTTACCTGGGCCTCCAATCCCGCGGCTACCGGCAGCAATCCCTTTGGGAACCGCTCCACCGCGACCACCGTTCGCCCCGCGGTGAGCGGGCCTATCCACATCTCATCCACCTTTGCGGAAAGCGTGGCGCTCTACAAAACGATTCCATCCTACCCGCCGATTGCCCGCGCTACGCACACCGAGGGCACGGTGCGCCTGGCGGCCACCATCTCTAAAACAGGGAGCATTGAAAACCTGCGCGTGACCAGCGGACCCGTCCTGCTGCAACAGGCCGCGCTGGATGCAGTTCGCTGCTGGCGTTACAAGCCGTACTTGCTGGATGGGCAGCCGGTGGAAGTGGAGACCACCGTGGATGTGATCTTTACCCTGAGCCGGTAAAAATCAGTGGCTCACACCGGAGCAGGTTGGCCAGAACTTTGGTCCCGCCGCGTCTGACATCGCCGCGGTCACCTTTACCGTGATGGTGAAGTAAGAAAAGTCGCAGGCCAAGGCGGGATGCCAGGATGTGATCCGCGCCGGAGACTCTCAGCCTACCAGCGTCAGCTCCGCCCGTCCCTTTCGGGGCGGCAAAAAATGCGCGGCGCGCCAGGCGATGGTCAGCGTTTCGCGCTCCAGCAGCTTGCGAATCTGCCCACGCGCATGCTCCGCCCATGGGCCATCCTTGTCCAGCTTGGCGTAGGCATGCCAGTGGCGCAGCGCCGAGCGCGACTCGCCCCGCCGTTCATAGGCCAGCGCCAGGTTGTAATGGGCATCCGCGTAGCCGGGAGACAGCTCAACCGCCCGTTTGTAGGCCACAATCGACTCCATCGGACGTTGCAACTCATCCAGCACATTGCCCAAATCAAAGAAGGCCAGGACGTAATTTGGATCAATCTCGGTGGCGCAGCGGTACAACTCCTCCGCCCAACTGAACTCGCGCAAATGAAAGTGAATCGTTCCCAGGTTGATCCAGGCCGGCGCATAATTCGGATCGCGCTCCATGATCTCGC
>CAZXVX010000199.1:0-5595 GCA_964644105.1 uncultured Occallatibacter sp. | reverse complement strand
GACCAGGCTCTTGCCGCGCTCCACAAACTCTTCCCATTGCGCCCGTCCGCGATCCACAACCTCGCGCCCGCGGTCCACAACTTCGGCCATCTGCTCCTTGCTTCTATCCACCAGCTCGCTGACCTGTTCGGCAGCTTGCCGGGTGCGGGTCCGCAGAAACTCGGATCCCTCACGGGCGCTGTTCGCCAGGTCTTCCCGCAGTTCGCTCCCTTTTTTGGGGGCATACAAGATCCCCACCAGTGCGCCAACTCCCAGTCCAGCCACAAACCACGCCAAACCGTTGACCTTGCTCTCTTCTGCCATGATGAAAACTCTCCTTCCGCTCAGCTTGAAGATGGCCTGAGCCTATCAAATTTCCCTGTTTGCTGCAAATTAAATCCAATGCGCTTCTGAATGAAGCGACCTGCCACACCCATCCGTTGCGAGAATTCGCGGGGATCTCACTGCTGTAGATGCAACATCAGTATACGGAGTTGCAGCTCAAATGCTCAGAATTCTTTTTGCTCCCCCAACCGCGGTTGAAACCTGCCACGTATAAAACCGATGGAGGGAGCAGGGGCATTTATGCCCCTGAATCCGGCAGTCCCGTGTGCCGGCCTTTAGGCCCGGACTTTTTTCTTCGCTTCTTTGTGGGACTCCCGCTCCGCGTTTGTCAATTCCTGGATAAATTAGCTGCCGTTAGCCGCCCAGGACGATACCATGGTAAAGGAATATCTCTGCCTCAATATCCAGATCCAGCCAGCCAAGGAGCTTGTCTTTCCGCATGAAACTAGAACTGCCCGCCGGCGACTTCCGCGCCTATCTCTTCGACTGCGACGGCACCATCGTCGATTCCATGCCCCTGCATTACATCGCCTGGAAGACCGCCTTCGCCGAGTGGAACTGCCCCTTCCCCGAAGACCTCTTTTACTCCTGGGGCGGCAAGCCCACCCGCGAGATCGTCGCCACGCTGAACGAGATGCACGGCCTGAAGATGCCGGTTGATGCATTGGCCGACCATAAGGAAGAACTGTACTTCGCGCTGCTGCCGCAGCTCAAAGGGATTCCCGAAGTCATCGAACTGATCGAGGCCGAGCAGGGCCGCATTCCCTTTGCCGTGGTCTCTGGCGGGCGCCGCAACTCGGTGACCAAGGCTCTGGACGCGCTGCATTTGACCGATCGATTCAAGACAATCGTCAGCTCGGAGGAGTACGTCAACAGCAAGCCCGCGCCGGATGGCTTCCTGCTGGCCGCCGAACGCCTCGGCGTCGCGCCGGAAGATTGCCTGGTCTTTGAAGACACCGACCTGGGGATCAACGCCGCCATTGCCGCAGGCATGAAGTGGGTTCGCATTGCGCCTCCCTGGGAGCGCGGCTAAAAAGATGCCGGGAACCAAAGCGCGGATCGGCGCGTAGAAGCTGACGGAGGAGTGTGCCGATGTCCGGAACAAACAGCCCACTCATCGACAGCGAATCGGATCGCCGCCCCAAGGCTGAATGGCCGATCCTGCTCGCCATCGCGGCCTTCATCGCGCTCATTCACATAGCCACCAATGGCCGCTACGGCTTCCACCGCGACGAGCTCCAATTCCTCAGCGAAGCCAAGCATCTCGACTGGGGCACGGTCGCCTTTCCGCCCTTCACTCCTTTTATGGAGCGCATCAGCCTGGAGCTCTTCGGCCTCTCGATGGTCGGCCTGCGCTTCTTCTCGGTGCTTTCGCAGGCCGCGGTCATCGTGATCACCGGCCTGATGGCGCGCGAGCTGGGCGGCGGACGGCTGGCGCAAGGCACGGCGGCGCTCTCCGTCGCGCTGGGAGCTGTCTCCCTCTTCAACGGCTCTGAATTTCAATACGGCACCTTTGATTATCTATGGTGGGCGCTGGTGGCGCTGTTTACGATTCGCCTGCTGCGCACGGAAAATCCGCGCTGGTGGCTCGGGATCGGCGCGGCCATCGGCATGGGGCTTGAGACCAAGTACACCATTCTCTTCCTGACCTTCGCGCTGCTCTGCGGCCTGCTCCTCAGCCCCGCGCGCCGCTTGCTTTGGAATCGCTGGTTTGCGCTCGGCGTGGGGATTGCGCTCCTGATCTTTCTGCCCAATCTTCTCTGGCAGATTCGCCACGACTTCATCTCCTACCACTTTCTTCACTTCATTCACATCCGCGATGTACGCATTGGCCGCGGCGACCGGTCTGACTTCCTCTTCAAGCAATTCTTTGTCTGCGCCAACATCTGGGCCGCGCCGCTGTGGATCGGCGGCATCGTCAGTTCATTGCGCAGCTCGCGCTATCGTCCGCTGGCCTGGATGTTCCTGATCCCGGCGGCCTATCTACTCACGGTTCAAGGAGTCTTCTATTATCTGGCGCCTGCGTATCCGATGCTGATCGCCATGGGTGCGTCCCAAGGCGAGCGCTGGGTTGAGCAACTGCGGAAGCTCTGGCGTTGGACGGTCAAGATACTCCTCTTCCAGGGCCTCATCGGAGCGGGACTCTACGGCATGGCGATCGCTCTGCCGCTGGCTGATTCAGGCCCGCTGATGCGCTTTGCCTTGGAGCAAAACGACGCTCTGCGCGAAGAGATCGGCTGGCCGGAGCTGGTTCGCACCGTCGTTGCCATTCGCGATGCGCTGCCCGCCGACGAGCGCGCGCACCTCGGCATCGCGGTCGGCAACTACGGAGAGGCCGGGGCGATTGAGATGCTCGGTCCAGCCTATCAACTGCCCGCGCCGATCAGCACGGTCAATTCATTCTGGTATCGCGGCTATCCCACGCCCGCGCCCACCACCATCATTCTGCTGGGCAATAGCCGCGAACGCGCCGACGAACTCTTCACCAACTGCCGTCTGGCCGGGCAGAATGGCAATCCGGCTGTCGTGAAAAACGAAGAGAGCGAGCGGCATCCCGACATCTTCGTCTGCGGTCCGCCGCGCCTTCCGTGGCAGGAATTATGGCAGAAGGTGCACGACTTCGGCTGAGAGATTGAGCCGCCAAGCCTTCAATTCACGCCAATCCATGAGGCGTAAAAGAGCACCGCCACGCGGTATTGAGTCTCCCACTTGCTCACATTTTTGGCTGGGCAACTGCCCACCGCGGCCTTGGTATAGTGGGCGTCGGCAAGCGATTGATCGAGGCTTTCGGTGAGGCTGGCCAAATCGGGGCTCTGCAAAACCTGCGAAGAGACCGGGGGAACACTCAAGGCTTCGCGTCCGAGGCACCGCCAACGCGCATCCTGCCTGCTCTGCGCAACCACCATGCCATGCTTCTGCAGGATGGCCGCAACGGCAACTTCGACTTGCTCCGGCGTCATCGGCTTGGCGAAGCGCGCATAGACGGCAACCGCATACAGCGCGCCGTTGCGGGCGACCACGGCGACGCCCGCGCGATCCATATCCGGAGAGATCAGGCTGGCATTGCTTTCATCCGAGTTCATCCAGGCATCGTGAATCGCCTGCGGATCGGCGCCGCTGGCCAGGTTCTCTTTGATGCGGCTGAAATGCGCGCCTGCCTCGCCGGCTCGTTGCGCCAGGTCGGGCTCGGCAGGATAGTGATGAGACAGGGCATCCGCGGTGCTCATCCGCTCGCAGTGCTTGCGGGCAGCCTCGGCAAGCGATGGATCCCACTGCATGGGCGCGGCTCCGGATTCAAGGCGTGCCTGATTGGCGAGTTCAAAGATCTTCCATGCCTCGGCGGAAACCTGACTGGGTCGAGCGTCGGGTGAAGCCGGCAGCGCCGCCCCTTGCGCCCAGCCGATTGAGGCCGTCAGCGCCAGACAGAAAACCGGAACCAGGCAAGAACTCTTCATGACTGAATAGTATGCACTATTTGCATACGTCGTTGTGCGCGGCTTGATTTAATACAGCAGCACCGCCAGCCGGTAGCCGGAAAATGGACCTTGTTGCGCATCGGCCGGGCAGTTGCCCACAGCGGCCTGATGATAACTTTCCGTCGCCAACTCGTTGACCAGCGTCTTGGGTAGTTGCTTCAGTTCCGAACTCTGCCAGCGCATGACAAAGCGCGGGTGGGGGCTTGAGGCTGAGCGAGGCATGCCGTCGTCCATGGCGCAGGCGACGCGCGCCAGCGCTGGATCGGGTTGCACGGTAATGCCGCTAGCGAGCAACATTTGCGCAACCATCGCCTCCACCTGAGTTTGCGAAAGCTGCTCCACGCCACGCTCATAATCGGCCACTGCATACAACCCCTGCGGCCCAGCAACAACGGCAATCCCCACGCGATTCACCGCGGGATTCAGCAGGTTGTCGTGATGAGCAGGCGAGTGCATCCAGGCATCGTGAATGGCCGTCGGTCTGGGCGCGAGGGCCACGTTTTCCTCGATCAGGCTGAAGTGCGCGCCGGCCGCCTGGGCGCGCGCGCTCAAATCCGGCTCGTCCGGAAACTGATGCGAAAGCGCCCTTGCCGCAACCATGCGCAGGCAATGCTGCCGCGCCGCCTCGGCCAGCGCGGCATCCCACTCCAGCGGCCCCGCGCCAGCCTGGGCGCGCGCCTGATTGGCCAGTTGCACAAGCTGCCAAGCTTCGCTTTGAATGGCGCCGGAGTTCAATCGGTTCGTCTGAGCTCCAGCGACAGACATGACTCCGGCCAAGAACAATACCAAACCTGACTGTAAAATCTTCATGACTGATTATGGGATAGTCCGGCAAGCCTGACAACCATATATCGCATAGAATCCCAGGCCAATTAATCTTGATTCTGCTTGAGTCCTTCCGTCGCTGATCCACGTCACCTCTGTTGAGAGTCCGCAGAAGCTCATGCAAAGTAATTTTGAGGGCATACCAGGCATCAGGGCAATCGAATTTGAGTTTTGCAAGAAACTCCGTAATCCCAAATTCCGTCATAAATGAACGTAACTCTCGTAAACCGCAAACGAAATGGGGTTTCCATGAAGCGCACACTGCTCGTTCTTCTTGCTTGCATAATTGCCGCGCCGGCCTTCGCAAGCAACGCAACTCTGCCCGATGGCAGCGAGTTCCCTATGTGGGAGAAGCCGCTGCATTTCTCCAAGACGTACTACGTGGATGGCCAAGCGAAAAATGCCGACGACAACGGCCCCGGAAGCAAAGAGCGCCCCTTCCGCACCATCAATCACGCGGCGCAGGTGCTGCAGCCGGGCGAGCGGGTGGTCATCAGCGAAGGCGTCTATCGCGAGTTTATTCGCCCGGCGCGCGGGGGCACGAGCGCAGAGGCAATGATCAGCTACGAAGCCGCTCCGGGCGCAAAGGTCGTCGTAAAAGGCGCGGCGGAGGTAAAGAATCTTCATCCCAGCGAGGGCTGGAACTTCGGCTTTGACCCGGCGACACATCAGCCGGTGAAGGCCTGGGAACTGCATCTGGATGCGTCGCTCTTCCCCAACGGATACAACCCCTTTGAAGTGGACAATGTGCTCGGCAATCATATTTGGCTGCGCTACGCGCAGGACAATATGGGAACCTACTTCCGGCGGCGGGGAATGGTCTTTGTGGACGGCAAGCCGCTGGAGCCGGTGGAGACCTCAATGGAGCTGGCCGGCCCCTCGCCGCGCTCAATGAACTACTTTACCGAGGTGCATTGGAAGCCGCTCTTCAAGGAGTTTGCGCCCGAGGCCGGCAAGTTCTGGATTGAAA
>CAZXVX010000198.1:0-5630 GCA_964644105.1 uncultured Occallatibacter sp. | reverse complement strand
GCAACGCCTTCTCCGCTGCCTCCCGCGTCAGCATCACCCGGTGTCCGCGCGCCCCGGCAGGCGCCTTGTCGCTGGCTGAGTTCACCATCGTTAATACCCCCTCGAACGGAACCCGGTTTGGGTGCCCGTCCACATGGGGAATCTGTACCGCCATCGCTTCCAGTCTCATGTGCTCTCCGTCCATCTGCTCCTGCAGCCCGGCTCCGGCTGCATTTCGTCCCACTAGCCCGCTTGCTCCACCACCGCTGCGCCTGTCAACTGTACCGCCCCATCCTGCCCTAATGGCCCCAGTCCCCGCATCGCCCGCACTTCGTTCACTGTCAATACTCCGGCCTGCAGCAGTTGCACCTGCACCGCCAGCTCTGTCTCCTCGTCCCGCGCGTTCAGTTCGTTGAAGACAAACTCAAACTCCCGCCAGCCAATGCACTTGGCAAAAAGATCCCGCGTGATGTGACCGGCCAGCAGCATCGCCAAGGGCGAGATCGCCCCGCGGAAGGCCTCGTCGGTCATCTCTGCTGCCGTCGACTGGTTGACATCCGCCTCCAACCCAAGCATCAGTGGCGGAAGTCCAAAGGCGTTGGCCACCATTCGTATCAAAAACTCCTGCCAGGCAAGCCGCATATCGGCATCGGTTCCCTGCGCAAAACGCAACACCTCCGGCTTCTGCTCGGTCGAGATCAACGGAACCCTACCCGTCCCTTCAATCTCGTCCTGCCACCAGCGGATCAACCGGTCATGCTGCGTTGGCGTTGCCTCATTCAGCCAAAGTGCGTACTGCGCCACAGTATTGGCCGCCAACTTGCCCGCGAACCGGTGCGCACTCAGAAACTGATTCACCGTCTCAAAAGCCACTTCCAATGGACCCAGCCCGAACGGCGTAAAGCTGCGCGGATTCATCCGGATGTACATTAACTGATCGTCCCGCAGCTCAATCCCGCTCGACTCCAACTGCCCCGTCTGCACCTGCGCATATCGCGGCGTCTCCGCATGCCCATCCCATCTTGGATTAATCCGGATCGACGCCCCATCCACCGCCCATAACATTGCAGGCTGCTCGCTGTCGCCGGTCGGCTCCATCTCAATGGCCCCGTATCCGCCCGTCAGCATATCCTCGATCACCTGCTCTATCAGGGTCCGGAAGCTGTCCCCGGCATTCGGCTCTTCCAGCGTCCTGCGCAAAGCCCGAAGCTTGCGTTCCGCAAAGGCCAGTTCCCCCTGTTTCACTCCTCGACGAACCCGCACCTGCCAGTCCATCGCCGCGATGCGATCTTTGATGACATTGATCGCCCGGCGGACTACCGGGGTCTCCGCAAACCTGCGCAGATTCATCGGTGTCGGCTTGGGCAGAAGCCGTCCCGGAAACTGAACCGGACTCAGGATCGCCGGCAGCGCCAGTGTCTTGCGTTCCGCTTCCGCACCCGCCTCGATCAAGCCCGCTCCGATTGACCCATCCGCTCCACTTACTCTAGGGCCACTCCCCGTCGCCTGCCGCCAGATCTCCCGCAACTGTTCTCCAACCTTCACGCGCACCTTCCTTCTCCCGCCGCCTTAAAAACAAAAAGGCACAGCCCCGGAAAGGGCCATGCCTCGTCTTCACTCAGTTCTCGGTTGTCAGTTATCAGATAACTGCTTGAATGCCGATGATCTTAGACTTCCAACCGCTTTAACTCCTCAACAAAATCAATCCTACCGCAAACTCAGGAAATTATCTGCAAACAATAACAAAGAATTATAAGTCAGACAATTTGTTGAAAAACAACAACTAGAAACTAACTACCGAGATCTGCCATTCACACCCGCAACTCCAGCCGCGCAGTCTCTGCCACCCTGCCCAGGTCCGAAGTCGTCAGGACTCGAATCTGATGCTCTTCCATTGTTTCCACGCCAAACCGGTACATCTCCAGCCGCTCCGGCTCTTCATCGGTTGCCCCTAGCTTTATCGCTGGTTCAATAATTGCCGTCAACTCCAGGCCCGCCTTCTCCACACGTTCGACACCGATCCGTAATCCTGCCGACGAAAATGCCAGAACCTTGGCCATCTCCACACCCGGCTCCAAACTCACCGCATGAAACATACGAATCACGCCATTTGGCCTGTAACCCGCGTCAATCCGAAGTGGATCTCCCGGCCGCGTATAATCCGACGCCGCTATCCTTTTGCGCATCAGCTCCCAAACACCGGCCCGTTCGAACTCTCTACGCATCCGCGCCTGAATCGCCGCTCGTCCGCTCAGCCTCTGCGTTTTCTCCCGCGGCGGTGGCTCCACATACAGCCGCATCAACTCTTCCATTCCCGCCGGAAGGCTCTCCGCCAAGTATGCCTTGGCCGCGGTCATCTGCACATTCAGAGAGAGCGCCTCATTCAGCAGCCGCATCAGCTTCCCATCCGGCTCAGCCTCAAAACGCCGCCGCAACTCGCTCTCCATCCCTTCCAGTAGCGCTGTGTCGGCCTCCGGATCAAGGCATCGCACGCGCCGCCAGTCACGCGTAAATTGCACCGCCGCTGGCTCTCGGCTGCCCTGCTCCCGAAGTATCACTCCAATATGAACATACTCGTTCCTAACCGCATCCGGCACATACCGAAGCAGTTGAAATTCGCACGCCCGTCTCTGGTTTCCGCTGTTCATTGATGGTTGCTTTCAGCTCTCAGCTATCAGCCCTCAGTCATTTGCTGCTAGCTTTAAGCTCGCTGTTATCAAAAGCCAAAACTGAAAACTTATAGCTGAGAGCTAAAAACCGCATCTCAATTCACTCTAATGTTAGTCCCCCACCTGTCCTCTTTCCAAGCCCCTTCCACCCAATCTTTTCTCATCTCTACCCATTTTGGAAATGGCTGCCGGTCCGATCTCCCGAAACCCTCAATCAACTCGCGGATTCGGCCTTGACGCTGGAGCAGTTTCTCCACCAGCGCCTCCATCTCGGATAGATCGCCGCCGTACCACTCCGGTGGAACTTCGCTGGCCGCCGCCCAAACCGTCTCCGCAGCCATCTTCTCCAAACGTGTCAGCCAAGGCTCAAAGGCCTCCCACCCGGCAATCTCCCGGTAGACATCATTGCGATAGTAAACCCCGCGCAACGGCGCATCCTCGAAGATCCATTCCCCGGCGTGAAAGCAATATCCAAAATCGATGAAGACAGCCCGATAGCGCCGCTCCCGCTGCTTGCGCGCAAAGACCGCCTGCCGCCCGTTCGCGTTCCCCGTCCACTTGTCCAGCGCAAGAATCCCGGCAAACTCCTCCAGGTTCCTCACCTCGGCCATATGTTCTTCAGGCAGAAAGTCCACCACCTGCCCTGGCATCAGCCCGCCCACAAATCTCGATCCGAATTGCAACCCGGCCTGGCAGCGCACCCGCGACTTGCCCAAATCCATCTCCAGCTCCGGCGTATTCTCTACCAGCCAGCTAGAGACCTCCACCAGCTCCGTCTCCGGAGCCGTCAAACCCGCCGCCGCCGCCAGCTTCGATGCCAGGTACTCGTTGGCCAGCACACGCATATGCTGCGGATTATTCTGGAACTTCACCACATACAAATGACCATCCGCTCCCAGCATCAACTGGCCTTGCGCTCCGCCCCGCATGCGCCGGATCTGCTGCACCGCCAGAACTGCCAAGTCTGTCCTCCCGCCTGCTTCTGAGTATGAATAGATTCTAAGCGTTCAGGCCGACTTCAGCAGTCAGTGATCAGAACAATGTCAGGTCTCCAACTTTGCTGCATCTTTACTTTGCAACTCTTGATCCGACCCGTAGACTCTGATACTCCATGCCCCATTCATTCCGTGTTCTTTAGGAATGGGTGGTAGTCCATGAACTTCGGCCATTCTTTTTATCGCGACCAACCTTACTTGCCCCATCAAGTGATAGATCGAGTGAACTGCCGCCAACTTGCGATGACCGCAAAGCGGTGGCTAGCTTGCTAAATAGTCTCCAAATCTTCCACTCTCTGGAAAACAAATGGAGAATACTGGATTTTCGTTCGATCTTGTTCAGGAATAGTAAATAACTTAAGTTGAAAGCTAGACGCTGCTTCTCCCCAGTATCTCCGCCCGCGCTCCCAACGCAATTGCCATCGCCATCACTCGGTCATCGTGCGTCCCCGGTCGCGCTCCACTCCGTCCATCCGGTAAGCGCACAAAACTTCTGCACTCCGCTAGTAACTTCCTGCTCTGAAAGCACTCCGGCCTTTCCACCAGCCCCGCATCAAGACGCCCCAGCGCCGCCGGCCGGCTCACCGACGTCGTCAGCCAACCCGCCTGACCGCCTTGCCGATAGATTCGTCCGTATCCGCACGCTGTCTCGATCAAAGCCAGAACTCCGCTTCCATGATTATTCCGCTCCACCACCAACCACGCCCGGTTGTACTCCGTGGCGAGTGCTGTTACCAACTGCGCCAGTTCCAACCCGCCCACATGGCCGGCAAACTCTGCACACTGCAACCCCGTCTCCAACTCCAACACCTGCGCCGCCGAGTAGTCTCCTTCACTCCCGCCACCCGCCGGATCCACTGCCACCAAATACGCTTTGCCCTTCAGTGGTGGCAGCCATATCTCCAGCTCCCCATTTCGACGTGCCTCCACCGGGGCCGGCATCGTCACCAATCGCGCTTCAATCGCTCCCAACTCAAATACCGAATCCCCGCTGGCCAAAAAGCAGCTCTCTTCGTCCTCCGCGTACTCCTGCCTCGCCAACCCACGGAAATTTGCGCGAATTTCTCTGCGATATCCGATTTGTTCCAGATCAAGTCCCTGCCGCGACCGCAACTCCCGCTCTTCCTCAGTTAAACTTTCTTCGTTCACTGCTTTAGCCCGATAGCGCGGCTCCATCCACCAAGGGAAAAAGTGCCGCACCATCCCCGTCTCTCGCGCTTTTTGCCACTCTTCGTGAAAGCATCCGCCCACACCATCTGGCGTCGACTCTAAAATCAACTCCGCTCCCGGCGTCATTGAAGCCCGCAGACCGGCCAGCGTCTCCGCTGGGTCGCCTGGCCAGCGCGCCAGTTCAGAACAATGCAAATTCTGCACCGTCAGGCCACGCCCTGCATTCCGGTCCCCTGCAGATACAACCCTGTACTGCGAATCGATCTCCGGAAAAACTATCTGACGTACGTTGGCTCGCGAGGTCTGTAATGGTCCTTCACGCAGACGCTCCGGCAGAAAGTCCACAAAGCGATGAATGATCCGGAAGATCTCCTCGGCCGCCTCCTGCGTATGCGCGACCTCCAACGTCAGCGTTCCTGGCCGCGTAATCGTCTTCATAAAGAAACGCGCCGCCGCCCATGTCGTCATTCCCATTTGGCGCGCCTTCAAAACAATGTTTCGCTCACCCCTCCGCCGCTCAAAGGCCATTTGTGCCGCATTCGCCTTCAACGGCGCCGTCCAACCCTCCCGCGTCCTCACATGAAGAAGCTGCGCGACCAGCGCCACTCCAACACTTTGTCCGCGCAAACTCACCGGACGTAAGTCCAATATTCTTCCGTAGCGTTCTAGTTCATCTGCATCCATTTCCTCGGTATGAAAATTCAGCTCGTCCGAATAGGCCAACTTTCCTTCTGCCATTTCCGCCAAGGATCCCCCATTTCATCACGGCAAGCATATCCATTGAGCATGCTATTCTTGCTCAATGACCCATCCTCTC
>CAZXVX010000197.1:0-5651 GCA_964644105.1 uncultured Occallatibacter sp. | reverse complement strand
TCGGCCTCCGGGAAGCTGCCTTCACTGTAGCCCAGGCTCTTCAGCGGCTCCTGCAAGTGCAGCGGGACGGGGTAATAGATCTCCGATCCAATCTTGCGCTCGGCAAGGAAGGCGCGCAGCGCGTCGCGGCGCGGGGTGCGGATCACGTACTGGTGCCAGACATGGTGCGAGCCGTGAACATCATGCGGCAGAACGACGCCGCGCGCTGGATACGGACCGGCCTCGACCAGCCCCGCGGCGTGGAAGAGCGCATGATAGCGCTTGGCTACCATGCGCCGAGCTTGATTCCAACCGTCGATGTGCTTGAGCTTGACGCCGAGAACCGCGCCCTGGAAGCCGTCCATGCGGGTGTTCCAGCCGAGTTCGTCGTGGTAGTAGCGGCGGCGCATTCCATGGTTGCGCAGCATGCGGGCGCGCTCGGCCACGTCGTCGGAGTTGGTGGAGACCATGCCTGCGTCGCCGGCGGCGCTCAGGTTCTTGGTGGGATAAAAGCTGAAGGCGGCGGCGTCGCCGAGAGCGCCGGCCTTGACGCCGTTCCAATCCGCGCCCCAGGCCTGGGCGGCGTCTTCAATCAGCTTCAATCCGTATTTTTTGCTGAGATGCCAGAAGGCTGTCCAGTCGGCGCACTGGCCGAAGAGATGGACGGGGAGGATGGCTTTGACTTGCGCGCCTTGCGGAGAGTTCAATAGGGCTTCCACCTTCGCTGGATCGAGGTTGAAGGTGGTGGGCTCGATGTCGGCCAGCAGCGGTTTGGCCCCGGCGCGGAGGATGGCGCTGACCGAGGCGAAGAAGCTGAAGGGGGTGGTGACGACCGTCTCGCCGGGTCTGATGCCGACGGCGGCGAGCGCCAGCCAGAGAGCGTCCGTGCCGGAGGAGCAGCCGATGGCGTGGGCTGCGCCGAGCCGCTCGGCGGCGGCGCGCTCAAAGGCGGCCACTGGTTCACCGAGGATGAAATGCTGCGTCTCCAGCACATGGCCGAGAGCTTCCAGAAGCTCGTTGTGAAGGGGTTGGTACTGGCGTTTCAGGTCCAGCATGGGAACCGGCTGGGCGGCAGACTGCGGCGGTTTCGGATCGGCGTTCACAGCTCTATGCTAGCAGCATCCTGGAATCCTCGGTCTCAAAATCGAGACGGGGGACATTCAGCTTTAACGTTATATGAATGGTTTGAAAACGAAAAAATTGCAAAAAATCAAGAATCATGCAAATGAGGGTTGAAAAGGGAAGGCAAGCCTTATATTGTTGAGCCATTGCGGGAATTAGCGGCTGCATGCTTTAGGGCCTGCCTCCGCTGCTTGGCATACGTACGCGCGGTTCAATTCAACCTCCCCCGAGGAAAGCAGGAGATCGGCACATGGAAAACAAGCCGGCACAAAATATTCAGGACACGTTCCTGAACACGGTCCGCAAGGACAAGACTCCCATCACGGTTTACCTGGTCAGCGGCGTCAAGCTGACGGGCAAGATTCGTTCCTTTGACAAGTATTCGGTCTTGCTGGAAAACAACAGCCAGGAGCAGTTGATCTTCAAGCACGCGATCTCGACGGTGGTCAGCAACCGGAGCGTGCTGCATAGTGACTTCCGTCCATCGGGCGGCCCAGGGCCGATTCCGGTGGCCTCGCCGACTTCGATTGGAGAACCGCGATAGCAGGGCGGGAGCGATCCGTTCTGGTTGGGCTGGACTTCGGAGTTCGCTCGCGTGGCAGCCGTGTGGCCCAGTTGGGCGCACGGGAGGCGGCGGTGTGCGCGGAAGCTGAACCTTCCGATTCTCTTCCTGACGACAGCTTGGAGATTCTGCGCGCCGATGCTCCACAGGGCAGGCCGGTTGGATCGCGCGCCTCCACAGAACTGGATGCCGAGGAATCTCTGGCTGAATTTCGCGAGCTGGTCGGAAGCGCAGGCGGCGAGGTGGTGGCGGAGGTGATGCAGCGGCGCGGACGGCTGGATCCGGCAACGCTGATTGGCTCCGGCAAGGTGGAAGAGATCGCCGGCATCGCCGCCTCGACCGAGGCGGATCTGGTGCTCTTTGACCACGACCTTTCGCCGACGCAACTGCGCAATCTGGAGGCGGCGCTGGCAGTCCGCGTACTGGACCGGACGCAACTGATTCTGGACATCTTTGCCCGCCATGCGCGCACCGCTGAGGGCAAGTTGCAGGTGGAGTTGGCGCAGTTGGAGTACCTGCTGCCGCGCCTGGGCGGCAAGGGCAAAGCCATGTCGCAACTGGGCGGCGGCATCGGCACGCGCGGACCGGGCGAAACCAAGCTGGAGACCGATCGCCGCCAGATCAAGCGGCGCATCGACCATCTGAAAGAGGAACTGGAGCAAGTGCGCCGAGTGCGCAAGCAGCAACGGCAGCGGCGCGAGGCTGTGCCGGTGCCCACGGTGGCGCTGGTCGGCTACACCAACGCCGGCAAGAGCACGCTTTTCAATCAACTGACCGGCGCGCAGGTCTTGCAGTCGTCCAAGATGTTTGCCACGCTCGATCCAAAGCTGAGGGCGATTGAACTGCCCAGCCGACGCAAGGTTTTGCTTTCGGATACGGTCGGCTTCATCCGCAATCTGCCGCATACGCTGGTGACGAGCTTCCGCGCCACGCTGGAGGAGGTAGCGCAGGCCGAGGTGCTGCTGCACATTCGCGACGCGGCATCGACTTATGGCGAGGAACAAAAGACGCAAGTGGAGCGGGTGCTGGGCGAGCTGGATTGCCTCGGCAAGCCGCGCATCGAGGTGCTGAACAAGATTGACCTGCTGGACGAGCATGAGCGCGCGGGCTTGCTGGAGCGCAGCGCGGCGGGGGCGGAGGTGGCCGTCTCGGCGCGCACCGGCGAAGGGGCGGAAGCGCTGCTCGAGGCGATTGACCGCGCGCTGCACACCGACCCGCTGTTGGAGGCGGAGTTACGCGTGCCGCAACACGAGGGCGCGGTGCTGGCGGCGATCGAGGCGGGGATGACTGTGCACGCCCGCGAGTATGAAGGGAATCTGGTGCGGCTGACGGTGAGCGGTCCGGCTTCGCTGATCGGGCGGCTGCGGCGGTTCCGGCTGCGGGAAGAGTGAGCGGAAGCAATTGGGCCGCGTGTTTTGAAAGGGCGCGGCTTTACAGCCTGTTACGAAACTCCGCGCGTAGAAGTCCTCAAAAGAATACGACGCATCAGAATGGCCCAGGTGCGACGTTTGGGCGGTTGGTAATGATTTTGCATCCCTTGAAACGAAGCCAAAATGTGGCAATTCGCCCCTCAAGGCGAGTTTCGTAACAGGCTGTTTAGCTGCGCCACTCAATGGCCAAAATGAGACCGGGCTTTAGCCCCCGAGGGAATGTATGATTCCAAGGCGAGAGGTTGCCACCAACAACGGGCAAAGTTACTTCGTGACCTCTAACACCGAGGAACGCAGACCGTTCTTCCGCCACGAACGCTGGGCCAAGTTATTTCTTGAGACACTCTATGGATACCGTCCAGAGCGCTTTCTACTTCATGCTTTCGTTCTAATGCCCGATCATTTTCATTTGATCATTACACCAAGCGCCAGCCTCGAATTGGCCGTTCAATGTATCAAAGGCGGGTTTTCTTTTCGAGCCAAGCGAGAGTTCAAATGGATTGGCGGCATTTGGGTAACGGGATATTCGGATCATCGGATACGCGACGATGAGGATTTCAGGGTTCATTGCGCCTATATTGCCAATAATCCGGTCAAGTCGCGATTGGTGGAACGCGCGGAAGAGTATTTATATAGCTCGGCGAATGGTTCATTTGGATTGGATACATTCCCTCGGGGGCTAAAGCCCCAGAATCTCTTGAGGGCCTCTGATGGCGCAGCTAAAGCCGCGCCCTTTCAAAGCAAAGACAATGAAATGATCCAGAACAAAGCTGCGCCCATTCAAAGCAATGACAATGAAATGATTCAGAACAAAGCTGCGCCCATTCAAAACATTGGCTACGATTCGGTTCATAGCGAGATTTCACCCTTTCAAAGCAATCATGAACTATCAAAGAACACTCTGAATGCAAAGGAGACGTCATGAATCTCACCCCTTCCATTACCACGCTCTCGAGCCGCGAGGTCTATCGCAACCACTGGCTGCGGGTGCGGGAGGATGAGATTCTGCGCTCGAATGGGGCGCGGGGGATTTATGGCGTGGTGGAGAAGGACGACTGCGCGACGATTCTGCCCATCGACAACGGGCGCGTCTGGCTGGTGGAGCAGTTTCGCTACACGATTCAGGAGCGGGTCTGGGAGCTGCCGCAGGGCGGATGGGAGACGGAGGGCGTCGATCCGGAAGAGCTGGCGCGCGGCGAACTGAAAGAAGAGACCGGACTGACGGCGGCGCGGATGACTTACCTGGGCTGGCTGTGGATTGCCTATGGCTTTGCGCGGCAGAAGCAGCACGTGTATCTGGCCAGCGGATTGACCGAGAGCGAACGAGAGCCGGACGCCGAGGAGCATGATTTGGTTGTGCGCTCGTTTGCCGTGGAGGAGTTTGAAGAGATGATGCGCAACGGCACAATCCGCGATAACAGCACGCTCTCGACCTGGGGGCTTTATCTGCTGTGGAAGGCGCGGCAGAGTTGAGGTGCTAGCGGCTTTGCGGAATGCCGGCTGCTCTTCCGGCAGCGAAGTAAATCTGTTGAAAGGCGCTGGCTTCGAAGAGACTCCGTGCCCTGGTTTTGCGCTGGATGTTTGCTACCAGCCGCGAAACAGCTCGATAGGTGTTGATCATCCTGGGAACAGAGACTCGCTCATCTCTCGACTGGCGCACAAAGGCGTTGCAGAGTTCCCGCATCACCCCTTCGATAGTTCCATGATGAATGTTGGGATCGGTTCCACTCAGGTCGCTTAGCGATTTCGACGCCCTGCGATGCATGGTTTCGAAGACGAACCAGTCGTGAGGAGCGGAATCGATTTTAGCGGATGCGACAGCCAGACCTAACTCGAAGGGCATATTGAATCTGGGTGTCATGGGCGGAGTTCGATCCAACTGGACTCTGGAGAGGTCGTGAATCGAATAGCGGCAACTGCGGATCAGATCGATGATTTTGTCCAGGCGGTTGCGTCCGCCGGGGATTTCAATGGTGGCGCGCGGGTCCAGTCCGAGGTGAATCAAGCCTGAAATATATGCGATATAAAGGCGGAGAAACCGCTCATCGTAGGGGATGTTTAGGAAGACGGCCTTCTCGGAATACTCAGGCGGCAGCGCGTTCACGAGCGTTCTTCTTTCTCTGCAGAGCAACGCCTCCACGGGTGCCAATTCTCGCTGATCCGGACTTTGCCGGAGTTTCTTTGCGTGCCAAAGCTGCACGCCGGCCGACGCGATTCTCGTCGACCATGCGAATGATGGATTCTTGTTCAGCTTTGCTCAGGCCAAGGCGCTTACCGATCTCGTCCAAGGTCGGCATCGGGGTCGTGATGGTTACGGAGTGAGCCATATCAACTCCATGATACCGCGATTTGCGTTTCCAGCGTGAAGAAATACCTTTCTCTACGCTATCCGCGCTCTTCCATGGGGATGTAGGGCGAGGGATAGGGCGGTCCAATGTACTCGGCGCGGGGGCGGATGAGGCGGTTGTCGTCGAGCTGCTCGATGACGTGGGCGGCCCAGCCAGCGATGCGGCTGATGGCGAAGATGGGCGTGTAGAGGTCGATGTCGATGCCCAGCG
>CAZXVX010000196.1:0-5686 GCA_964644105.1 uncultured Occallatibacter sp. | reverse complement strand
TGGCCGAGGATGCGATTCGCGCGGCCATCGGCGACTGGAAGAAGAAGAACGGCGCGGCGCAGGCGGTTGAGGCCGAAGCAGTTGCCGTGGCGCAGTAACCACCTGCGGTGGGGCCAATCGCCTTCGGCATTTAATCGACTATCGTTGCCACGTTTTGTGATTGTGATGTTTTGAAAGGGCGCGACTTTAGTCGTGCCGCTGGAAGTATCAAAAGAGCGCGGGCTTTAGCCCCTGAGGGAAGTCGTTAGGATGCAGAGTCTGTTGATGAAGCGAGTCTGTTACACCGTAGCTTTTACGACTTTGTTGCTTCTGTTTGGAAATTTGATGGGGTATAGCCAGACTGTGTCGGTTTCCATTCCGGCTTTGCATCTCACCGAGAAAGAACGGATCACCGGATTTGAGATCCATTTAACGTCCGGCATGATTATGAGTTTGCCGAAAGTCCCTTATGGATGGAGTATTTCCCTAGACAATGATCCGTCATGGAATACAACCATCAGTGGATCGATTGTGGTAGGTGCTGCTGCTGTGGATTTAGATTTCTTTCACGACTTTTTGGTCGTTGAAGTCGAGGATAATTCGTCCGGGCATTTGCCTTTTGAATTGAATGGTGAAATCTTTATCAACGAAGATCTTGCGGATAAGAGACGAATCAAACTTGTGAATAAAGACTTCTCTGTCAAAGTAGTTGTTGACAAAAAGAGCGCAGTACAAAAAAAGAGGTAGACATTATGTCGAACATCGTAAGCATCGAATCACCACCAACGACGCCGGAAGCAATCGTGGCGCAGCCGCAGTTGGCCCCACCGCAGGTGGCGCCGCAACCGGGAATCGACCTCACCGAAAAGGCCGTCAAGCGCATCCGCATTGCAATGGCCAAGGAAGGCATCTCGCCGGAAGAGGGCGGCTTGCGTCTGGGTGTGATGGGCGGCGGCTGCTCGGGGCTTTCGTATTCGATCAAGTTCGACACGCAGCCTCGCGAACGCGACCGCATCTTTGAGTTCGATGGCGTGCGCGTCTTTGTCGATCCAAAATCCTTCGTCTATCTGCACGGCATGACGCTGGACTACGAAGAGACGCTGATGCGCCAGGGCTTCAACTTTATCAACCCCAACTCGACGCGCTCCTGCGGCTGCGGTTCATCGTTCTCTTAGCGGAGCGGCTGGCGGAAACCTTTGAAGGAACTCACATAGAATTTTGGGGAAAATGTCGCTTAGGTTAAGTCGAAAAGAGGAAAGCGAGTAAACCGGATGACGGAACGTTCAGCACCTTGGCCCTTCACCCAACGAAGCGCACTGTTGGCAATCGCGGTGGGCGGACTGATTGCCGGAACAATCGACCTACTGCAAGCCTGCATTCTCTTTGGATGGGATATTCCGCTGGCCATTGCCGGGGGTTTGTTGGGCGGACAGGTTACCGAACACGGGAACGCCGGTATTTATCTTCTTGGCGTTTGTCTGCACTTCCTGATTGCTCTCTCGGCGGCGGCGACTTACTATGCGGCGAGCCGGTGGCTATTCCTTTTGAAGCAGTACCCGCTGGTTTGCGGCCTGTTCTTTGGCGCGGCGGTTGAAGAGTTTATGAGATTCGTCGTTCTTCCGCTCTCCGCGCTTCATGCAAGAGGGCCTTATGAATTGCATGACCTGATTCAAGGTCTGCTGGTCCACATGGTCGTGATCGGATTGCCGGTCGCTTACAGCGTGCGGCGTTTTGGAAAGTAAATCAGGCGTCGGATCTTTTGTATTCATGTTTGTTCAGTATGGAGGTCTCGTGCCATTCCAGGCTGTAGCATGTGGGATGGAGAACTCTTGCATTGCCGGAGAATCGTAGAAAGTGATGCGGCAATAGGTGGAAAGATGAACAAAGCGGTTCGTAAAACGAGATTCGTTTGTCTCTTGTTAGCCATTCTTTTTATTTCATCGCTGGCGCGGGCGCAATGGGCGGAGATGGTCTCCGATAAAGATGCGGCGGCGCGCATTGCATGGTGGCGGGATGCCAAATTCGGCCTCTTCATGCACTGGGGCGTTTATTCGATTCCGGGGCGTGGCGAGTGGGTTCAATGGCAAGAGCAGATTCCAGTTGATGAGTATGCAAAGCTCGCCGCTCAGTTTCATCCCGACAAGTTTGATCCGCAGGCGTGGGCCGAAATAGCCAATGCTGCCGGCATGAAGTACACCGTGCTGACGGCGCGCCACCACGATGGATTTGCACTTTTTGATGATCCGCAAAGCACTTTCACGGCGATGAAATCCGCCGCGCATCATGATTTTGTAGCCGATTATGTAACTGCGGTGCGCAAGGCAGGGCTTCATGTCGGGCTGTATTACTCTCCGCTTGACTGGCGCTACCCCGGCTTCTTCTTTCCCGGCATCTACCGTCCCAGTGCCATTGAATTGCGGGCGCAATACCATCGCCAGTTGAATGAACTGGCCACGCATTACGGCAAGCTCGATATTCTCTGGTTCGACGGCGGCGGCGGCGATTGGCTGGGCTTCGGCGGAGTCCACTTCACCGGCAGTGGATGGGCCGCGCGTCCCAAGGAGCAGCGCTATACTGGCTCCTTCAGTTGGCAGGACGATGAAGCCGTCAACAATCTGAGAAAGTTGCAACCGTCGATCATCCTCAACGACCGCACGGATGCCGCGGCCGATTTTCGCTCACGAGAAGGCGACGGCGCGCTCGGTGATTTTGAAAGCCGCTATCCATGGGAGCTGTGCACGACCATTACAGACGGAGCATGGGGATACCAGCCGGACGCAAAGATCAAGCCTCTGGATTACCTCATCCGCCTATTGGTCTCCGCCGTGGGACGCGATGGAAATATGATTCTTAACGTCGGTCCCCGCCCTGATGGACAGATCGACCCGGCGCAGGCGGCGCGGCTGCGCCAGATCGGCGCATGGCTTCAGCAGAATGGCGCGAGCATCTATTCGACGCGCGGCGGTCCATATCTGCCCGGCGATTTCGGAGTTTCCACCTATCGCGGCAACAAAGTCTTTTTGCACATCCTCAACCCCGACGGCGCAACGCTCACTCTGCCCGCTCTTCCAGCCAAGATTCTCGGCTGCTCGTATCTCGGCGGCGGAGAAGCCTCCTGCAAGCAGAGCAAAGACGGAGTGGAGGTTGCGCTTGGTAAGCCTTCGGATGGGATTGACACCATCATAGAAATCACGCTTGAAAGCCCGGCTTCACAGATCAAGCCGATTCCCACTCCGGTCACGCCGAAGGCGGCAGCCGGACAGAAATAGGATTTTAGAGAATCTGGCAAAGTTCATTTTACTGAGTGAAAGCGCACGCCACTTCTCGAAGTTGTTTTGGAAAGATTGTACGAGTTCAACTATGTTCAAAGTTCTGGATTCCGCGGTTCCCGTTGCCTGTTGGTCGTGCTCCATCGGCCATAACGATTCCACGCTTTTTTGCCCGCATTGCAGCAAAATTCAGCCGCCTCCGGGCGGCGACTTTTTCTCGGTCTTTGGACTTGAACCGCGATTGAACCTCGATCTGCCAGCGCTGGAGCATGAGTTTCATCGCCTCAGCCGCAAGCTCCATCCTGACCGATTTGCTCGCGCCGAGGAGAACGAAAAAGAATGGAGTTTGGCGGACACGGCGTTGCTCAACGACGCCTACCGCACGCTGAAAGATCCGCTGCGCCGCACCGAATACCTGCTCAAGCTGCTGGGCGCAGTGGACCCTGAACTCAAAGATAAGAGCGTGCGTGTGCCCGTCGATCTGCTCGAAGAAGTCTTCGAGTTGAATATGCAGATCGAAGAGATGCGTGAGAATCGCAAGACTGGTGCTGAAGACGCGGCTTTGGAAGTGGCGCTGTCGCAGGCCAAAATGAAGACGGAAGCACTGCTGAGCGCGGTGGATGAAGACCTGCGCCAAGAGTGGCAAAGGTGGGACGAGGGCGACAATGCCGCACGCAGTTCCGCTCAGAAGAAAATGGTGGCCCTGCTCGACCGGCGGCGCTACTTGAGCAATCTGGTCCGCGATATAACGGAAACCCTGGGGGCATAGAAAGAAATTATGGCGCAAGGACGCGTAGTCGGCATTGATCTGGGAACCACCAACTCCCTGGTCGCAACCATGGAGGGTGATACGCCGTTTGTGATTCCCGGCGTGGACGGCTCGAACCTCGTACCGTCGGTGGTGGCGCTCGACCCGATTCCGCCTGACGGAGGCCGGCCCACCGTCACAGTGGGCAATACTGCGCGCCGCGCTCTGATCGAGACCCCGGAGCGCGTCATTTACTCTGTCAAACGGCTGATGGGCCGCGGCCTGGAAGAGGTTCAAGATGAGTTGAAGCTCTTTCCTTTTCATCTGGCCAAGGACGTGGAAGCGGGTGAAGTACCGCGCATTCAACTGGGCGAGATGCGTTTTACCCCACCGGAGATTTCGGCCTACATCTTGCGCCAGCTCAAGCGCAACGCCGAGCGCTTTTTCGGCGCACAGGTGACGCAGGTGGTCATCACCGTGCCGGCCTACTTCAACGATGCGCAGCGCCAGGCTACGAAAGATGCTGGGCGCATGGCTGGACTTGAGGTTTTGCGGCTGGTGAATGAACCGACCGCGGCGGCGCTGGCTTATGGTCTGGACCGCGCCAAGGTGGGCACGATAGCGGTCTTCGATCTGGGCGGCGGGACTTTTGATATATCCATCCTTAAGCTGAACGACGGCATCTTCGAGGTGCAATCGACCAACGGCGACACGCACCTGGGCGGCGACGACATTGATAACCTGCTGCTGTCCATTGCACTCAATGAGATTCATGCCGAGCATGGTGTCGATCTGCGGCTGCATCCGGGTGCGGTGCAGGCGGTGCGCAAGTCGGTCATCGAAGCCAAGATTCTGCTCTCCACCGAGCGTGTGGCGCAACTGAATATCGAGCTGCCCAATGGCGACAGCTATCAGCGCGAAATTCCCCGCGATGTCTTCGAGTTACTAATCGAGCCGGTACTCAAGCGCACCGAAGGCCCCTGCAAGCGGGCGCTGGCCGACGCTGGCCTTGCGCCGGAGCAGATCGACGAAGTGGTGCTGGTGGGCGGATCGACGCGTATCCCCGCCGTCCGCGAACTTGTAGACAAGCTCTTTCATTTAAGCCCGCGCGGCAAGAAGCCGCACACGGAACTCAATCCCGATGAAGTCGTTGCTCTCGGCGCGGCGGTGCAGGCTGACATTCTGGCCGGCGCCTCCAAGTCCACAGAAGAGATGCTGTTGCTGGATGTAACTCCTCTCTCGCTGGGCATCGAGGCCTTGGGCGGAACGGTGGCGCGCATCATTCAGCGCAACTCGACGATCCCCGCCTCAGCGACGGAGCATTTTACGACCGGCGTGGACGGCCAGACCAACGTCGCCATTCACGTCGTGCAAGGCGAGCGCGAACTGGCTGTTGATTGCCGATCATTGGCACGGTTCGACCTTAAAGGCATTCCGCCGATGTCCGCAGGACTGCCTCGCATTGAAGTGAAGTTTCTCATCGACGCCGACGGCATTCTGCACGTGACAGCGCGCGAGCAGCGTAGCGGTCAGGCCGCGCAGATTGAAGTGAAGCCGACGTATGGATTAACGGATGAGCAGGTCGAGAGCATGATCCTCGAATCCTTTGACAACGCCGAGGCTGACTTTGCCAAGCGGCTGCTGATCGAAGCGCGCAACGAGGCGGAGACGATTCTCTCCGCCGTCGAGC
>CAZXVX010000195.1:0-5745 GCA_964644105.1 uncultured Occallatibacter sp. | reverse complement strand
CCCGCGACGCCGTCGAAAACGCCCGCGCCCTCGCCGACCAGGCCAAAGTGCAAGCAGGCTACGCCAAGATTTATGCCCCGGTCAGCGGCCGCGTCAATGTTCGCGCCGCGCGGCAGGGTGAGGTGGTGGCCGCCGGCGCGGCTATCGTTACCATCATGGACCTGACGCAGACCTGGGTCTACGCTCCGCTGCCGGAGACGCAAGCCGACTCCGTTCAGCTCGGCGACACGCTCAAAGTCATCATGCCCTCCGGCGCAACCCTTCAGGGCAAGCTCATCAACAAGGCTACGCAAGCCGACTTTGCCACGCAGCGCGATGTGGGCTCGCGCAAGCGCGACATCGAAACCGTGCAGCTCAAGCTGCTCATCGAGAACAAAGACGAGAGATACGTTCCCGGCATGATCGCCGAAGTCGATATTCCGAATAGCAAACTGGTGAAAGAATGAGTACACTCGTCCAAAATGCGCCTCCGGCCATTGAAGTCTCGCATATCGTCAAACGCTATGGCGACTTTGAAGCCGTCAAAGGCATCAGCTTTTCCGTCGCCGACGGCGAGATCTTTGGCCTGCTCGGCCCCAATGGCGCAGGCAAAAGCACGCTGATCCGCATGATGACCACGCTCATTCCGCTCACTGCCGGAACAGCCATCATCGCCGGCCACAACGTGGCCAAAGAGGCGAATGCCGTGCGCCGCATGATCGGCGTCATTCCCCAGGCCCTCACCAGCGATCCCGACCTCACCGTCGAAGAAAACCTGAGCATCTACGCCAAGCTCTACAGCGTCCCCAAGGCCGAGCGTATCCATAACATCACGGAAGTGCTCAAGGCCGTCGATCTGGTCAAGTGGCGCGGCGCGCAGGTCAAGACGCTCTCCGGCGGTATGCGCCGCCGGGTCGAGATCGCTCGCGGCCTGGTACACAATCCACGCATCTTCTTTCTCGACGAGCCTACCACCGGCCTTGATCCCGTCAGCCGTATCGCCGTCTGGGAGATGCTCAGCAACCTGCGCGCCACGCGCAAACTTACCATTCTCATCACCACCCATTACATGGATGAGGCTGACAAGCTCTGCGACCGCCTGGCCATTGTGGATCACGGCAATCTCGTCGCCCTCGGCACGCCGCTCGAACTCAAACACAACGTACCCGGCGCCAACGTCGTTGAGGTTCACTTTGACCGCGAAACCCCCGAATGGCAGGCGCGCCTTGAGGCGATGGAAGACGTCACCAGTGTGCAGGCTGAGAGCGCAGGCTATTATCGCGTCCTCACTTCCTCAGGCTCCCGCACCACCATGCAACTGGTCGAGATGGCTTCTTCTCTGGGTGAAACCATTACTTCTCTCAGCGTGCAAAACACCACTCTCGACGACGTCTTCGTCCACTACACCGGCCGCCAGCTCCGCGATGAGCAGGTCAAGCCGCCGGTCTTTACACTGCCGCCCAGGCCAGGAATGCAGCCATGAATAGAATGTTTGCCATTGTCGAGCGCGAAATGCGGAAATTTTTCCGTTCGCCCATGCTGATGATCATGTCGCTGATGATGCCCATCCTGCAATTGCTCATCATGGGCAACGCCTTCGGCGGCAAGATCACCGGCGAGCGCGTGGCGGTTGTCGATTACGACCACGGTCCACAGGCCGTCAAGCTGCGCGAGGCCTTCGACTCCATCGCCGTCAACATCAAAACATTCTCCACCGTTGAGTACTCGAACGAGGTGCAGGCTCGCGAGGACGTGCGCACCGGAAAAATCAACGCCGCCATCATCATTCCCAAGCAGTACTCGCGTCGCGTCTACGCCCAGAACCGGCCGGTCGTCGGCCTGGTGGTCGATGATACCGATCAATTCAGCTCCGGCTCCATCGAAGCCGAGATGCAGTCCGTCATCAGCACACTGAACGCCCCCGTCCTCCAGCCGCGCATGGCCACTCAAATCGCGCTGGAGATCGTCGAACTCTATCCTTACGTCAACTACTTGAAATTCCTGCTCCCCGCCTGCTGCGCCATGGCGATGTATATCTCGGTCATGATCGGCGGCGGTATGCTTTACATCGACGACAAGGCTCGCGGCGTTCACGAAGGCTATCTGGTTACGCCCATCACCAAGCTGGAGCTGGTCTTCGGCATCAACACCGCGGCGGCCATCAAGGCGGTTTTGGCCGGCATCAGCCTTACCGTCATCGGCTCGCTGCTGGCCGGCCTCGGCGTCATCTTCCATCCCATGGCCGATTTGGAACTGCTCGCCCTGATCATCGTCACCGCCATCGCCTTCAACGGCATGATGTTCCTGCTGATGGTCCGCGTCGAAGACCCGCTCACCCCGCGCGCCATGTTCGGGGTGCTCAACCTGCTCCTCTTTTATCCCTCCGGCGCCATGTACCCCATTGCCGCCTTTCCCGCATGGCTTCGCGCTCTATCGGTCATCGACCCATTCACCTATTGCGTCGACGGATTCAAATCCATCCTGCTCAAGGACGGCGGCTTCGTCTCCATTCAATTCGATCTGCTCTTTCTCTTTGTCTTCGGTATCGGCACGCTGCTGATCGCCACGCCGCTCTTCAAGCGCACGCTGTAACCAATAACAGACATTGTCGCCCAACCGTAGCGCCAAATATGAATCGTAGCGCCAACTATGAACCGTAGCGCCAGCTAAAAATTGTAGCGCCGGCCTCCCGGCCGGCTGTAGCGTGGACCTCCCGGTCCACGCCGTTCACGAACCAAACTCTGTCCTATCGAAGACAACTAGTTCGGATGCTCCACCCTCGCCGCGCTCTTGTTCTTGCGGCCAGGGTGGGATACCCATACCTCAACAAGAAAAACTCCCTAATTCCGAATCCCCGCCAACAGCCTCTCAATCTCGGCTTTCTCCGCGCCCGTCAGTCCCACCAGCGGCGCGCGCCCTCGTCCGCCATAATACCCATTGAAGTCGCAGGCGTACTTCACTCCATTGATCCCCAGCTCGCCTACAATCCGCCTGCTGGCCGCTGCAATCCGCTGCTGCTTCTCCACGGCCAGCGCGCGATCCCGATCCTTCCACGCCAGATAAACCTCCTGGCAGGCCTGCGGCGCACACGCCGCAAAGCCCAGAATCGCCCCCGACGCGCCTGTCTCCAATGACTCCAACAATGTCGCCGTCGAGCCGCTCAGCACCGCAAAGCCAACCTCTTTCGTCCGCGTCTTCAACGCCGGGTGCCCCGCTTTAATAGAGGAGTCTGGGTGCTCCACTCTCGCGACGACTTTGTTTTTGTCGCTAGGGTGGGATTCCACTCCGCCAATCGAAACCAGCGTTTCTTCACTCCCCGCCTGAGCCGCCAACATCCGCCCGGTTACCGCCTCAAAGATCGGCGTCACCGTTACTGTCCGCCGAGGAGTGTTCTTCACGCCCTCCACCAGCGCCCGTATCTGCTCCACACTGCCGGTTGAGTCCTTGATCGCGATGATATTCGAATGCTGCGCCAGTTCAGCCGTAACTTCCACCGGAATGTTATACGGCACAAACTGCGGAATGTTATAGAGAATCACCGGCAACGGCGACCGGTCGGCCACGGATCGGAAATAATGCAGCACGGCAGCTGTGCTCATCTGGTTGGCATAATATGTCGGCGTGCGCACCAGCACTGCGTCGTAGCCAAAGCCCGCCGCCGCTTCGGCCAGCGCGACCGTGCCCTTCACGCTCTCGCGCGCCACACCGGCAATCAGCACCTTCTCCGCAGCGGCCGCAGCGGCCGCCACGCGCAGCACCTCGCGGCTCTCCGCGTCGTCCAGCATCACCGCCTCGCCGGTTGAACCCAGCAACAGCAGACCGCTCAGCAGCGTGCGCGAGTAATGTGCAACATTGGCTTCGAGCTTCCGAAGATACACACGCTCGTCGGGATAAAACGGCGTAGGAACCGCGGCAAAGATGCCTTCCATCAACATGTTTTTATTGTAATCACTGGGGTCTGGTTTCCCACTCTGCCGTTGCATCGAGCGGATAGAATCAACCGCCGCCAACTTGCCAACTCGCGATTTCCGCGCAGCGGAAGCTAACCTGCTAAATAAACTCCCGACGGATCAATTTTTTGTAATCCTGTCATTCTGAGCGAAGTTAGCTGTGCGTTTTGCAGCCAACGCAGTCGAGGGACCTGCGGCTGTTTTCGATTCGTGATCGCCTGAATAAGATGAATCCAGGCTCGCCTTGATCTCTTCAATCTGCCTGGCGTGCCGCGCCGGATGCACCGCCATCAGCAAAAGAAACTCATGGCAATTCAACGAACCCATTAACGGATGCACGGCAACCATCGCTCGAAGATCTTGTTGATTGGTTTCAAGGAAATGAATTGTACGATCCCGGCTGGCATGAAAGCTCATGAGCGCATCCCGCAACAAGGCGAATCGCCCCTGCGGAAGCGCCGTCTCAGGAGATTTACGCTTGTTCGTCCGGTCCGCTCCGCGCTCTAGAATCATCGCTTCCCGCTGCGCGCTGACCGTTGGTCCATCCGCTTGTTGCGCACCTTGAATCAGGGAGAAAAGAACCGCCTCCACGGTGGCCACGTGCTCCACGCACTGCAAGATCGACCACCTGCCCTCGCCCGGAACCTGCGTGGCCAACTCTTCCGTCACTCCATCGAGCGCGGCTCGCAACTCCGCCGATCCCTTCTCGAATGAAGCGAGAATCGCTTGCCTCTCTTCTTTGCTCATAATCGGAATTCTATCCGATCGCCCGCCGCAGAATTATGGAAGTGAAAGAGCAGTGTAGCGCCGGTCTTCAGACCGGCTGCAGCGCAGACGCCTCGTCCGCGCTGATTTCAGAGCAAGCCTCAAAACACTCGCTCTATGCGTCAACCGCAAGTGATCGCGTGCAAATGCTGCAACGCGTAAACTGTCGTCCGATGCCGCTGCATCGCGCTGATGCCTTCAACCGCGGCCTGTGCGGCGGCCAGTGTGGTGATCGTCGGAATCCGCGCCAGCACCGCAGCCCGCCGAATCGCCTTCTCATCAAAGAACGTATCCTGCCCGCGCGGCGTGTTGACAATCAATTGAATGCGATCGCCCTTGATCAAGTCCACGATATTCGGCCGGCCTTCCTTCACCTTGAAGACCCGTTCCACGCCAAGTCCGGCCTTCTCCAAAACATTGGCCGTGCCCTCGGTAGCTACAATCTTGAAGCCCAGATCCATGTAGCGCCGCGCCAGTTCAGCCGCGGCCGGCTTATCTGGATCGTTGACGCTGAAAAAGACTGTTCCGCTTGTTGGCAATATCTGTCCCGCGGAAAGTTGCGCCTTGGCAAAGGCCTCGCCAAAGCTCTCGGCCACGCCCATCACTTCGCCTGTCGAGCGCATTTCAGGACCGAGAACGGTATCAACCCCGGCGAATTTATTCCACGGAAAGACCGGCGACTTCACATAAGAATGTGTGCCGGTTTCAAGATCTTTTCCACTGGCTAACTGCGCGGGCAATAACTCGCTCAACTTTTGCCCGGTCATCAGCCGCGCGGCAATCTTGGCCAGCGGAATGCCCGTCGCCTTTGAAACATAAGGCACGGTGCGTGAGGCGCGCGGATTTACCTCAATCACATAAACGTGATCTTCGCCCTCGGCGTCGCGCTGAATGGCGAATTGCAAGTTAACCAATCCAACAACTTTAAGTGACAGAGCCAGCTTGCGCGTATAGGCGCGCAACGTCTCCAGCGTGCTTTCGCGGATGCTCACCGCGGGCAGCACGCACGACGAATCGCCGGAGTGAATGCCGGCCTCTTCAATGTGCTGCA
>CAZXVX010000194.1:0-5748 GCA_964644105.1 uncultured Occallatibacter sp. | reverse complement strand
CCACGACCGCATCAATGAACTTTGCCCGCGCTTCGCTCATCTTGCCTTCGGCCATCAGCGAATCGCCCCAGTAACGATAAGCGGTCTCGACGTTTGGATTGATCTGTATCGCCTGAGTAAACCAGTCGCCTGCCTTGTCGTACTGCTTCATCTTGAAGAGCGCGTCTCCGCCGAACAGAGCCGCTTCATATAGCTTGGGGTCAAGCACCAGCGCTCGAGAGTAGCCTTCCAGAGCCTTGCCGAGGTCGCCGGACTGGAATGCAGACTCGGCCTCCCGCATGACCTGTTCGACCTTGGCATCCGAAGAGAAAGAGGAATCGCCTCCGTTTGGCGGCAACTCATCCAACAGAACCTGGATCAGATTACTATTGTCTCCCAGTTCTTTCGCGTGAAGCAGCAGCGCACGGGCGCGCGACACTTGTTGTTTGCGCCGTTCTGGATCCTCAATGCCGCTCGACGTAGCGAGAACCGAGTATGCCAACCGTTCTTGTACCACTAAATCCTTGGGAAGCTCAACGGCGAGCTTTTCCAGCAGGGGCAGGGCTTCGGTGAACTTGTTCTGATCGTACAATTCGAAGGCATGTTTGCGGTCGTCTTCAGTTGCAGGCGACGCATTGGTTTGTGCGGCAAGTCCGCTCAGGAAAAGAAGCAGGAATATGGGAGCAAAAACAATTCGTAATCGAAGCATTCGATCTTCCTCGTTTACACCGGAGTATACACCCGAATTGTGATGGATGAGGCTCTGGATCAATTCGCGCGTGTCAGCGGAGCCTGGATAGGGTACCCGGCGAGTTCGCGAATTAACGGGTTCATCGCAGATATATCACGATGCGGCGAGTCTAGCTTCTCTTTATGATGTGTTCAAGGAGGCATGGATGAAGAGTCACACGGAGTATCTGGTTTTTGAGACGCGGAAGCGGCGGGAGATGGTGCATATTACCGATCAGGTGGAGCAGGTGGTGCGGCGCAGCGGAGTGCGGGACGGGCTGTGCTTTGTATCGCCGATGCACATTACCGCGGCGATTTATGTGAATGATCTGGAGAGCGGGCTGATTGAGGATATCGGCAAGTGGCTGGAGGAGCTGGCACCGGCGCGGCCTGATTACAAGCACCATCAGACGGGCGAGGACAACGGCGACGCACATTTGAAGTCTCTGCTGCTGCATCACGAGACGACGCTGCCGGTGACCAATGGCAAGCTGGACTTGGGAACCTGGCAGCGGGTCTTCTATGCGGAGTTTGACGGGCAGCGGCGCAAGCGGGTGATTGTGAAGGTGCTGGGGGTGGAGTAGCGGAGTTAGCCGCGCTGCGCGCGTGTTCGCGGAGTTGGCGGAGTTTGCCGGGCTAATATCAACGGGAGATCCCCCGGATTTGCCGGGGTTCCAGTCGCAGAGGCGCCGTCCCTACGGGACTCCGGCGACCTTCTTGCTGTTCCTTTCCCACCGTTGAAACGGTGGGCTAATGACCGTTGCGCCTACGGTGCGGGCTAGCTGGCGTTGTTTGCGCTGTTGCTTTAGGGAACCTCTGAATGAATTCTTTCTTTGCAGCAAACAATCCCTCGGGGGCTAAAGCCCGTATTGAATGAGAGCCGCTTGCGGCGCAGCTAAAGCCGCGCCCTTTCAAAACCTCTCCATCATCAGATGTTCCTTAGCAATGCACTCATGTTGGCCCCTTTGAGGGGCCACATGCAGTAAGGCCCCTGGCTCTGCCGGGGGTATTTACCACCACTCACTCCGCTACCACCACTAACTCCGCTCACTCCGCTCACTCCGCTATCTCCGCTCACTCCGCTAACTCCGCTAACTCCGCTATCTCCGCTATCTCCGCTCACACCGCTTTATTGCGGCTTGGTGGCTGGCGGCGCATCGTCATCGGTGATCTTGCGCCAATCGCCGGTGGGATGGGTGAGTCCGGGGATGGAAAGGTTGGTTTTGGTGCGCGGCAGGACGACGATATCCACGCGGCGGTTTTCGGCGCGGCCTTCGGGTGTTTCGTTCGAGGCGATGGGGTGAAATTCAGCAAAGCCGGCGGCCGAGATTCGGTCGGGAGAGATGGAATTCATATCCAGAAAGAGCCTGGCGATGTTGGTGGCGCGGGCTGAGGATAGCTCCCAGTTGGAGTCAAACGCGGCGTTGTGGATGGGGATGTTGTCGGTGTGGCCCTCGATGCGCAGATCGTAGGGCGTCTGTGCCAACTGGGTTGCGATCTCTTCAAGAATAATGCGGGTTTGGGGCTTGGGCGTGGCTGAACCGGAGTTGAAGAATCCGGCCTCGCGCAGGCTGATGACCAGGCCGTCGCGCCCCATCTTCATGGAAACTGTATGGGTGGCCACTTCGTTGGAGAGCTTTTGTTCCAGGTCGTGGTGAATGCGCTCCAGATCATCTTTGACGCGAGCCGGCGAGAGAATATCCTCTCCCATCACGATATTCATGGGAATGGCCGCGGCGTCGGTGCCAGCGGCGCCGGCGTTTCGCTTGGAGGGAAAGCGTGTGGCGTCGGGAAAGATGCCCAGGGAATGGAAGGCGGCGTCGATGGCTTCGGAGACCTGCAACTGCTTTTTCTGGTCAGCTTTGGCAAAGGCGAACAAGACCACAAAAAGGCCAAAGAGCAGAGTGATGAAGTCCGCGTATGAGACCAGCCAGCGATCTCTGCTGATATTGCCTTTGCGCCGTTCTCGCATCATTTCTGGGGCCCTTTTTGCTTCTTTTCAGGGGTTTGGATGAAGCCTGCCAGTTTGACTTCAAGCATGCGCGGATTGATGCCTTCGAGGATGGAGATGATGCCCTCCAGCATCATCTCGCGGCGCATTTGGTTGTCGTGCATACGGATGCGCATTTTGCCGGCGAAGGGAAGGAAGAAGAGATTGGCGACGCCCACGCCGTAGATGGTTGCCACGAAGGCGACGGCGATGCCGCGGCCAACCTCCTGGATGTTATCCAGATGCTGCATCACCTGAATCAGTCCCAGCACCGCGCCCAGAATGCCGATGGTGGGCGAGAAGCCGCCGGCGGATTCGAAGACGGCGGGCAGGCGTTCGTCGTTCTCCGCGCTGGTGTCCAGGCTGACGCGCATGATTTTGCGCAAATCGCTGGGTTCTGTTCCATCCACGGCCAGCGTCAGGGACTGTTTGAGGAATGGATCCTGGATGCTCTCCAGATCGCTGTCGAGCGAGACGACGCCATTGCGCCGTGCCTTGTTGGCGAAGGAGACCAGGAGATGAATCAGTTCATCATTCTGCTTGCGCGGCGCGTTGAAGACATGCGCCAGATTGCCAAAGGCGGCCACCACCGTGGGCAAAGGAAACTGCAAAAGCACGGCGCCCATGGTTCCGCCGAAGACGATCAGGGCCGCGGTCGGCTGCAGGATTTGGCCGAGATTGCCGCCTTCGATCAGCAATCCAGCCACGATGCCCAAAACCGCCAGCAAGACTCCGCCCACACTGCCTTTATCCATGAGTCACTCCTCGGGTCATCAACTGCGGAGACCTGTGTTGCTTGCGCATTATTCCTCCAGCGTCCCGCGAGCGGACAAAGCTGGCGCCGGTTTGGATTTGTCGGAGAGATCCAGACTGGTCAGTGAAACCGCTCTCTGCAATTCGCCGTACGTGGGCAGGCGTTTGGCCACCGAAGCCAGCAAGCGGGAACGATAGGCCAGGATGCGTTCCATGACTTCCGAAGTATCCTCGCGCACGATCATCTTTTCTCCGGTGATCAACGTCAACATGGTGTCGGGTGCGGCCTCGGCCGTTTTGATCAGGTCGCTATTGAGAACAATGGGAGTGCCGTTGAGCCGCGTCAATTCGATCATCGCCTCACAACTCCTTTGAAGGGGTTATCGGCGGGAGGGAGAAAAGGATAAGAAACGGGACAATAAATTAGAGGATTCTAACAAAGAGTGTCCGGTGGCGGGACAGTAGTGCCTCAGAATAAAGCCATTGCCCCGCAAGCCGAAGAAGTGGCCAGATGCGACGGATTAAAGCCGGAGGCAGCGACCCAGGGTAAGCAAAAAAAATGGGCGCACATCCGGGGCGGTCCGCAATTCCACGCGTCTAAAAGGAGAACCCCATGTCCCTGGGTGTCTTGAATAACCTCTCTGCCCTCTATGCAGAGAATAACCTGAATAACAGCAATAACAGCCTGAACACCGTGTTGCAGCAGTTGTCGTCAGGGTCGAAGATCAACTCCGGCGCCGACGATGCAGCCGGTCTTTCACTGGTGGATGGCCTTCAGGCCAACCAGATGGCTCTTACCCAGTCGGTGACCAATGCCACGGAAGGCGTGGGTCTTCTCCAGGTCGCTGATGGCGCACTTTCGCAAGTGACAAGCCTGCTTAACCGGGCCGTGACGCTGGCTACCGAAGCCTCGAACGGCACCCTCAACTCCTCACAGGATACGGCGGCCAACCAGGAGTACCAGTCGATCCTGTCGGAAATCTCGAATATCGGCACCACGACCACCTACAATGATGCGGCGGTCTTCAACAAGAGCACGGACATCTATACGGGCGACAGCTCGACGACCGGCTCTTCGATTGACGACTTGAATATCCGTACGCTCTCTTCGTCCAATGTGGGCGATTCGGGCGGCGTGATGGCCTACAGCGGCGGCTCGAACAGCGTCTTCGTCAATTTGTCCAGCAGCACCGTGAACGCGCAGGCTACCGACGACCTGAACACCAACGGAACCACGTCGATCAATGTCAACTATCTGGTGAAGGGGTCGAATGGCCAGGAGAGCACGGCAACCACATCGATCACCGTTGGAACCGGCACCTCCTACTCGAACACCGCCAATGGACTGATCAGCGCAATCAACAACTCCGGGCTGGGACTTTCGGCCAACTTCTCCACGCAATCGCAGGCCGGAGTGGCCGGCGGCGGCACAGAGACCGGAATCCAGATCAGCGGCGGCGTGGTATCGGTGGGCGTCGATCCCAATGCGGTCAGCACCAGCGGCACGCTGAGCCTGTCCGGGAGCTCGGCCAGCTCACTGCTCACACAAGGACAGACCATCTCGATCCAGTCCGGCACGCAGACCGCACTCTCGGTTGTCGTGGGGCCAACCACGAAGACGCTGGCGGATCTGGCCACGGCGATCAATGATGCCTCGGCCGCTTCCAATGCAACCACTGGCACCAAAGTTGCGGCCACGGTTGTGACCAACAGCGCGGGCGTACAGAGCCTCTCGCTGACCAATGCAAACGACTCCGAAGGGCAGTTGCAGGTCACCACGTCGCAGAGCAATTACACTCCGGCGCTGACGGCAACGAATGTCACCTCCGGTGACAACCCGGTTTCACTGAGCTTCACCAGCACGCACACCGGCGCGGCCACCGTTGCCGGCGACTTTGCCACCGCTACATTGGGCGTGGCTAGCATCACCAACGCCGCGGCGGCACCTTTGAGCGGCGATCTGGTGCTTTCCAACGGCTCGAGCGGCAGCATCACCATCAACATGAATCAGAGCGGCGCCAACGTTGCGGCCTCCAATGCAACAACCATCAACCTGAGCACGGCCAACAGCAACCTGACCGGCCTGGCGGCCGCACTGAATGGAACATCGGGCGTTGCGGCGTACTCTTCGGCGGTTACCGCTCTGGGCGTCTCAGCCGCGTTAACATCCAACGGCCTTTCGCTGACCTCCAACACGGACGACACAACGATTGCCGGCGTCTCCACCGGTTTGACGGCCACGCCATCGCTCACCTTGAGTGACGCGGTCAATGGCGCGGCGGCCAGTCCGGCGACTA
>CAZXVX010000193.1:0-5807 GCA_964644105.1 uncultured Occallatibacter sp. | reverse complement strand
TGGCCAGCGGCGGGGTAAAGATGACGCCATTGCGCACGATGAAGATATTCTCGCCGGAGCCTTCGCTGACCAGTCCATTCACGTCCAGCCCGATGCCCTCGGCGTAGCCGTTGATCTCGGCCTCCATGTGGATCAACTGCGAATTCATATAGTTGGCGCCGGCCTTGGCGAGTGACGGCATGGTGTTCGGCGCCAGGCGGTTCCAACTGGAGACGCAGACATCCGCGCCGCCGTGGCCGGGTATGTACTTGCCCCAGGGGAAGTTGGCAATGTAGACCTCGACCGGCGAGCCTTTGGGGCTGACCCCGATTTCACCATAGCCGCGCAGCGCGATGGGCCGGATGTAGCAGGGCGTAACCCCATTGGCTTCAATCAGATCGACCACGCCCGCGCATAGCTCCTCGATGTTGAAGGGGATCTCCATGCGGTAGATTTTGGCTGAATCCAGCAGCCGCTGTATATGCTCCGGCAGGCGGAAGACGGCCGAGCCATGGGGCTGGCCATAAGCGCGAATGCCTTCAAAAACGCTGGAGCCATAGTGGATCACGTGGCTCATCACGTGGATATTGGCTTGCTCCCAGGGAATCAGTTGGCCGTTGTGCCAGATTTTGGAGGTAGCTTGGATAGGCATAATTCTTCGATTTGCTCCTTGTACGCGCCGCGCGCGCATCCCATAAGAGTACAGCGCCGCAGGCTGCCCTGTCACGGGCGGGGCGATTCGGCGCTGGATGGCTGGTTAAAACTCCTCCGTGGATTCGACAGCGGGCAGAATGTCGTCCTCGCGAGCCATCCAAACATAGAGGGTGGGCAACAGGAAGACGCCGATGACCAGATTGGCCAGCAGGCCGCCGACAATGACGATGGCGAAGGGCCGTTGCGAATCCGATCCAATCGCATGGCTCAGCGCGGCGGGCAACAGGCCCAGCGTAGCCACCAGCATGGTCATCATGATGGGCCGGAGGCGCAGCACCGCGCCCTCGACGGCAGCTTCGACTATGTGCTCCTGCGTGGACTCTTCCATGCCCTTGCGGCGGGCGCGGAGCTGGTTGATGAATTCGATCATGATGACGCCGGTTTGCACGCTGACCCCGAAGAGCGCCAGAAAGCCCACCGCCGAAGAGACGCTGAAGTTGGTGTGGGTGAGGAAGAGCGCCAATGGCCCGCCGATGGATGCCATGGCGACCGAAACCAGGATCAGCATGGCCCATTTGAAGGAGCGGAACATCGTGTAGAGGATCAGAAAAATGGCCATGATGGTGATGGGAATGACGATGTCCATGCGCTTGTCGGCGCGCTTTTGGCTCTCGTACTCGCCGGCCCATTCAAGGTGATAGCCGGCGGGCAAGGCGATGTTGCGATTGACGGCGCGGATGGCCTCTTCAACGGTGCTGCCAAGGTCGCGCCCGCGGACGGAGTATTTGATGGCGATGAAGCGCTGGCCGCCTTCGCGGTAGATCTCTTCGGCTCCGTCGTCGGCGGAGATTTTGGTCAGTTGCGCAAGGGAAACGCGCTCGCCGGAGGACGAGAGCAGGCGGACATTTTCGATGGCCTCGCGGGTGTCGCGGAAGTGCTGCTGATAGCGCAGGGTGACGTCGAAGCGTGCCTCGCCCTGCTGCACCTGGGTGAGCGCGTTGGCTCCCACGGCGGTCTGAATGGCGTCCTGAATGTCGGCGACGTTGATGCCCCAGCGGGCGGCTGCGGCGCGGTCCACGGTGTAGTTCAGATTGGGTTGGCCGATGATGCGGAAGATGCCCAGATCATGGACGCCTTGAATCACTTCCATCTGCGCTTGAATCTCTTCGGCCTTGTGCTCCAGAGTATGCAGATCGTCGCCGTAGAGCTTGACGGAGAGCTCGCCTTTGACGCCGCTGACGGCCTCTTCCATGTTGTCGGAGATGGGCTGGGAGTAATTCCATAAAACGCCGGGATATTTCTGCAATTCCGCGTTGATGGCTGCGATCAAGGCTTCTTTGTCCTGATGGTAGACAGGACTCCACTGCTCCTTGGGCTTGAGATCGACAAAGTATTCGGTGTTGAAGAAGCCGGCGGTGTCGGTGCCGTCATCGGGACGGCCGGTCTGGCTGACGACTTGCGTGACCTCCGGGAAGGAAGCAATCGCCACACGGGCTTTATTGGTAAAGTCAATCGAAGCGGTGGGGCCTTCGCTGGGCGGAAGCGTGCCCCGCACCCAGATGGCGCCTTCGTCCAGGTGAGGCAGGAACTCCGAGCCGATGGGACCGCCGAAGGTGAGGTAGATGGCGATCACAAAAAGCACCGTGGCGATGCCAAAAGTAGTGCGGCGGTGGAGAATGGCTTTGCGCACCGCCACGCGGTAGTGTTCGGTGAGCCAGACCAGCAGCGGGTTGTGCCACTCTTTTGCACCTTCGCTGAAGACCAAACCGGCCAGCACCGGCGCAACGAACATGGCAAAGCCGAGCGCGCCGATCAGCGCAAAGGTGACGGTCCAAGCCATCGGCTTGAAGAGGCGCCCCTCCACAGCTTGCAGCGTAAAGATGGGCAGGTAAGCCGTGATGATGATGCCGCGGGCAAAGAAGACCGGGCGCTGAACCTCGTGCGCGGCTTCGCGGATGCTCTGCGCCGGGACGCGCGTCTCCTGGTTCTTGGCCAGATGGCGGACGATGTTCTCGATCATCACCACCGAGCCATCCACCAACATTCCAAAGTCCAGCGCGCCCAGCGAAAGAAGGTTGGCGGGAATGTGCGAGAGGTCCAGGCAGATGCTGGCGAACATCAGCGCGAAGGGAATGGTGAGGGCGACAATGATCGCCCCGCGAATGTTGCCCAGGAAGAGAAAGAGAATCACCGAGACGAGCAACATTCCTTCGGTTAGATTGTGCTCGACGGTATCCACGGTGAAGCGAACCAGATCAGAGCGATCAAGAAATGGAACGACCTTGACGCCTTTGGGCAGGATGCCGGGGTAGTTGCTGGTGCCATTGAGGCGTTTGATTTCGGCGTGAATGCCATCGAGGACAGGGTCGGAGTCGTCGCCCTTTTGCAGCAGCACGATGCCTTCAACGGTGTCGGGATTGTCGATGATCTTGCCGTCGTCATAGACTTTTTTACCGTTGATGATTGAGTAAGGTTTGGAGGATTTGCCGATCTGGCCGAGGCGAATCTTTGGTCCCTGCGCAACGGTGGCGATGTCCTTGACCTTGATCGCCGCGCCGTTCTGCGTCTTGACCAAAGTATTCTCGATGTCCTGCACGCTGGTGAAAAGGCCGACCGCCTGCACGTTGATCTGCTGCGCGCCCTGCTCGATAAAGCTGCCGCCGCCATTGGTATTGTTGTTCGCGATCTGCTGCTCAACCTGGCCAATACTTAATCCATAAGCAACCAGCTTCTCCGGATCGAGCCGGATCTGGTACTCCTTGGTTGGTCCGCCGAAGCTGGAAACATCCACCACGCCGGGGACGGTCTTGAATGATTTCTCCAGCGTCCAGTCTTCCAGCGATTTCTTCTCCATCACGTCGTAGGATGGGTTGGTGCTCTCCAGCGTGTACCAGAAGATCTGACCTACCGGGCTCCAATCCGTGCCCATCTGCGGTGTGAGGCCGGCGGGCAGATTGACCTGGTTGAGGCGCTCCAGAACGTGCTCGCGGTTGACGTCGCCCGTGGTGCCGTCGTCAAAGATCAGCATCAGGCTGGAGAGGCCGGCCAACGTCTCCGAGCGCAGGTGAGTCAGATGCGGAATGCCGGCCATCTGATTCTCAACCGGGACCGTGACCTGCCGCTCGATCTCTTCAGCCGAACGCCCAGGCCATTGCGTGATGATCTGCACGTAGTTGTCGGCCACGTCGGGATACGCCTCGACGGGCAGGGCGCGGAAGCTGACCACGCCCCAGCCGGAGAGCAGCACAACAGCACCGAGGACCAGCCAGCGGCTTTTGAGCGCGAAATCGACGAGTGCGCGAATCATCTACTGGTTCCCCGCGGTTTCGAGTAGCAATGCATTGCCCACGACCTGTTCACCCGGCGCGATGCCGGAGAGAATCTCCTGGCGATTGCCGTCGAGCATCTTGCCGGCATGGACTTCAATGCGTTTGAAGTGGTTGCCGCCTGCCGCCTGAAAAATCCAATCGCGGTCATGCAAGTGCAGAACGGCGTCGGCGGGGACGACGGCGTGCATCTCTTTGGCGTGGCTGGTAAAGGTGGCCGTGCCGAACATTCCCAAGCGCAAGAAGCCGGGATTGGCAACCTCGATGCGGACTTTGGCCGTACGCAAGCTGGGATCGAGGATCGGGCCGATGTCGCTGATGACTCCGTTCAACGGGCGGTCGGGGAAGGCGTTCAGCTTGATGCGCGCCTGCTGACCAAGCTGGATGCGCGGAATATCATTCTCGTACACATCGCAAATAATCCAGACATTCGAGAGGTCGGCGATGGTGAATGCCGTAGCCGAGCCTGAGAGGCTGACGCCGGCGGCAGCCGCATTGGTCACGTTCTGCGCCACGATGACGCCGCTGATGGGCGCGTAAACATTGACGATGCTGCTGGGATGATCCTTGTCCACGCCGAGCGTCTTCAGTTGTTCTTCGGCAGCAGTGAGGTCGGCCTTGGCGTCCTTGGCGGCGTCCTCGGCGGCTTCCAGTTGAGCTTGTGAGATGGCGCCATGATGGAAGAGGTCGTCGGCGCGCTTGAAGGCCATCTCGGCCATGTGTTCATCATTCGAGGCCTTCAAGTAAGTGTCGAAGGCCGCGGTAATGTCCGGGCTTTGGACTTTGAGGAGCAGTTGGCCTTTCTTCACGTTGTCGTCGAGCCGGGTCTTGATGTCCACCACGCGTCCATTGGCCATGGAGATCACCGGAATCTCGCGGTTGACGTCGGGAAAGACGCTGCCGGTGGCCGTCAACTCGGTGGCCGATTCAACCTCTCCGGCGGTGAGGATGGGAAACTTCGGCGCGTCATTGGGATTGACGGTGATGAGATTCATATCCGCCACGTGGATGACCGTCGGGTTTGCCGCCGCGCCGTCGCCAGCCTCCTTGCCCTTGCAGCCTCCAAGCGCGACAGCCACGCAAACAGCAACCAATAAACTGACGGCGAACAGTAGCGCCGGCCTCTCGTCAAGTTGTAGCGCTGGCCTCTCGGCCGGCTGTTGCGTGGACCTCCCGGTCCACGCTTGTTTCTTCCACCGGCTTAACTTCTTTCTATCGCCCGCGCCAAAACCGCTATGGCTACCATCGCCCGCGCCGTAGGCGCAATGGTGATTAGCTCCGCGTTTCAACGCGGGGTGAGCGTCAACAATATTCAACCGGAGTCCCGTAGGGACGGCGCGAAATCCGCCCCCCAAAAACCAGGCTTTACTTCTAACCAACTTGATTACGGAAAAAATCATTGAATCACCTCGCGTCCCACGGCCAGATTCAGTTGTCCGGCGGCGGTCAAGTAGGAGCCGATGAGTTCGAGATAGGCCAATTGCACTGCCCGGTAGTCGCTCTGCGCATTCAAAAAATCCATCAATGACGCGCCGCCGTGCTCATACGAATAGGTCACCGTGTCGCGCACGCGCAACGCCTGCGCCTTGTACTGCGCCTTGTAAGGCCTGAGCAGCGCCAGGCTGCTTTCAAGCTGCGCATAGGCCGAGTCCACATCGCTGAAGACCTGCGCGCGCGCCGCTTCCGTCAACTGCTGATTCTTGGCAATGTCGATCTGCGTGCGCTGCTTCTCGCCCTGATTGCGGTCAAAGATGCGCAGCGGAATGGTAACGTTGAAACCTACGTACGGATCGAGCGGCGGGTTGGCGCCTGAATCGATGGCGATGGTTGGATCGGTGGAACCATTGG
>CAZXVX010000192.1:0-5850 GCA_964644105.1 uncultured Occallatibacter sp. | reverse complement strand
GAAGGAAGCAACGGTAACGGGCTAGTACGGGCGCAGTGGGTCACCCGGCGCTTTTCAGGCGCCAGGGGCACTTTTTCATTGAGGTTCTGGCGAAAAGCAAGCGCCGGTTCTTCGGACAGTGGAGCGCTTGACTCAGGTTGACAGTCGTCGAGAGTTGATGACAGATGCATGGAATTGATGATAATCGTTGAGAATTACACTTAAGCATCCAGGAGAAACGCATTGACCCTTAGTGTTCGTCCCGTCGTAGGATGTCGCGCCAAGATAACCGCCTTTGGAACCTACGTTCCCCCACAAGTCCTTACCAATCAAGATCTGGAGAAGTTGGTGGATACCAACGACCAGTGGATTCTTGAGCGCACCGGCATCCGCGAGCGCCATGTTTTGGCCAAGGGGCTGGGCGTGAGCGACATCTGCACGGAGGCGGCGAAGAAATGCCTTGCGATGCGCGGGATTGATGCCACTGAAATCGAGCTGATTATTGTGGGCACAGTGACGCCGGACATGATGTTCCCGGCGACGGCTTGCCTGGTGCAGCACAAGATCGGAGCCAAGGGGGCGTGGGGCTTTGACGTTTCCGCCGGCTGCCCTGGCTTTGTCTTTGCCTTGCAGGCGGGCGTCAAGATGATTGAGAGCGGGGCACACAAGAAGGTGCTGGTTTGCGGCGCGGACGCCAACACGCGCATGACCGACTACACCGACCGCACCACTTGCGTGCTCTTCGGCGATGGTGGCGGCTGCGTGCTGTTGGAGCCGTGCGAAGAGGGCGAGATCGGCTTTGTCGATTACGTGCATGAGGTCGACGGTTCAGGCGCGGATGTATTGAACCTGAAAGGCGGCGGCAGCCTGAATCCTGCCAGCCACGAAACCGTGGATAAGAAGTGGCACTACATCTACCAGGATGGCCAGCAGGTTTACAAGTTTGCCGTGCGCAAGATGCTCGAGGTAACAACCAAGGTACTGGAGCGCAACAACGTCACCGGCGCGGATCTGGGCTGCTTCATTCCTCACCAAGCCAATTTGCGCATCATCACAGCCACGGCAGATCGGCTTGGAATGCCCCGCGACCGGGTCATCATCAACATCGAAAAGTACGGCAACACCTCCGACGGGACAATTCCTCTGGCGATAGAATCGGCCGTCACGGAAGGCAAGTTGAAGAAGGGCGATCTGGTTCTGATTGCCACGGTGGGCGCGGGCTTTACGGTGGGCGCGGCTCTGCTGCGCTGGGAGATATAACCACTGCGATTGCGGAATAATAGCGAGGGATGGATGCGAATCCGCCCTCGCTATTTTTTTGCGTCTTTACGGCTGATTGCTCTTGACCGGCACTGCTTGCAAGACAAAGGGCTGAGAGAGGTTCGAGAGCACGGGTTTTAGATCTTTCAGCGTTGCATCGAGTTCTGTCAGCAGATTGGCCAGCTTGGAATCTCCCAGCTTTTCCATCGCCAATTGCAGAGTTGCCTGGGATTGGAGAACCTGTTCGGTGATTTTGCCAAGATCATTCAAGGCCGTGGCGGCGCGAATGGTTTCGCCGGAGTACTCGCCCAGTGCCTGGCTGGACTCTGTGAATGCCTGCTGGGTAAGATTGCGATGCTTTTCCGCAGATAGATCCAGCGCGTCCGTTACGGATTTGATTCGCTCGCCAATTTCACTGGCGGATTGCTGCAGTGAGGCCACGACGGCTTGCGTGGATTCCTTCAGATCAGCGCTGTGCACTTGCAGACCGTTCTGGGATTCTTCCAGCATCCTTTCCAGCAAGTTCTTTTGAGTGGTGATGGTTTGAGCCAATTGAAAGCCGATGGCGGTCGTGCCACTTTCAAGCGCCTGCACGATATTGAGCGAAGAGCTTTCGGTGGCTTTTTGCACGGATTTCAGTTCAGTGAGATAGCTGTTGTGCCTTTCATCCCAAACGGCCATCAGCTTCTGGCTTGCGGCATCGATCGCGTCCATCACTTTCCGGTTGGTCTCGATGATGGAAGCGGCCCACAGATCGGAGCTTTGCGGCTCCTGCTCCGGCGCGGCGCGCTGCAATGCGGGCAGGAACTCCTCGGTCAGACGCTGCTCGATGCCGGCGTTGAGCCGATTCTCGCGGTTCTCCAAGCCCAGGGTAATGAGCAACAGAAGCAGCGAGGAGAGCAGGCCTTCCAACAGAACCAGGAAGGCGAAGGGCGATGCGTTCGCAAGGCCAATCAGGCCCAGTATGGCAGTGACACAGACAAAGATCTTCGGCAGCAGATACGCGCGCCGCGCTTCAACACGGCAGGCGACGATTTGAGGTTCTACGGCCATCCGGGCGTTTTGCAGGCTCGGGCGGAGGATCCACTGTTCCAGCATGATGCGCGATTGGCGCAGAAGGGGACTATAGGAAACGACATCATCTTTGAGCGCCTCATCGAGGCCGTTGACTCCATGGGAGTGCAAGCCGACCACCATGGCGGAGAGCAGATTCAAGTCATTCAGCCGGTCAATCGCGGCTAGGCGCCTGACCCGGTTGAACCCTAGCAAGATCCCCCAGAAGAAAAGGCAGAGAATCAGGGTGGGAACGACGGCCGAGGGTGTAGGGGGATTGAAGATCAGCCGGACGAGGTTGCCGTTGGGGATCAGCAGGCCCAAGGCGGCTGCCAAAGCAACGCCGATAAGCACGCCAAAAAAGGCGGCGCGTTTGCGCTGTCCGGCTTCCGCGTTCAGCAGAATGGAGGGAATTTCCAACGGCAGAGGCAGTTGCAGAGGTTCCTGCTCCAGTTCGGACTCAGGCTCCGGTTCAAGCTCAGGTTCCGGTTCAGGCTCAGGCTCAGACTCAGACTCGGGTTCAGGTTCAACCTCATGAATTCGCGGTGCTTCAATGGTTACCGTGGCCTTGGAAGAGGCAGCTTCATCCTGCCACAATTTGAACTCCGGATCCGCGGTCCAGGCTACACATTCTTTTACGGCTACGCAAATGTTGTCGAGATCATGCTCCAGTGTGACAAGCCACGATCCTGATGAACCGCTGACGGGAAGGGAGTTGACCAAGCTCCAGCCGGCGGCCAGTTCGCTTCCCACGATGGATCTCAGACGCCCCAATACGGCATGCGCATCGATGCTGGCGCCCTGATACTGAACTCTCAAAGGAGTGTAAAGCACGTGTATTTGCGGCATGGAGTCCTCTCACATACCAGATGATTGAATCATAGACACCCAGGCTGAACCGAGTCATTCGATGCGAAACAGCTCACCAGGCCTCAAAGTAATCAATCCTTTGTTGTTCCGTGATTTGGCTATTTGATCCAGAATTTGATTGCATGCCTAGCTTCTTTTGTCAGATTTCATCCTTGCCGGGTCGGAGCATGAGAGCCTTGATCGCTTCACGCGGGTCTTTGCCCTCATTCAGAATCAGCTCCATCTGCTCGGCAATGGGCATTTCAATGCCATGCTGGCGTGCAAGGCCCAGAGCCGCGCGCGTGGTAAAGACGCCCTCGGCCACCTTGCCGCCCAGGCTGTCGAGGATTTCGGGGAGCTTGCGTCCCTGGCCGAGGGCCTGACCAACGGTACGGTTGCGGGAGAGCGAACCGGTGCAGGTGAGTACCAGATCGCCCACACCGGAGAGGCCGGCGAGGGTCTCGCGGCGTCCTCCGCAGGCCACCGCCAGGCGGGTGATCTCGGCAATGCCGCGGGTGATAAGGCCGGCGGCGGAGTTAAAGCCCAGGCCCACACCGGCGGCGACTCCAGCGGCGATGGCGATGACATTCTTCAGCGCGCCGCCCAGTTCGACGCCGATCAGGTCGGTGCTGGTGTACAGGCGGAGGGATTCCGAGGAGAATTCCACCTGAATGCGAGTGGCGATGGCGGAATCCTTGAAGGCCACGGTGAGGGCGGTGGGTTGGCCCTGTGCAACTTCCAGCGCAAAACTGGGGCCGGAGAATGCGCCGATGGGCAGTGCGAGTCCGGCCTCTGCAATGCTGGAAGCGATGACCTGCGTCATACGCAGAAAAGTGTGGTCCTCGACGCCTTTGGTGGCGCTGACAATGATCTGGCCGGGATGAAGATGCGGCCGGATGCGCGCGAAGGTGGAGCGGAGAAACTCTGAAGGAACGACGGAGACAACGATCTCGGCGTCGCGGACGGCGGCGTTGTCGCCGGTGATGGCGATCTCCGAAGGCAGGGGAAAGCCGGGAAGAAAAAGCTTGTTTTCGCCCGCGTCAATGATCTCCCGAGCAAACTCCGGGCTGTGCGCCCACAGTGTGAGCTGATGCCCGCCGCGACGATGAAGCGAAAGGGCAATGGCGGTACCCCAGGCTCCCGATCCTAAAACGATAATGCGGCTCATGCGGGCTTCTTTGCTCCCAGGCGGGATTCCGTGCCGGCAATCAGGCGGCGGATGTTCTGATGGTGCTTGACGATGATGAGCAGGGCGACGGCAAATTCGACGGCGATAAAAAACGGTGGGCGGTCGCCTTTCACCAACCACATGGCAAAGAACGGAAAGCTGGCCGAACCGAGGATCGAAGCCAATGACACATAGCGGCTGATCAAAATGAACAGAAAAAAGACGGAGATGGCAGCCAACGCGGCCAGCGGCGTGGCGGCCAGAAAAACGCCAAAACCGGTAGCCACGCCCTTGCCGCCACGGAAGCCAAGCCAGACCGGAAAGACATGGCCCATGACAGCAATCAACGCGGCCAGAGCCTGGGCATCGTAGCGAGAGCACTGAGGGATAAGCAAAGCACCGAGCAAACCGCCCAGCCAGACCGCCGAGCAACCCTTGAGCATATCCAGTAAAAAGGTAGCTGCGCCGAGGCCTTTGCCGCCGGAGCGCAAAACATTGGTGGCGCCGATGTTGCCGCTGCCGGCTTGGCGGATGTCCTCATGCCGGAAGAGGCGCATCAGCAGGTAGCCGGTTGGGATCGAGCCGAGCAGATAAGCGGCAATCGCGATAAGCAGAATTGGAAAGACCATACCCAGAGTGAGTTTAACAGGTGAAGGTGTAGCCGCTGAAGCTTATTCGCTTCAGCGGGGCTCGCGGTTGGAAAGGGCGTAGCGCGCGGAGCGGACCTCGGCGGCCAGCACTTCCAGAATCTTGAGCGCCAGGCGCGCGTCGGATTGCATCATGCTGGTGAAATCGTCGCGCGAGATAAAGGCCAGGCGCGCGCCATCGCGCGCCACTGCCGTCAGAGTATAAGGCTCACTGCTGATCAATCCCGGCAGACCGAGCAGCGAACCGGTTGGTGCTTGGATTTGCATCACCTGTTCGCCTTTGGGCGATGTCATGCTTAGCGTTGTCTCGCCCTGATGGAGAATATAAAGGCCGACAGGTACTTCTCCCTGATTGAAGAGAACGCGGTCTCCGCCGCAGGTGATAGCTGTCGAACGTTTTTCCAGCGCCTGGATCAACTCTGGGGCGGCGACGAATGCAGATGGGTCCAAATTCACTTTGAGGCCTCCATAGTATGTAAACCGGGAATGAACGGGCAAAAATAAATCTGATGGCCTGTACAGACATGGTTTCATCGTTGGAGGCTTGTATTGAGTGACGGGCGTCACATATTGATGGTCAAGCGAGGCGAGGCTCTCTGATTACTGCCTACAGTCATTCTCACATCGTCCGCACATAATTCTTGCCCGGCAACTGCCGGATGCGGCCAGTGATCTCCAGCTCGAAGAGCGCCATAAAAACCTCCGAGGAGGTCAGTTGAGTCTCCAGCAGCTCAAGGATCTCATCGATCTGCAAGCTGTCGTCCTGGCGCAGAACCTCCAGAACTATCGCTTCTTCCGGCCGCAGAACCGGATCGGGCAGCAGCGAAGCGGTGGTGGGAGATTTGGATTCCTGGGGTGCCAGGTCCTCCAGCTCCAGGCGAACCTGCGAGGGCA
>CAZXVX010000191.1:0-5855 GCA_964644105.1 uncultured Occallatibacter sp. | reverse complement strand
AACTCAAAGCACATCTTGCGCTTGACGGTAATCGCTTCCAGCAGTGCGGCCATAAACCCCTCGAAAAACCAAATTGCGCAGCCGGCAAAGCCCAACGAGGCCTCGCGCGCGGCTCCTTGACAATTATAGAGGGAATGCGCGGAAGGCGGCCCAATCGCCTCTTTTACTTCAACAGTTCATCCCCGGCCAGCACGTTGATGCCTTTGGCTTGCAACTGCTGAATGGCGGCATCCGGATTGTCGAAGCGGAAGATCAGGATGGCTTGGCTGCCCAGCATGCAGGGGAAGGCGTACATGTATTCGATGTTGACGCCGCTGCCGTCGAGCGCGCGCAGGACAGCGGCCAGGCCGCCGGGATGATCCGGCACTTCGACGGCCAGCACCTCGGTGGCCTTGACGGCGTAGCCATTGGCTACTAGCAGCGCGGCGGCCTTTTGGGCGTCGGATACGATCATGCGCACGATGCCGAAGTTCTGCGTGTCAGCCAAATAGAGGGCGCGAATGTCTACTCGCTCGCGCGCCAGCAACTCGACCGGAGCAGCCACGTGGCCCGGCTTGTTTTCGACAAACAACGATAGCTGTTGAATCTTCATGATGTCCGCCTGTCGATGACTCTTTTTGCCTTGCCCTCGCTGCGCGCGATGGTGTTGGCCTCGACCAATGCAACATGGACGCGAATGCCGAGGACGTGATCGAGCGCGGCTTGAATGCGGCTTTGCAGCCCTTGCAGCGCGCCGATCTTGTCGTTGAACATATGCGGCGTGACTTCGACCTGGACTTCCATCTGGTCGAGGCCCTGCTCGCGCGTCAGCACGATTTGATAGTTGGGCAGCGTGCCCTCGATCTGCAGGAGCGCCGTCTCGACCTGCGAGGGGAAGACGTTGACGCCGCGAATGATGAGCATATCGTCCGAGCGCCGGCCGATGCGCCCGATGCGCCGCATGGTGCGCCCGCAGTGGCAACGGCCAGTGAGCAGGCTGGTGATGTCGCGCGTGCGATAGCGGATCATGGGCATGGCCTGCTTGCTGAGGGTGGTCAGCACCAGTTCGCCTTCGCAGCCATCGGGCAGCGGCGCGCCGGTTTCGGGATCGATGATTTCGGGATAGAAGAGGTCCTCGAAGATGTGCAGGCCTTGATGGCGGCGGCACTCGCAGCCTACGCCGGGACCGATGATCTCGGAGAGCCCGTAGATGTCAAAGGCTTCGATACTGCTCTTCTGCTCGATGTGGCGGCGCATCGATTCGGTCCACGGCTCGGCGCCGAAGACGCCGGCGCGCAGAGGCAGCGCTTTGAAGTCGATGCCGAGTTCAGCGGCGCGGTCGATCAGATGCAGGAAGTAGGTGGGCGTGCAGCAGATGGCCGTGACGCCAAAATCTTTCATCAGCATGATCTGGCGGTCGGCATTGCCGCCGGAGGTGGGCACGACGGTTGCGCCTAAAGCTTCCGCTCCATAGTGCGCGCCCAGGCCGCCGGTGAAGAGGCCGTAACCGTAGGCCACCTGAATGATGTCGCCGCGATGCAGCCCGCAGCCGGCCAGGCAGCGCACCACCACCGAGGTCCAGACATCGATGTCTTGCTGCGTGTAGGCGACGACGATGGGCTTGCCGGTGGTTCCGCTCGATGCGTGCAGACGGACGACGTCTTTCATGGGGCTGGCAAAGAGGCCGAATGGATAGGTGTCGCGCAGATCGCTCTTTACGGTAAAGGGCAGCTTGGCAATGTCATTGAGCGAGCGAATGTCGTCGGGGACCAGACCGCGCTCATCCAGGCGCGCGCGGAAGAGGTCAACATTTTCCCAGGAGCGCAGGACAACGGCTTGTAAGCGTTGTAACTGCAAGTTACGCAGCTCATCAAGCGGCGTGTAATCCGGCATGCTGGCCGGATGACAGTCGTTCGCGCTGGTTTCCAAATTCGGCTTGGTCTTCATACATTCCGTCCAAGATAAAACGCTTTCAGATTTGCTTCGTGCAGCTTTCCCGCAAGGTTGTTTTTGAGCGCCGCGGTCCATGCTTCTTCAGTGAATCGCAGGTGACGGCTGAGCACGCCTAGCAGCGCCACGTTGATACTTTTTTTGTTGGGCAGCCTGGCTTCGTCGATCAACGAAGGCTCAATTAAAACGCCGCCCTTGCGCAGCGCCGCCGCGTTCACCGGAACCTGATCTGCCGAGAGGACGACGAGAAAATCCGCCTCGCCTTCGGGCACCATGGGGCTGAAGACGCGCTCGCCGAAACGCACGTCGCTCGACACCGAGCCGCCGCGCTGGCTCATTCCATGCAGTTCGCTCTTCTTCACATCCACGCCGGCCGAGAAGGCCACCTCGGCCAGAATGTCGCTGGCCTTCAAAACGCCTTGCCCACCGAGACCCGCGACGACAACGTTAGTCGGCCTGCTCATATTAATTGGTCTGCTCATCGCCGCACCTCGCTTGCTCGCTGAGTTCAAGAGCGCGAATGGCGCCCGCCGCCAGCAGACAATTCCGCCGCGCAATCACTACGGAAAGCTCCGGCTTGGCCAGACAATTTTGAATCAATTGTTCAAACTCCTCGGCGTCTTTCAGTGGATCAATCACGAAAACATTTTGAATGCCCAGCGACCGCGCCAGCGCCTCGAAGTTTACCTTGCCGGTGCTGGAGTGGGCCAGCGTGCGGCCGGTTCCCGGATGCTCCTGCATGCCGGTCATGGCGGTGGTTCCGTTGTCCAGGATCAGCACGACGTGACCTGTCTCCGGCGGATTGTAGACCATCTCGACGAGGCCGGTGATGCCGCTGTGCACAAAGGTGCTGTCGCCGATGACGCTGACTACGCGGCGCGCCTCATCGGGCGGAAGCGAGTGGCGCATGCCGAGCCCGACGCCGATGCCAGCGCCCATGCAGACCAACGTGTCCATCATCTCAAAGGGCGGCAGAACGCCCAGCGAATAGCAGCCGATGTCGCCCGGAACCAGGCAGTTCAGATTCTTGAGCGCGGCATAGGCCGAGCGATGCGGACAGCCGGGACAGAGCGCCGGCGGCTTGCCGGGAACAGGCTTCGGCTCCGGCGTATTGTCTTCTTCCAAAATGCGCCGCACGCGGGCGGTGGTCAGTTCGCCGAAGCGGTAGGCCTCCGGTTTGCCTTCGACGGCAATTCCCGCCGTGCGCGCCGCTTCGACCAAATACGGATCGCCCTCTTCGATGACATAACAAAGATCGACGCTCTCGGCGAAACTGCGCATTCGCTCGACGGGCAGCGGGTAAGTGACGCCCAGCTTCAAGACGCTCGCCTCTGGAGCGGCCTCGCGCACATATTGAAAGGCCACGCCGGAGGTGATGATGCCCATGGAAGAGGAGCCGGGAATGAGCTGATTCAAGCCCTCCGCGTCATTCCATGTGGCGATCTCCGCGAGCCTCTTGCGCAGCCGCCGGTGAGCCGGCTTGGCGTAGGCGGGAATCATCACGCGCGACGGAAAATCATGCTCAAAGTGCGGCGCTCCGGGCGGGGCGATTTGAACCGTGCCGCGCCGGACAATGGTTTTGGAATGGCAGACGCGGGTGGTCATGCGCAGCAGCACCGGGCACTGCCAGTGCTCGCTGATTTCGATGGCCCGCAGCGTGAACTCGTAGGCCTCTTGCGAGTCGGATGGCTCAAGCATCGGAACGCCGGCGGCCAGCGCATAGCGGCGATTGTCCTGCTCGTTTTGACTGGAGGCCATGCCGGGATCGTCGGCAGAGACCACAACGAGCGCTCCATCCAACCGCGTGAGCGCCACGGTAAAGAGCGGATCGGCGGCCACATTCAGGCCCACGTGCTTCATGGTGACGAGCGCCCGCGCGCCGCTGAAGGCCACGCCGATGGCTACTTCCATCGCCACTTTTTCGTTAGGCGACCACTGCGCGCGCCCGCCCAGCTTTTCAAAAGTTTCCAGAATTTCCGTCGAGGGCGTTCCGGGATAGCCGGTGCCAAGAGTGACTCCGGCATCGAGGGCGGCGAGAGCAACTGCTTCGTCTCCGCTCAGCAAGGCCAGTTCATTCGATTGCGCTTGAGAATCCAAGATAAGTTCCTATGAATTTGATTGTTACAGGTAGTGTACATCTTTGAAGGATATTCACGAGCGGAAGAAATAGATTTCTCCGGCTGATTTAAGCAAGATTCACACTTCAAAAGATTAATCGAAAAACTTGAGCCTCTCAGCGGCCGGAACTTCTGCCGGCATTCGTCTGCCATTTATAATGAATTGTTTGGCTTTGGCAAGCGCGAGCCGGCAAGCGGCGCGCCTGGAGGAGAGATACTTTGGCAAAGGCAGAGATCGGCATCATCGGCGGCAGCGGGCTTTACTCGATGCCCGGATTTACCAACGTGCGCGAAGAGCGCGTGGAGACGCCCTTCGGCGAGCCTTCAGAGGCCTTTGTGCTGGGCGAGTTAGAGGGGCGCAAGGTGGCGTTTCTTGCCCGGCATGGGCGCGGACATCGCATCCTGCCCACGGAGCTGAACTTCCGCGCTAACATTTACGCGATGAAGGCGCTGGGCGTGGAGCGCATCCTCTCCGTCTCGGCCGTCGGCTCGCTCAAAGAGGAGCACAAGCCCACGGACTTTGTGATTCCCGATCAGTTTATCGACCGCACATTCAACCGCGTCGCCACATTTTTTGGCGAGGGGATTGTCGGGCACGTGGCCTTTGGCGATCCGGTCTGCGCGACGGTGGCCAAGTCAGCTGCGGAGGCTTGCGCGGCGGTGGGCGTCACGGGCAAGCTGGGCGGGACGTATGTCTGCATGGAAGGACCGCAGTTCTCAACCAAGGCCGAGTCGAAGCTCTATCGCAGTTGGGGCGCGGATGTGATCGGCATGACCAATCTGCAAGAGGCCAAGCTGGCCCGCGAGGCGGAGATCTGCTACTCGACCATCGCCATGGTCACTGATTACGACTGCTGGCGCGAGGGTCACGATTCAGTCACCATCGAGGAGATCGTGCGCGTACTGCATCAGAACGCGGAGAACGCGGCGAAGGTGGTGAAGGCTGCTGTCGCAGCGATGCCGCATGAACGCAACTGCGCCTGTGCGTCAGCCGCCAAGTACGCCGTCCTGACCGCGCCCGATGCGATTCCCGCGGCAGCGAAAGACAAGCTGGCGCTGCTGTTTGGGAAGTATTTGGGATGAGACGATAATCAGCACGGCGCGCTTATGATATTTGCGCAGATAAGGTGAAGGAAAAATGGCTGCATTTACGAAAACAATTCCTGAGATTATTGCTCACCTGATCTCATTTGTTGGATGTTTTCTCATAGTAATTTTGTATCGAAAGCTTAATCACATTGAGATGGACAAAAAAGATCTGGAAAAACTCGTGATAGGTTTTGGATTAGCAGCCATTATTTTTGTAACAGGAGACATGTTGCATTTCTTGTATCGCCTTTTGTTTCAAAGTTAATTTGTTTCACATGTAAATTTTTCCGATATCAGGAGAAAAATGGCCATCACTGTAGTGGGCAGCGTTGCATACGACACGATTGAAACACCGGCGGGCAAGCGCGAGCGCTGCCTGGGGGGCGCGGCGACGTACTTTTCGCTGGCGGCGAGTTTTTTCACCGATGTGCGCGTCATCGCCGTGGTTGGCGAGGACTTTGGCAAGCGGCAGGAAGCGGTCTTCGAGGCGCGCAAGATCGATACGCGCGGCATTGAGCACACCGCGGGCAAGAGCTTTTTTTGGGAGGGATCGTATCTCGAAAATCTCAACGAAGCCAAGACGCACAACACTGAGTTGAATGTCTTTGCGTCCTTCGAGCCGAAGATTCCCGCGGCTTACGCTGACTCGGAATTTTTGTTTCTTGCCAACATTGATCCCGTCTTGCAACGGCGCGTGCGCGAAGCGATGCCGGATGTGAA
>CAZXVX010000190.1:0-5978 GCA_964644105.1 uncultured Occallatibacter sp. | reverse complement strand
CGTCCAGCTTGGCTTTCGGGCTGCCGCTGAAGCCGATTTGCAGATCATCCCATTCGCCCGTAACCCCACTGGCAGCCTCGATCGAGGTCTCCGGCTGGTGGATCGGGTTTTCTGGAAACTCTGCCATCTGCTTCACCGTTCTATGCCGCTTTCTTTAAGCGGCTTAACAAATTGTCCCGCGTGCTCCCATTTGGACCCGCGATGACCCAAGTATCTCGCATATTTCCGCCATGCGATAGGTGGAAAACAGGGCGAACTGTGCAGATGGATGGTTGGACAGCAACGATCGGAGAAGGAAGAAGAAAAAAACTACCACTAATTGCGACTTTAGTTCAGCAAGCCACAAGTAATAGTAAAAGTTTACTTATTTGGTTCTTAAAAATATTTTTGTATCGAAACACTTCACTCAGTCACCACGCCTGTGTTATAAGCGAACAAAAAGCGAAGCGCGCCGTTACTTTTTCTTCTCTGGAATCCGTTTCTCTTCAACCCGTCAAGCCAGAGCTTTTACTTCTCCAATCCAGCGTTATACTCCTTAACATGATTTCGAAGCTCGAAGAGCCGGTTTTCATCCCCAACAAGTCGGTACAGCTTTGTATGCCAGCGCGGCAGTTGCTTGACTTCCGTGGCTGGCAACTGGCTCCATTCCTCTCTATCATTTTCTTTTTCGGTGCGGCGTTGTCTGGTTGCGGAAGTCAGGGCAGTTCCAGCGGTTCAATCACTATCACGGTGACTCCGGTCAAGGTCTCTCTGCCTGTCGGCGGCACGCAGCAATTCACGGCCACCGTGACCGGCACAACCAGTACCGCGGTGACCTGGAGCCTTTCAGGAAGCGGCTGTAGCGGAGCGGCCTGCGGAAGCATTTCCACCAGCGGCCTCTACACAGCGCCATCCACAGTGCCATCTCCTGCCAGCGCCACCGTTACGGCAACCAGTCAAGCGGCGCCGGCACAGACCGCGTCGGCAGTTGTCACCATCTTCACTCCACCTCCCGTAACGTACTATCTTGCCCCGGCAGGAGATGGCGGCAGCGACGCCAACAATGGCCTGTCTGCTGCTTCGCCCTGGCTTTCGCCCCATCATTCCCTCAACTGCGGAGATGAGATTCTGGCTAAGCCGAGCGCCGCCTACGATTCGTCGAATTTCACCTATGGAAGCTGGGGGACGGTGACCTGCTCGGCGGGCAACAACGTGGCCTGGCTTACCTGTGAGAGCTTTGACGGATGCAAGATCAACTCTGAAAGCGGGCTCTTGATCGATCAAAGTTACTGGGGCGTTCAGGGATGGGAGGTTCACGCGAGCGGCAATCCAGCCGCGCCCACGACTACGCAGGCAGCCTGCTTTGCGGCTGCGCCAAACTACGCGACACCTGTGCAGATTCATCACATCATCTTTACCAACGACATAGCCAATGGCTGCCAAAACAATGGCCTGACCAGTTGGAGCGCCTCGCCGGTGAGTGTGGATTACCTGGCCATCGTCGGCAACATCGCCTATAACGCAGCGCAGGGCAATACGGAATGTTTCAGCGGAATCAGCGTCTTTGAGCCGGTCGAATCAGACTCTTTGCCGGGAACTCACATCTACGTGGCAGGTAACTTTTCCTGGGGCAACATCGACGCCAGTCCATGCTCGGGTGGAACGCCCACCGATGGAGAAGGAGTGATCCTGGATACCTTCGATGATAACTACGGCAGCTTTTCGGTTCCCTATCGGGCGCAGGCCGTGGTCGATAACAATATCTTGATAGGCAATGGCGCGGGGGGCTTGAATGTGGTCTTCAACGATCACGGAACCCCACCCTTTGCCGCCATCTATCTGCGCCAGAACACGCTCTGGGGCAACAACCTGGACACCAATGAGAACGCCACCTATTGCGGAGGAATGCTCCTCGACGAGGCATTCAATGTCCAGGCATTCAATAACTTGTCGGCCACCAGCGGACAATTTGGTTGCGGAGCCAATCCAGTATACGCATATTTCGTTGGCTCCAGCGCTACAACCACCGACGAGATCTACAACTCCTGGGGCTACTCTGCCTTCGGAACCAACGATATGGCCGATGCCAGCACTGGATTCAGCTACGGTCCTAACGACACATTCGGTGTAGATCCGGGCTTTTCGAATCCGGTAGTTCCCGGCGCGCCCAACTGCGCAGGAGCAACCAGCGTTCCCAACTGCATGGCCTCCGTAGTGGCTGACTTCACGCCCAAGACAGCAGGCGCGGCCGGCTACGGCTACCAGATTCCAGCCAGCGCGCCTGTCCTTGATCCGTTCTTTCCGCAATGGCTTTGCGGAGTGAATCTTCCATCAGGTCTGGTTACGATGGGATGCCTGAGCCAATAATTGGCCCGGAAATACCTCAACGCTTCTTTATGGCTTTCTGTGCAGCTTTGCTCGCTCCATGACGATTTTCAGAAGATATATGAAGACCAGTCCATTGAGCACCAGCAGGCCAACGCGGATCACCGTCACCCGGTGAAAGACCTCATAAACCTCCAGCGGGAGGAAGCTGGCAGTGATGGCCAGAGTGAGGAATTCGGCCCAAGCCTTTTCCAGATAAAGGCCTGTGCCTTCGATCAAATCCAGGCCGGCATAGATGAAGACCACCACGCCGATACGGCGCAACATTTGATCGTTTACCAGTGGCGCATTCCTGAGGATGAAGTTGACAAAGCGCGATTCAGGAGAAAAGCGCAAGTGCTCGACAAAACGGGTCAGCACGTCGGCCACATCTTTATGGAGCAGCTTCATGGCGCCCACGCCAAGGGCGGTAAAGAGCAGCGCCTGGAAGAGCTTGAAGGCAGCAATGAGAATCAGCCACTGATTGTGCTTCGGCTTGGAGAGTGATGACGCTGGAGAATCGGTCATGGCTTTAGAAAGAACCTGATAAAACCACCTGCTGGTTTTACGTTAATTGATGCGCGCCAGTTCCGCGCACTTATCTCACGAATTCTGTTAATGCGTGGGATTCAAGAGCCGTTCGCGATCCACCAGATTGCCGTCCAGGATGAGTCCGGAGATGCGGCGAACATTCCAGATATTCACTGTGGGGTCGCCGTCAATGATGAGGATGTCCGCGCGGCGGCCAGGGGCGATCAGGCCCAGTTCATCCCATCCGAATTGCAAGCTGTAGTTGTTGGTGGCGGCGGCCAGAGCCTCGCGCGGGCTGAGTCCCAGCCGCACCAGCAACTCCAGCTCGGTATGCATTCCGATGCCCGGCAACGCGCCCCGAACCGGCGCGCCGGAGGCAGCCAGGTAGTGCGGATAAGCGGCAAAGAGCGTCTCATTGATGTGCCACAGCCGCAGAGCGGACTGTTCAGCCTTTTTGCGAAGGCCCTCTTCCAGATAGTGCTGTCCTATGGCAGGCAATCGCCGAGTCCAGAGCGCAAGAGGGTAGTCCATCTCGCCGGTTGCGCGATTCGTGGACTCATAGACGCGCGCCGGATCCAACAGCGCGGCCGCAGGCTCTTTCCATAGATTGCGATGCTCCGGCAGAAGCGGGAAGGAGATGCTAAAGGTGGGCATCAGTGCGGCATGATGGCTGGCCACAAAGCTGGCGAACTGGCGCAGTTGCAGATGTGTCGGCGGCAGATGCTCGGCATAATCGTAAGCGGTAAGCGCTGCTGGCCCTGTGGCATCCTCGGCCAGCGGCTGCTGTAGTTCGTCGGGAATCACGCCCAGCTCGTAGCGGCCCATGTGTGGCAGTGCGTCTACTCCGGCTTCAATGCCCACTTTGTAAGGCGTAGAGACGAATTCGCCGTAGGTGGCCAGGCCCATCTGGTGGGCGCGGGCGATGACCCATTGTGCATTGGCGGCGGTGATGTTGTGGCCCAGCCAGATGGCGCGCGTTCCCAAACGGGCTGTGTCATTGAGCTGGCGCAGCGTCTCTTCCGGGCTCAATTCTTTTGAATGGTCCACCTCGCGGAGCTTGAGCGCCCACTCGGGGCGCTTGGCCAGCAGGCTCCAATTGTCCGTTGAACCCACCGAATCCAACAGGTAAAGGTGCGGCGCCGGCGAGGCGGAAAAATCAATCGCGCCACGCTTCATATCGTTGACAGCGACAATCGTCGTAACGCCCATCGCAAGATAAGCGTTGGCTTGCCCCTGCGAGTTCATACCGGCAAAGCCATCCACCAGGCCGGGAAGAATGAATTTACCTCGGCAGTCGATGACACGCGCGCCTTTGGGAATGGTCACAGCCATGCGTGAGCCGACCTCCGCGATCCGGCCGTCGCGCAGCACAACTACCGCATCCGGCAGATCCTTGGCCGAGCCGCCCCACTCGCTCACGTCCACGACGGTGCCGCCGACCAGTGCCAGAGGCGCCGAGGGAGATAGCTTGGACGCAAAAGGGGACTGCGCCCGTGCCCCAGCCGCTTGCACAGCCAGAACCAGCCCTAGAGCGATGGATATGAGGTCACCTAAGAATTTCATTTGAGAAAGCTGTCTAATCAGGATTGTCGCACATCAACGAGAAAAATGATTCTCAGGCCGCTTGCCAGGCGGATATCTCCCGGATGCGCTCGCAAGCATAGCAATCAGGCAAAGAACCATCTCGAAAGATGGAACCACGAACCTCGCTGAAACGTATCTATCCATAAGCGCCCTCCCTCGGCGTCCAAATACTATGCAGAGCTTTGCGGACACTCTCGGCCAGGTCTACCGCGCCATCATGGCCAACAAGCTGCGCTCCTTTTTGACCATGTTCGGCATCGCCTGGGGTGTCGGCTCGCTGCTGGTGCTGGTGGGCCTTGGCGAAGGCTTTCGCTCAGGCCAGCACAAGCAGCTCTCCACCTTCGGCAACGACGTCATCATGATGTGGAACGGCACCATTCCCGCGCTGCCCAACCAGCACACCGGAATGCGCCCGTATCAGATGACCCTGCGCGACGAGGAGGCCATGCGGGCCCTGCCTGAACTGCGCACGGTTACCGCACTCCTCAGCCGCTACGACCTTTACGAGGCCAGCGCATGGGCCAATACAACGGGTGGCGTGATCGGCGTGGAGCCGAATTATGCCCAGGTGCGCACCATGCCGATCGCCGAAGGCCGTTTCATCAATGACGCAGATTTAGCAGATCGCCGGCGAGTTGTCGTTCTGGGTTCGAAGGCTACCACCCTGCTCTCGCTGGGTCATCCCATGCTGGGTGAAGCCATCACCATCAACGACATTCGCTTCACCGTCATTGGTCGTGTCGAACCCATCAGCCACGGCAACAACGACAGCGAAAATCAGAAGATTTACGTTCCTCTGACCACCCAGATGGAACTGTTCGCAATGAAGGGCGACAACATTGCGCGGGACGCGGTCTCTTCGATTCAGTACCAGCCGGCGATCAAAGGCGAGTCTGTGGCCGCCAAGGCTGCGGTGCACCGAATCATTGCCCAGAATCATGACTTCGACCCCGCGCTCAGTGATGCTTATCAGGAGTGGGACACCATCAAGGAAGAGCAGATGATCTCGGCTATCTTCAATGCGATGGATGTTTTTCTGGGCGGCGTGGGCATTGTCACGTTGGGCCTGGGCGCGGTGGGCATCATCAATATCATGTTGGTTTCGGTGACGGAGCGAACTCACGAGATTGGACTGCTGAAGGCGCTGGGCGCCACCAAGCGCAGCATACTCGCTCAGTTCTTTTGGGAGGGGTTGCTGCTGACCGGCATCAGCGGCTGCATCGGGGTCGCGATCTCCTGGGGTTTCATGGCTCTGTTGCAGCATTTTTTTACCGACAAGATGCCAGGCTGGGATCCGCCTCGGCTCGTCCCGTGGTCGGCTGCGTTGGCGCTGGGATCACTGACACTGAGCGGCGTGGTGGCGGGACTTTATCCGGCCAGCAAAGCCGCGGCGCTTGATCCGATTGAGGCGCTGCGGAGAGAGGGTTGACAAGTTGACAGGTTGACAAGTTGACAAGTTCACAAGTTGACAGGTTGATAAGTATTGGAGGACGGAGAGCAAATGGTTCAATCGTTTCGTG
>CAZXVX010000189.1:0-5984 GCA_964644105.1 uncultured Occallatibacter sp. | reverse complement strand
GCCTTGCGCTGCGCATCGACGCCGATGGCGCGGCGACGCTGGTCAACGCCGGCCATCTGCCCCCGTATCTGAATGGCGCGCCGCTGCCCATGGAGGGCGCGCTACCGCTGGGAATGGTGCCGGGGGCACTATTTACTTCCATGAATTTCAAGCTGGCTGAGGGCGACCGGCTTATCTTGCTCTCCGACGGCATCGCCGAAGCCCGGAATGCCGACGGCCAACTCTACGGCTTCGACCGCATCGAGCAACTGCTGCAATCGCACCCCGCCGCCGCCGAAATCGCCGCCTCCGCCCAGCGCTTCGGTCAGCAGGACGACATCAGTGTCATCGCTGTAACTCGGACTACGGCGCAGGCCTGAACGCGGTCTTAGGGTTCGCTGACTCCCAGCTCCCAAAACCAGAACCAAGGGCGCCCGGCCATCTGAATCTCATCTATTTATAGTATTTTTGCCAATTTCCTCCCTTTTATCCTCGATCTACTTCACGGATGCATTATTATTCCTTCAGATTAATTTCTTCTCATTTCCCGTTGTTGTGCTTAAAACAGGCCCTTCTTCCTCAACGATCATCATTGATTTGCACACTAATTCTTTCAATCACATTCAACCCCCGCAACCTAAAACTTTGAAATGGAAAGGTAAATCAGCTATGCAACTTAAAAAGGCTCTCTCAGCAACCATGCTTCTCCTCTCGCTTTCTCTCTTTGGATGCAGTAGCAACAGCAGCAAGAACAAAACCACCAGCATCTACTTGGCAGGCGCCACAAATGCAAACGAAAATTTCTTCAGCAACGCACTGACCAGCTCCGTCGCAACCTACTGGGAGAACGGAACGGCGACCAACCTCACCAGTGGGACGGGTAATAATCAAGCCGTCGCAATTGCGGTAGATAATAGCGGCAATGTCTATACCGCGGGCTTTACAACCAGCGCCACAACCGGCTATTCCATTGCCACGTACTGGAAGAACAGCACCCTCGTCAATCTAACCAATGGAACAACCAGCGGTGCGAGTACCAACGGGATCGCGGTAGACAGCAGCGGCAATGTTTATGTTGCGGGTAACACGAACTTGGGTCCAACGGTCTGGAAGAACGGCGCGCCGACCTACCTCACCAATGGCGCCGGGGGCGCATGGGGAATCACGATCGACAGCAGTAATAACGTCTACGTGTCGGGCTACACATTCAGTTCAACCACTGGCAACACTGTTGCAACGGTTTGGAAGAACGGCGTGCCGACCTACCTGACCGACGGAAGCATGGAAGCTTATGGAAACCAGATCAAAGTAGACAGCAGCGACAATGTCTATGTGGCTGGATCCACCTTCAGCGCCTCCACCCGCAATTCGATAGCGACGTACTGGAAGAACGGCGTGGAGACCAGCCTGGCCGATGGAAGCGTCGCCACTTGGGGCGAACCGATCACGTTTGACAACAGCGGCAATGTGTACACCGGGGGCTTTACCACCAGCGCCACCAACGGCAACCGGATCGCGACCTATTGGAAGAACAGCACTGCCGTCCCCCTCACCGATGGAAGCAGCGAAGCGCAACTCATTGGCATCGCGGTCGACAGCGATGGCAATGTTTACGCAGCGGGCTATACGCAGAGCACCACAACCGGCAATTGGATTGCAACGTATTGGCTGAACGGCACACCAACGAATCTGACCGATGGAACAAGTGACGCGATCTTGCAAGGAATCGCATTGTCGACTGAATAGAAGGCTTTGCATCGGCCGGCTCTCACCCTCAGCGCGGAGGAGAAGGAATCACTTCGCGCGGAGGGAGTTGGATCCGGAAATTTTCACTGTTCCCGCAGGAATCATCCTTCGCGCAAGCCGAGCAGAAAATTGAATTCTGGCGCTTTCTTTGTCGCAAGGCGAGCCGGTTCTCCGGGCGACAGACTATAATGGCAAAGAATCGCCTTGAGCGAGAATTGCGTGACAATTGCGCAAGCGGGCTGCCAAGCCTGCACCCAGCCGAAGTCGGTCTGGATGCTGCCAAAGCCCGTAGAGCGCGTAGAGAGTTGAAGGTCGAAATTCACCCATGATCCGTTTCCTGCAAAGAGATAACCGCTTCACCAAAGCATTTTTCATTGTCGTCATCGCCGCCGCCTCGGTGGGCATGGTGGTGTACCTGATTCCCGGCCTGATGGGCATGGGAGCCTCCACCGCTGACACCTACGCCATCATCTACCCCCACTGGTACAGCCGAATCTTCTCATCCGGCGTCAACATCAGCCAGCAGGAAGTCAGTCAGCGGGTGAACCGGCAGATGCAGAGCAATCCGCAGTACGCCGAAAACCCAATGATCGTTCACTACTTCGAGCAGCAGGCCGGCCAGCAACTGGTGCAGCAACAGGTTCTGCTGGTTGAGGCGGAGAAGCTGGGCATCGAGGCCAACGACGCGGATGTGGCGAACTTCCTGCACAAAGGGCAGTTCGGCGAGTTCCTCTTCCCCAACGGCGAGTTTATCGGCCAGGATCGCTACGCGGATTTCATCGCGCGGCAGTTCAATCTGTCGGTCGCGGGCTTCGAGCAGGAGGTGAAGCAGGAGATCATTGTCAGCCGCTTGCGCTCGCTGATCTCGGCCAGCGCCAAGGTAAGCGACGCCGAGGTGCGCGCCGCATATTACAAACAGAACGTCAAGATCAAGTTTGACTACGCCGTGATCGCCTCCGACACGCTGAAGGATTCAATCAAGCCCACGGATGCTGAGCTCGAAGCCTACTTCAAGAAGAATGCTGCGCGCTACGCCGCGGCTGTGCCGGAGCAGCGCCAGATCACTTACTTCAGCATCGGCCCCAGCGATATACCGGGCGGCATTCCGCAGGTCAGCCAAGCCGAGATTCAGCAGTACTTTCAGCAGCACCTGAGCGAGTATTCAGTCCCTGAGCAGGCGCGCTCGCGGCACATTTTGATCAAGGTGGCGCACGATGCCGACGCCAAGACAGACGCCGCCGCCAAAGCCAAAGCCGAAGGGCTGCTCAAGCAGATTCAGGGCGGCGCTAACTTTGCCGAGCTGGCCGCCAAGAACTCCGACGACCCAGGCAGCAAAGACAAGGGCGGCGAACTCGGTTTTGCCCGCCGCGGCATGATGGTTCCTCCCTTCGAGAATGCGATCTTCTCGCAGAAGATCGGCGATACGCAGATCGTGAAGAGCGACTTCGGCTATCACATTGTGCAGGTTGAAGAGCGGCAGGACAAGCACGCCATGACGTTGGCGGAAGTTGCGCCAACGATCCAGATCACCCTGATTCGCAAAAAGGCAGCCGCGGCGGAAGAGAGCTATGCGCAGACGCTGACCTCAGAGGCAATCAAAAATGGCCTGGAGAAGACGGCGACCGCGCATCATCTCCAATTCACCACCACCCCGATGGTGGGTGAACGCGGCATCATCTCCGCCTTTGCCGATTCCAGCCAGGTCCTTGAAAAGGCCTTCGCCGCCAAGCGGGGCGATCCGGCGCAGTACGCCAGCACGGGTGAGGGCTACGCGATCTTCCAGGTCACCGGTTTATCCCCGGCCCATGCGCCGGCCTTTGCCGATTGGAAAGTCGAGGGCGTCAGGGACTATCAGAACGATCAGCTTCCCATCCTTCTCAACCAGAAGACCCAGGAACTGGCCGCCAAGGCCAAGGCCGAAGGGGATCTGGCCAAAGCAGCCAAGGAAGTGGGCGCAACCTTCAAGACCAGCGAACTCGTAAGCGAGAGCGGCCAGGTGCCGGATCTGGGCCCGGTAGGCCAGGTTGCGCCGCAACTGTTCGACCTCAAAAACGGCGAGCTGAGTGGACCGATCAATGCCGGGCGCACCGGCGTAGTGGCCAAGCTGGTGGACAAGCAAGCGCCCTCAGACGACGATGTGGCCAAGAACTTTGACCGTACCCGCGACGGCCTGCTGGAAGAGCGCCAGAATCAAGCCTTCACGATCTTCCTGAACACGGTGATGGACGATTACCGGAAGCACAAACGGATCCTGATTCCCAAAGCCAAGGCCGAGGAGACTCCCGCTTCGTAATCGAAAAGACCGCAGCATCTAAAAAGCCCGCATCCCAAACAGGATGCGGGCTTTTTGCGGGATGAAAAGATTCATTTTGATAAAGGAATACAAAGAATTGTAGCGCCGGCCTGCCGGTCCAATCTTGTTTCTACACGTCCATCTGAGCAGGGTTTGAACCAGGAACAAGTGCGGGCAAGATCGCCCGCACTTGCAGCCGGTCCGGAAACCGGCGCTACGTATCTCTAATGACAAAATCATGCAGCCAAATTGCTAGATCGTACAATCGCTCCGCCGCCAGACAAGCAAGCCAACCAGGAAGAAGATTCCGGTGCTCATCAGCACGAGAGTTCCCGGCTCCGGAGTCGCGGCAGGAGACGAACTATACAGAGGAATTGCGCCAACGAACTCGTCGTTGTGGAACTCAGCCCCCCCGGTAATCTGCGCGGCAATTTCATTGCCGCCAATCTGGCCGCTCTCTGCGTCCAGAACCGCATAAGGCGCAAGTATGGAGGCGTCAAACCCGCCACTGACCGTCACTGAGGTTGCCGTCGGAAAGTTGAACAGAATCATATTCTCGTCGTCGTCGGTATCGCTCTCCGCGCTGCCGTTTATATACACTCCCGCGCTGCTGAATGTGGCCGATGAACCCGTTACGTTCACAACGACAGTAGAGCCTGTCGGCACTTCTATATCAATGTTGCCGTAACCAAAATCGCTCCCCGGCACCGTGAAATAATTGATGGTGCTGCTCGTCCCAGTAAGAACAACCGTATGTCCTGAGCAGCCATAGCTGCTCGAAAAGCAAACTGTTCCGGTCGGCGCTTCGCCGGCCAGCAGCGAAGACTCGTTGACCATCGCCGTTTCTTCCGCTGAAAAATTGATCGGATCTGAACCCGGATTATAGAGGGATCCGCCATTATTGAAATTGATGGCTCCATTATGGCTCGCTGCATATACATAAGACACGGAGCCGCTGTTGTTGATGGCCGTCGGTCCGGTGAGCGTGCCTCCAATCACTGCGGCATAGCTGACGCCATTGATGGTGGCCGAAGCGCCCCAGGGATCGTTTGAGCCCGCATTGGTAAGACTATCCAGAATCGTGCTGATACCGGAGACAGAGCCGGCGGCAGCAACGCGTCCTTCAACGTCCGTGCTTAAAGTAATCGTTCCGGCCAAGCTGCTGTCACCCAGTGCAACAGCGTTAAATGCGCTCTGTACGCCAAAAGGCGCTGTGTCCGCATGAGCAACCAGGCAACCGGCAAAATAACATGAGACAAGGGCAACAACAATCTTGTTTTTCAATGATTCTCCTTAGCAGTTGGAGTTTTGTTTGATTCAAGATGCAAAATTCATTCCGCCAAGCGGCAGAAAAAAAGCACTCCATAGCGGTTGCATCAAAGACAGAGCTGAAATTAGAGAATACTACTCTTAAATTCTACAGAGAATTGGCTTTAATTTTCCTTGGAAGGGAGAGCTTTCTGGTAATGACTTGCCATTCTTTGGTAATTTTCTGGCAACCGATTACCAAAATAACGCATCGGCGAATTCACCTTGTTTCCATAGCTGATTCATTGATTTCAACGCTATAAAAGTGAATCATCTACACGCAAAGATCGAATGGAATAATAGTTTTACAAGCACACATAGCCGCCCGTTCCAGCTTGCTGACCAACAAATAGACTCAATGAAAGGTAACTAAGGGTCAGAATTAGTCATCCCCGGCTCCGCTAAACCGCCACGGTAAAGCTGTCCTCGGTGCGCGTCACTGCCTTGTAGAGGGTGTCGCGCTCGACGGGAATGCGACCGGCCTCGGTGATCAGACGGCAAAGTTCCTTGCGGGTCATGCCCTGGGGGGTGGTGGCGCCGGCATCGTGGTAGATCTTCTCCTCGACGACGGTGCCGTCCAGGTCATCGGCGCCAAAGCGCAACGCGATCTGTGCAATTTTGGCCGTGAGCATCTGCCAATAGGCCTTGATGTGCGGAA
>CAZXVX010000188.1:0-6013 GCA_964644105.1 uncultured Occallatibacter sp. | reverse complement strand
ACCAGCGACCTTTGGGTTATGAGCCCAACGAGCTACCGGGCTGCTCCACCCCGCATATTGAGTTTAACAACAGTGGAGAGCCTGGGTCAAATGTGCCTCCTGCCCAACGCAAAATCAGTCATTAGTGATCGTTCTTATTACAAATTACAAAAGGGATGAAATCGGAAGCGAACTGGAGTGGCGGAGATTTTGATTGCTTCCGGGTCGAAGGCCGTTTCAGCCAGCGGCACAGATGAGCTTGCTTAGGGTTTAGGTTTTATTCTCTAGAGGGATAAGAATTTATTCGCTGTTGCCTAGACAGTGAGTTCCCAATGGAGACTCTCAACAAAGAAGGCTTTCTCCGTGGGAGGTTCATAAAATCGAGCTATGCGGGCCGTTCTTGCTGGCAGTACTGGGTTTTATGCACGCCGGTGGGCTAGGCTGGCATCGATGATGGAACGGCCTTTAGCCTGGTGGCGGATATGGGTATGAATGAAATTCAGATTTTCCGGTCTCAGAATCGAGAGCAGGGGCACACCCATCCACAGTGAGAAGCAGGTCTGAAAGTCGAAACCTGGGGCATCCTTGGCTCATCCGATTCAGCAAAGGAGAATCAATGATGATCATCGGCGTTCCCAAAGAGATCAAGGACAATGAAGCGCGCGTGGGCGTCACTCCGGCGGGTGTAAAGGCGCTCGTCGAGGCTGGGCATACGGTGTTGGTGGAGACGCAGGCCGGTACGCAATCCAGCTTTCCAGACCAGGAGTACCAGCGGGCCGGCGCGGAGATCGTAGCTGACGCACCTGATGTCTGGAGCCGATCGGAGACGGTGGTCAAGGTCAAGGAACCAATTGAGCGGGAGTACGGCTTTTTCCGCCGGGGGCTGGTTTTGTTTACATATCTGCATTTGGCGCCGCTGCCGGAGTTAACCGCCAAACTGCTCGATACAGGGGTCATTGGGATAGCCTATGAGACAGTGCGGGACCGCGCTGGTACGCTGCCACTGCTGACGCCGATGAGCGAAGTGGCGGGGCGGATGAGCGTACAGGTGGGCGCAGCCTGCCTGGAAAAAGAGCGCGGCGGGCGCGGCATTCTGCTGGGCGGCGTTCCGGGCGTTCCACCGGCGCAGGTCACCATTCTGGGCGGTGGCGTGGTAGGCACCAACGCGGCCAGAATCTCTCTTGGAATGGGTGCCATGACCACCATCCTCGACGTGAATCTGAACCGCCTGCGCGAATTGGATGACCATTTTGGCGGGCGCGTTTACACGCTGGCCTCGAACAGCTACAACCTGGCCCACGCCACACGCGAGGCGGATCTGGTGATCGGAGGCGTGCTGATTCCCGGTTCGACCGCGCCCAAAATCGTCACTCGGGCCATGGTGAGCGCGATGAAAAAAGGTGCTGTGATTGTGGACGTGGCCATTGATCAGGGCGGCTGCGTGGAGACGGCCAAGCCAACTTCGCATTCCAATCCCAGCTACTTGGTGGACGGCGTGGTGCATTACTGCGTGACGAATATGCCTGGCGCCGTACCGCACACCTCGACGCTGGCGCTAACTAACTCTACTTTTCCGTATTTGCTGCGCTTGGCCAACCTGGGCGCACGGGAGGCGCTGCTCCGGGACGAAGGGCTGGCCGAGGGGCTGAATACCTGGCTGGGCGCGCTAACTTGCCGAGGCGTGGCCGAAAGCCAGCAGCGGAGTTGGACGGCGGCGACCAGCGTACTGGAATAGGATGCCGTGCAGTTAAAGTTCCACAGCTTTCGATGTGAACCTAGAGCCGATTGAATTCTCTTACAGTTTTCGATCTCTTTGCCGATGACAAGGGAGTGTGGCCCCCTGTCTTCGATTTTTGGGCGGATGATAGGAGGGGTACTCCCGTTGCTGGTCAATCCCGCCTGTTGTTGCGGCTCGCTTCAGTCGAATGGCTGTTTCATTGTTACCGGGCCCGGATTCGATTCTTTGAATGATATGAGGAGTGTTTCGTGGGATTTCTGGGTATTGCCTCGAAGGTTTCCAAAATCCGGCAGGCTTATTATGAACGTTCTCCGGATGGCATCAAAGTGATTCGCAACGGCAAATTCTTTCACTGCAATGACAAGTATCTCTCGATGCTGGGGTATGACAATGTCAATGAGTTGGTGGGCGTCGGCTCGGAGTTTTTTACGCCGCCCACGCAGCCGGATGGTCGCAGTTCGCGTGAAAAATCACTCGAAGTGATTGACGAAGCTCGCCAGAAAGGCTTCTGCCGCTTCGAGTGGACCCATCGCCGCCGCGACAACAGTACTTTCACCTCTCTGGTTACGTTGTTTCCTCTTGTAGTTGATGGCGAAACTCTGATCATCTCGGTCAATACGGACATCTCGGAGGTGTTGGCAAATCGGGAGAAAATATCCTCTGAAATGGAAGATACGATTGGCAACTTCAGCCAATCGGTTTCATCCCTGCTTACCCGTTCAGACGAGGCAGTTCAGCGCATGAACGGCTCTGCGACGGAAGAAGCCAGAATTTTCACGCATGTGAATCAGAACGTCCAGACAGTGGCGGCCGCTGCCAGCCAGCTTTCTGGCGCCATTGCGGAGATATCGGGCAGCGTTGCCGATGCCGCGCGCATTTCGGTTGCCGCGGCTGAAGAAGCTGAACGCACGGACACCACCGTTGCTGCGCTAGCTGCTTCCGCTGACAAAATTGGTGAAATCGTAAAACTCATCAAAGCCATTGCCAACCAGACCAACCTGCTCGCACTCAACGCCGCCATCGAAGCCGCCCGCGCCGGAGAAGCTGGAAAGGGCTTCGCCGTGGTCGCCAACGAAGTCAAAAGTCTTGCCGGACAAACCGCTAAAGCCACCGAGGAAATCATCGGCCAGATCACCAGCGTGCAGGCCGAAACCCACTCGGCCGTTGAAGCCATCCGCCACATTGGCGGCATCATCGAGCAACTGCGGGCCATCTCCACCAACATCGCTTCCGCTGTAGAGGAGCAGGGAATCTCCACCAAAGAAGTTTCCTCCCACATTGCGGAAGTGGCGCAGGCCACCAATAATGCTTCGGGAATTGCCGCCAAGACAGTGGAGTCCACTTCCGAACTCTCGCAGGATGCCAGCGCGTTGCGCGACGAAGTTACAGCATTCCTGAACAAGGTCGGCAAGTTGCAGAATGTTGCCGTTCAGGTGTGACGGCTACGCATACTGACAGCACACGCCATTCCCGGCGCATTCTTACGCGAAGAAATGTGTTCTGCATTGACGATGAAAGTTACTGGATTGAACTCCGGAGGCTGGCAGCGAAGCCACTTACGTCCTCCAAGGGAACGCCTGCCGCGCACAGCGGACACTCCTCAACGGTCCACAGATGGTTCGGCGCTTCCGCAAGGGTGACCAGGGCGAGATTCATCTGGCCGGCGAACTCCGCCGCGGCGCCGCCGAGAACGAGCAGCGCGCCGATAGCCACCACATTGGCGCCGCACGCTTGAAGATCGGTAAAGGTTCCTTTCACCGCGGAACCGGCATTGATGACGTCATTTACAATGGCCAAACGCATGCCGCGCAACGCATCCCGCAGCGCGGCGGGCACACGATAGCCTGCCGGAAAGAGAGCCTGCGCTGGCCGGGAGTAGCGCTCAGAATATATGAACTCAACATCGAGCTTTTCCGCGACTAATAATCCCGTATATGCGCCCTCGACCAAAGGTCCGCAGACGGCATCAATTTGCAGTGGTTGCAGTCGCGTTGCCAGTTCGTCGGTGACGGGTTGAAGAAGCCGAGGCCGCAGAAAAAGCCTTTCCAAATCGAGCCAAAGGTCTCCATGGTGACCGGATTCCAAAAGAAAGTGACCCATCTTCGGCGACAACAAATTGAGAATGGCTGGTTGCACAGGTTGACCTTCTTGAATCGAGAATACACTTGCCGGCAGCCGAGTGTGCCGGGAGCACGTTCAGCCATCTTTTGTTGCCCGTTGTGTTACCGTTTGAGTAGCGGTATCCCTGTGCCGGTCCGGTAAAACGGCCTGCGCTGAAGGCTTGAATTTGGCTTGAAGACAGGGAGCGTCCAGCGAAGAATCAAGAATGTCTCAGCAGCCGGAACAATCCTCGCTCCCATTTGCCGCGAACTCGGCCGCCCAGCCTGGCTTCGCCTCAGGCTCTGCGCCTGAACCCAAGCCCGCTGTCCAGAGAGCCGGGCATGCGCCGCAGCGGATTCCGCCCTGGCTGGAGAACACTGAACTGCTGCTGCGCTTGCTGGTGAGAGGATTTATCGGTGTGTTTTTTCTAGTTGCGCCGTGGGCAGGCCAGTTGTTTTGGTTCTTTCCAAGGCTGCTTTACGTATGGGATCAAAACCCCCTGATTCTCTACTTCCCCGTCATCGCGCACTATGCGGCCTTCGGAGCCGTACGCGGGGTTGTCTCCGGGCTTGGGATTTTGAATCTGTGGTTTGCGTTGCTGGACGCGCTACACCACCGGTACAGGAATGGATGAAATGAACGATAAAGATCAGAGATCAGAGATCAGAGATCATGAGGCGGTCGCTGAGTCAGTCGCCGTCATCCCGGGCAACGGTGCGCGGCCGCCACAGCTTGAATCCGCTCCGCTGGCCTATGAGAACTCCGCCTTTCTGAACAGCGCCGACGGCCGTCTGATCCGAATTGTCTCCGAATACATGGAACCGCTTGCGCGCTTTCGCCGTGAGCAGATTCAGGACACGGTTGTCTTTTTCGGTTCGGCGCGCTTTCACGGCCGCGAGGAGGCCAACCACGAACTGGAACTGCTGGAAAACACCGGCTCCGTGCAGCCCGCGCCCAGCCATGAGCAGCCTGCCAAGCCGCCGGAGATTGCCGCCGGTCAGGCCACTGAGCTGCAACTAAAGCGCGCCGAAGCCGCCGTCAAGATGGCCCGCTACTACGAGGACGCGCGCCAGCTCGCGCGGATGCTCACCATCTGGTCCAAACAGATTCCCTCGCGCCGCCATCGCTTTGTGGTCACCAGCGGCGGCGGACCAGGCATCATGGAAGCCGCCAATCGCGGCGCACATGAGGCCGGCGGCAAGACCATGGGCCTCAATATCCGGCTGCCCTTCGAGCAGCATCCCAACCCCTACATCACTCCCTCGCTCAACTTTGAGTTCCATTACTTTTTTATGCGCAAGCTTTGGTTCGCCTATCTATCCAAGGCGCTGGTCGTTTTTCCCGGCGGCTTCGGCACGCTGGACGAGATGTTCGAAATCCTCACCCTCGCACAGACCAAAAAGTTGGCCAAGAAAATCACCGTCGTCATCTACGGCTCGGAGTATTGGAAGAAGGTTTTCAACCTCGATGTGCTGGTGGATACCGGCGCCATCTCGCCCAAGGACATTGAGCTATTTCAGTTCGCCGACACGCCTGAACAAGCCTTTGAGCTGCTGCGCGCCGGCCTGACCGAAAACTACCTCAACGCCGAGTCCGCCGGTGCCACAGCCGAAAGCCAGAAGATGTCTTCAACTCCGGAACTGATGCAGGGCTGGACGGTAGAAGATTTTCTCGGTCCCGAGATGGCCCAAACGCGCAAATAGAAGCGGTGTGGCGTTTTCCGGATTTTTGATTTTTCATTGCCAGAGGTTTTCTTGTTGGTAAAAAGTGCTGAGCCCCATCCTCATTTGAGCACGGGGTTCGCCCGCTGCCGGCTGTCGCGCGGACTTCCTCGCTCGCGATTGCCCATGCTTCCTTGCCAATTCATTCGGCTTTGGGATGAGTGAACCTAAAAGGACGAAAACCTGATTCTATAGGAATCAGGCTTCCGCATACGCGTTAAATGGTTGTTATTCCGCCGCTTCCGGTTTTTGATCCTTGCCGCCCGATTCTTGATTCCGCATCAATGGGAAGAGAATCACATCGCGGATCGACTTGGAGCCGGTCAGCAGCATCACTAGGCGGTCGATGCCGATGCCTTCCCCGCCGGTGGGAGGCAGGCCGTAAGCCAGCGCGCGGACATAATCCTCGTCCATCTGATGAGCCTCGTCGTCGCCATGGGCGCGATCTTCAAGCTGCTGGGCAAAGCGCTTGTGC
>CAZXVX010000187.1:0-6078 GCA_964644105.1 uncultured Occallatibacter sp. | reverse complement strand
TTGCCGCGGCCAGTTACAGCCATTCGCTGCGCGACGACAATGTGGTCTACGCCTATGGCTGCGGCTATGAAGCAGAGTGCGCGCAAATTCCAGGCCCCGGACAATCGCCCGAATATCTCTATGCGCCCGACGGAAGCTATGACGCCTATGACTGGCGCGAACCCGGCGTGCTGCTCATCAACGCGCAGGCCGAAGCCATCCTCACCGGCCATCTCAAGATAGGCAAGGTCACACACGACCTGACCGGCGGCGGTGAGTTATTCCACATGAGTGTTCAGGAGCCGGGCGCATGGTCCGTCGGCGCGGCGGATAACATTCAGGATGGCCCCGTCTACGCCTATGTCGGATCAGAAAATATCTATCAGCCAATCACGCCCTATCCGATGGAGATCGATCCGGTTACCAACACACCGGACCAGGCTGGACCGCGCCGGCTCTATGAAGACAATCACCAGGCCTCCGCGGTTGTGCAAGACCGCATCCATCTTCCGGGGCGCATTCAACTCTTCGCCGGCGGGCGCGAGGATTCCATGCGCGACCATAACTACTCTCCTTACGCGACCAGCACTCCCTTCGGAAATGCAAATGCCGCGCCGCCGGTATTCAACGATAAACACTTCTGGCTGCCGCAGTACGCCGTCACCTTCAATCCAATCACCAACCTCACGCTCTACGGCAACTACGGAGTCCTTCTCTCGCTTGCGCCGGAGGCCTCCTGGTTCACCGATAATGGCAATCAATACCTGAGTCCATTCTTCACGCGCCAAGCCGAGGTCGGCGCAAAGTTCGAGCCGGGGCAAAAAATTCTCCTGACCACCGCCTTCTACCATATGCGCGCGCCCTTCTTTTATCCCAAGGTGATTCAAGCGCCTGACAGTTTTTGCCCATACAATTACACCACCGGTGGGCCAGTCAATCCCGGCGATCTCTGCTTTGAATCCGCTGGCCACGACACGCACGACGGCATCGAAGCGAACGCGCAGGGCAAGCTCACAAACTGGCTGCAATTAAACGCATCCGCCGCCGCCACCCGCGCCATCTCCACGGAAACCGGCACGCCCGCCTTCGATAACAAGCAAGTGCTCAATGTGCCGCATCTGCGCACGGCGCTCTTCGCGGACATTCGAATGCCGAAGTCCCACAACCTGCACTTGCTGCCCGGCTGGGGATACACCGGTCGCAAGGAAGCCACGCGCGACGACGCGGTCAGCGTCTCCGGTTACAACCTCTTCAACCTCGGCGCGCGCTACACTCCAGGCGGCGAGCAGGGCCATCTAACCTTCCGCATCTACGCCGATAACATCACCGACAAACGCTATTGGAAGGACACCGGCGCCAACTACGGCGACACCTTCATTCACCTCGGCGCGCCCACCACCGTGCGCCTCTCCGCGCACTACACCTTCTGAGTTTGCAACAATAAAACCGGATGCCCCATCCATTCGCGCTCTTTGCGAATGGGTGTGAATCCACCAACCCAAACCGAATCATCTTTACAGCACGGCGGAAAGTTTTGACAGAAATGAAAGGCCGCCAACTTGCTAACTCGCGATCTCCGCGAAGCGGAAGCTAACTTGCCGTTTTTGTTGATCAATTTTTTCGCGAACTACTTTGTTCATCGCAAGCCGGGTGCCCCAGTTCCCGATTTTGGGAGCTGGGAAAGATCGAACCTCAACCAGCACACTTGACTCTCTGAGTGATCTCAATGACCGCAACCACCCACGGCATGGACAAAACCCGCGTCAAGCCGGACTGGCCCGCCCTCACGCTCGCTGAAGCGCGCGCGCTGCTGGTCATCTTTCCTGGTTGCGCCCAGCCCACTGAAATTCTCTCGACGAGTCCACGTCCCTTCTCCGCGGCCAGCGTAGTAGCCACGCGCTGGGGTCGCGTCTTCATCAAGCGCCATCATCATTCCGTCCGCAACCGCGAGGGACTGCTCGAAGAGCATCACTTCATGCATCATCTGCGCGCGCACGGCGCTCCAGTTCCGCACGTCTTTACCTCCGCATCCGGCGAGAGCGCCATCGAGATCGGCAATTGGACCTACGAAGTACATGAAGTGCCCGCGGGTGTGGACGCCTACGAGGACGCGCTTTCATGGACGCCCTTCCGCTCCGCGGCAGCTGCGCATTCCGCCGGCCGCCTGCTGGCGCAATTGCATCTGGCCGCGGAGGGCTTCCTCGCGCCGCGCCGCTCGACCCAACCACTCGTCTCAAGCTTCACCATCTTTGCCGGCGCCAATCCGCGCGCGGCCATGGACAATTATCTCTCCGCGCGGCCTGTGCTGGCCGGCAATGCGTTCGTGCGTAAACACTGCGAAGAAGCGCTGGAACTGCTCGCGCCCTTTCATGCCGAGTTACTGCCGCTCCTGCCCGCGCTCGCCCCGCTCTGGACGCACAATGATCTGCACGCTTCCAATCTTTTATGGAGTGACACAAGCCACGATGCGCACGCTGTCGCTGTCATCGACTTCGGACTCGCCGACTGCACAAGCGCGGTGCATGATCTGGCCCTGGCCATCGAGCGCAACATCGTCGAGTGGCTTGAACTGAAACAGGAATCAGGGATCAGGGATCAGGGATCAGAAACCGAGTTGAAGGTTGCGACAAACTTACCTATACATTTCGATCATTTGAACGCGCTGCTCGACGGCTACGATTCCCTGCGCCCGCTCAGCGACGAAGAGGCCGCGGCTCTCGCGCCCATGACCGCGCTCTGCCACGCTGAATTCGCGCTCACCGAGGCCGATTATTTTCTCGGCGTTCTGCAATCAGAAAAAAACGCCCGCGTCTGCGTGGATGACTATCTCGTGGGCCATGCGCGCTGGTTCCATTCATCGGCCGGAGAAAAGCTGCTCGATGCCATTCACCGCTGGGCTGAAAACCGCAACCCCGCAATTCACCCCGCCGCGCACAAGAAAGTTGGACCGCAATGAACCGCACGGCAATCATTCATTACGCGATGAATAACTGGCTGGAAATCGTCGGCGTGCTCACCTGCGTAGTCAGCACATGGCTCACCGCCAAGCGCAAAATCTCCTGCTGGCCTGTGGGCTTGATCTCTGACTTCGCTTATCTGGCCGTCTTCTATCAAGCCCGATTGTATGCCGGCGCGCTGCTTATTCTCAGCACATTGCCCCTGACGTTTTATGGCTGGTGGTACTGGCATCGCGGCTATTGTCTGGTGGGCGAAGTGCGCGTCGTCCGCCAGCCGCGCTTCAGTCTGATCGCCGGTTTGGCCATCGGCGTTCTCAGCAGTTTTGTGCTCGGCTTCTGGATGAAGCACATTCACGCCGCCCTCCCGTATCTGGACTCCACGCTCACCTGCTTCAGCATGGTCGGCAGTTGGTGGGAGATGCGCAAATATATCTCGAATTGGTGGCTCTGGATTGTGGTCAACTTCGTCTATGTGGGCGAGTTCATCTACCAGGATCTTCAGCTCACCGCATTGCTTTACATAGGACTCAACATTCTATCCGTCTATGGCATTCGCGAGTGGCAGCGCGCGGCTCGAAGATCGGAATTGGCAATCAACACCATCTAGCGCCGGCCTGCCCGTCCACGCCGCACACTGCACAAATTTAGCCCGCCGCCTGCACCACATTGCGCAGCGGCTCGCCCTTCATAAAGCGCCGCAATTCCTCTTCTGCAACCTTCACGGCGCGCGGCGCAAACTGCGGGCTTGATCCGGCAACGTGCGGCGTAATCAACAGATTCGGGCAGTTCCACAATGGATGCCCTTCAGGCAGCGGCTCCGGCTCCGTCACGTCCAGCGCCGCGCGGATGCGGCCGGCCTGCAACGCCGCCACCAGCGCATCCGTATCCACCACAGGCCCGCGCGCCGCATTCACCAGCAGCGCGCCCTGGTGCATCAACGCAAGCTGGCGCGCGCCGATCAAATGATGCGACTCCGCCGTCGATGGCAAAATCAAAATCACAATCTCCGCTTGCGGCAACAAGCTGTCCAGTTCACTCACCGCATGCACGCCCTCGCGCGCCGTGCGCGCCACGCGCGTCAGTTCCACGCTGAAAGGCGCAAGCATCCGCTCAATCTCTTTGCCGATGGAGCCATGCCCCACCAGCAGCACGCGCTTGCCCGTCAGCTCTTCCAGCATCACCGGCGGATAGAGCGGTCGCGTATCGCCGTTGATCTGCGCATAGCGCGCGGGCACTTCAAAGCGCCGCTTCCACAAGCCCTCGCGCTGCACATCCAAAAAGAACGGAATATTTTTCAGCACAGAAAGAATCGCGCCAATCGTCCACTCCGCGGTGGAGATGCTGTGCGCGCCGCGCCCGCTGCAAATGGTCACACGCGGCCCCACCGTCGCGGGAATCCACTCCGTGCCCGCCATCAGCGACAGCACCAGCCGCACGCCGCGCAAATATGGCCAGATGCGCATCGCCTTCGACGGATAAGGGTCAGGCAGCCAAACATCAATCTCGACCTCGTGATCGAGGCCGTTGGGCAAGGCAATCAACTCGACATCAGCAGGAAAATCGACGAACAATTCTTCCGCCAAAATTGCAGGGTATCCAACGCGTAACATATTTCAATGCTACACAAGCAGGCCCGTTTTTAATCGGTGACTTTCTTCCCGCCGTTGACAGTAAACCACAAAAAGTGAGGTCAATCACCGCGCCCAACCGCCGCGATAAGGCATCCTATAGAGTATGAGATTCTTGTTTCGCACGGGCAAACGATGCGCTTGAAGGCAGACAAATCGCTCTCCCAGCAGCAGTTGGCTATCAAACTGCGCGTGGAGGAACCGCCGAACCCCGGCTGGCTCACCTGGGAGCGCCGCCGTCTGCTGACCCATGCCGCCAAAACCGCGCTCGCCGCCGCCCTCAGTTGGTGGATCGCCATGCACCTCGGTATGCGCGACGGCTACTGGGGCGCCATCAGCTCGATCATCGTGCTGCAATCCAACTTCGGCGCCACCGTCTCCGCCTCGCGCGACCGCGTCTTCGGCACGCTGATCGGCGCGGCACTCGGCTTCTCCTGTTCGCTCTTCGGCGTGCTCCCGTGGAATTTTATCCTGGCTGTGCTGGCGGCCATGATCCTCTGCGGATTGCTTGGCCTGCGCAACAGTTCGCGCCTCGCCGGAGTCACCATCTCCATCGTGATGCTGGTCAACTCCGGCTCGCATTGGACGCTTGCCCTGCATCGCGTCATCGAAGTCTTCCTCGGCATCTTTGTTGCGCTCGTCATCACCACACTGGTCTTTCCCGACCGCGCCCGCCTGCGCCTGCGCGATGGATTGGCCAAGGAATTCCTATTGCTCGGCACATTCTTTGAAGGCATTCTGAAAGGCTTTCGCGGCTCACCCGAGCATAATCTGCCCGCGCTGCGCGAAGATGTATTGAAGCAGATGCGCGCCAATAATCAACTGCTGCAAGCCTCGCGCAACGAGCCTTCCGGACCCGGCTGGCGCGAAGGCCTCGAGATGCTCTCGCAATTCGGACGCTCGCAATTCGATGCTCTCATCGCCCTCGAGCTGGCCGTGAAAGACAGCCACGAAGACGGCTACGCGCAGCAGCTTGAGCCCGCCCTCGGTCGCTTGGCCATCGATATTCGCGCAGGCTTCCACTACATCGCCGAGTGCACCTACGCATGGCGCTTTCACATTCCGCCGCCAGGTTTGCATCTGGAAGAAGACATCGCGCAACTGGAGGCGCGCATGGCCGAAGTGCGCCCCACCGGCTTTCAATTCACCCAAGCCGAGATGCTGCGCGCCTATGCCGTGCAGTTGCACTTGAAGCAAATCGCCCGCCTGCTGCGCGCCTCGCGCGTCGAGACCAGCCGCGCCGTCGGCGAAGCGCAAAAGTAATTTCTCTTTCAATCCAATAAACTGTCATCCAGAATGCTTCACGTGGTTGCTGCAACTTTCGATTGCCATGAACTGCCGCGAACTTGCTAACTCGCGATTCCCGCGTATTCGAGTGGTTGCCGCAACTTTCGATTGCCATGAACTACCGCGAACTTGCTAACTCGCGATTTCCGCGCATTCGAGTGGTTTACAACTTTCGATTGCCATGAACTACCGCGAACTTGCTAACTCGCGATTTCCGCGCAGCGGAA
>CAZXVX010000186.1:0-6094 GCA_964644105.1 uncultured Occallatibacter sp. | reverse complement strand
CCCGATACCAGCCAGCCAAGGCCGCATGAAGATGGTGTACCAAACAGCCTCAAAGACAAAGCAGGCGATAGCAGCCGCCACAATCGCCAGATAATTCTGTTTGACCTTCGCCACTTGATCTGTCACAAGACCTCCTTTTGCTTTCATTTCCAAAAGTATAGAGCATATTGGATAACATTTGTCTACATTAAAATTGTCGTGCCGGATGCCATCATGCGTTGGGTTCACTATCCCGTGTACTTCTTCTTCGGCTCGTTCTTGGCCAACTGCCTGCCCCATCTCGGCAATGGAATCTCAGAGCTCATCCTTCTGCTCGGAGCGGGGATTCTTCTTTGGTCATGGATGAGTTTTCACGGCAAAATCTAAGGTGCAACTCACCTTAAATCTGTTTCTTTAACGCCTGTGATAGCTGTCACGGACGGCGGTAATTTGTAATCTGTAATGATCTTGTTACTGCGATTGAATCCGGCGCGCCTGAGCCTGGTTGATCGCATCAAGCTGTCAGGCCGAGATTTGGATTTTAATGCGTGGCCGGCAAGCAACATTCTTTCTTCCCGTTTTCCCCACATCTGACGATTTTCTTCCTCGGCGCGGTCTGGCTGACTCTATTTAGCCTACCGTCGGCGATGCAACTTTCTCTATCTTTTTGGAGAGTGGCTAACGATGAATTGTCCATGGTGTGAATCATCAAGAATGAGAACCTCGCGCTTGCGGCTGGCCGACATCTTTTTTCTATTCCGGCTAAAGTATCCCGTGCGCTGCCGCACCTGCTTCCATCGAGATTACGCCAGCATTTTCACGGCCTGGAAGCTGCCCCGCCACCGGCAGCTTTTTCTGCTGGGTGAATACGCCGCGGCGGCTAGCCTTCCCGACCTGAACAAGCATCGTGAATCGCTCGATCAGCGGAGGAATCGTCGTTTCATTGCATCCGCCAATCACCGCAGCAGCTCAAAGCAACTGCTCCGTTCAGACAGAAGCAGAACCATTACAAGCGGGTTCATCTTGCAAAAGTAAAACCAAATGTCGCCTGCGCAAGCGGCATCGCATGGTGCAGGAACCAAGATTCAGATGCCCCATCCATCGCGTTTTTTGCGATGGGTGGGATGCCACGCGCTATACTCGTTGCCAGCACCAAAAAACAGGCCAACGTATGTATATGCTGCAAAAGATCCTCGATAACGCCACCGCGCTGACCATTCTGCTGGCCTTTGTCGGCTACTTGGCCACCTTTCTCAGCGCCCGCATGCTGGCCCGCCGCAAAGACAAGCTGGAGATGGTCAACCGCCGCCTCGACGAGTTCTACGGCCCCCTCTACGTCGCCTCGCAGGCCGGCAACATCGCCTACCGTTCGCTGCTCAAAAAGCAGGGAAAGTCGCAGAGCTTTCCCATCCTCGACAGCGAAATGAAAGAGTGGATGCTGTGGATGACCACCATCTTCATGCCCCTCAATGACGTCCGTGAAAAAATCATCATCGAGAAGGCCTACCTGATTGTCGAAGAACAGATGCCGCATTGCCTGCTCGACTTTGTCACCCACGTGGTAGGCTACAAAGCGGTGCTGAAAAAGTGGTCCGATGGAGATTACTCCGAGCGCCGCTCCACCATCGGCTGGCCGCCCGAGTTCGACGTCTATGTCACCCGCTCCTATGCCGCGCTCAAAGCCCAGCAGACACGCCTGCTGCACAGCCTTTCCTGGCGCCTCTATCAGCGGATCTTCCATCGCAAGATGTGAATGTAAAAAGAGCAAAGTCCATGCATGGCTCTTACTGCGCCGTCGCGTTTGTCAGCCAATGCAGCGCCGGAGCCGTAAAATGAATCTTCGGCCGAGCCAGCCATCGCGAAGCTTGTCGCGAAGCCTGCTGCGATAACTGCCACATCTTGCGCGCGCTCACTTGCTTCAGCGTGGTGGGCAGTGGAAGTTCCACCTCCGGCTGCGATGAAAAAATTGCGGCGCTCTTCCTGCGCGGATGGAAGCCTGAAATTCGCAGCAGGCCTGCGCCGCGCTCACTGGCCTCGCCCATCCTCCGCGGCATATCCACTTCAGCGCGCGGCTTCGCACACCCTCTATCTTGAGGAAAAGAAGAGGCCGGTGCGCAGAGTGTTACGAGCATCGGACAATACAAATAACCCGCAAGTGCCGCCAATAACAGGGCCAGTCCAGCCAGACGACGGTCCATCGATACCTCCGGCAGATACAAGCAACTGTACCCACAGGCATCTCATCGGCGCGTGGAACTTCGATTGGATCAAGTCATTGTGAATAAATTAACTTTTGTAATTGAGAACAGATGCGGATCGATCTTTCCAAGCGAGTTCCAGGCGCCCCATTCTTTCACAAACTTAGTGCAAGAACGGAACACGACGAACCTCATGGCGCGCAAGCCCCCACCGCGTGTGCCCCAGGTCCGGATCTTCGGACCTGGGAATCCACGAACCTATTCCGCCCCTGACAGCCCCAGCCTCTTCCAAAGATTCAGCCTAGGCCCGGCCTGAGTTGGCGGCTCTACCAGCGTTTCCAGCTCCGATAATCATAGAGAAGAGAAGCCAGACTGCCGCTAACATCGCAGCAGGCTGGCTTCCCAGGCCGGTGGACAATGGATTGCTTTTCTATTTAAGCCCCACGCCGTACCAATAGGTATAGGTGCCTGTATTTCCATTCCAGGGCAAGTTGACGCTGAACTTGGAAAAGACCACCGAGTTGCCTACGAAAGTTACAAAGACATCATGCTCGTAGGTCGAAGTCACCGTGTGGAAGGTAAACAATCCATAGCATGGATCGGTCAGTTGCCCGGCGCTGCCATACAAGTTGCTGGAACTGGCCACCGGAGTCAGCGCCGCATTGATGAATGTGTTGTTATTGGAATCCGTAACCGTGATGTTGCCTCCGGAGGAAATCACAACCGTTGCCTTGCCGGTCAAAGGCGTGCCCGTCTCCGTGCTCCCGGAATTGTTGGCATTGAGCTTCTCATAGAAGATGCCATTGTAGGTTCCCGCTACCGAAGGATCGAAGGCCGGACTCGATGCCTTTGGCAAGCCGATGATCGATCCGGCGCCCGTATCCACGATGAAAAAGCCGCCCGCCGTGCCGAAGATGGTTTCGCTGCCGTTTCCGGCGCCCGGGATTGACCCGGAAATATACGTTCCAGACGCGGACTCCACCAACCCGCTCAAATCCATCGTACTGCCCTCAAATGCACTGCCGGTGTCTGCAGAATCGAGATTTCCGTAGGGCCAGTAAGTGGTGGTCTGCGCGGTGGTCGCTCCCAACGTCACCGAACCGATGGAAAGGCCGCCGTACGAAGTTCGGAAGTTGATGTAGTTGTAGCTGTGGTTGGCAAAGGTGCCAAGCGTAATCGGACCGCTCTCGACCGCTGTAATCAATGCCGGTGTGTTGTGGTCAGGTCCGGATTTGGCCGACTGAATCAACAGCGCATAGCCCGGCACTTCATAGGCGGAGATCAGATTGCCGTTCGGGTCGGTAATCGCATAGCTGCCATCCGCGTTTGTCGTGTAACTGAGCGTTCCCGTGTCGCCGTTGGATAGATTCGTATACGTGATCGTCGATGCCGTGGAGTTGATGACAATGGTCAGGAAGTCACCCACGGAAGCAGTGCCGTTGTAGGTGTGGGTAACGGCTGTAGGTGTTGGGTTGGATGTGCTCGCCGATTGATTGCCGCAACCGGAAATGCCAACTAGGATCAGTAGTGCGCATGCCAGGCGAAGACGCATGGGTGCCTCCAGAGGGACACAAACGATTCGGTCCACTCTGCTGCTATCGACCCCCGCCCAAGCCTCAAGATAAAAAAATGTTGATCCATTAATCTTCCGTAATGTCTGGTGAGTCCATCGCATCGCGCCGTAGACGCCGGGTGCCCAAGTCCGGATCTTCGGACCTGGGAATCCACGAACCTATTCCGCCCCTGACAGCCCCAGCCTCTTCCAAAGATTCAGCGTAGGCCCAGCCTGGTTGCCGGTGTAGAAGTGCAGCCCCGGCGCGCCGTTCTTGAGCAGCGTCTCGCACAGCCGCGCAACCACCTCCAGCCCAAACTCCACTAGCGCAGCCTTGTCGTCCTGCAACTCCTCCAGCCGCAGCCGCAGCCAGCGCGGCAGGTCGGCGCCGCAGTTGGTGCAGAAGCGCAGATTGTTGGCGTAGTTGGTGATCGGCATAATTCCCGGCGTCACAGGAATCGTAATCCCGGCCTTCGCGCAGCGCTCCATGAAGTCGATGTAGGCGTCGGCATTATAAAAAAGTTGGGTCAGCGCGCCGTCCGCGCCAGCCTCCACCTTGCGCCGGAAGTTCTCAAAGTCCGCGCCGGGGCTCGTCGCCTGCGGATGCATCTCCGGGTACGCAGCCACCTCGATGCGGAAGGCGCCGCCATGCTCCGCGCGGATAAAGCTGACCAGCTCGTTCGCGTAACGGAAATCTCCAGGCGCGGCAGAGCTCATCGCCGTCGCCGGCAGGTCGCCGCGCAGCGCCACAATCCGCCGCACGCCCGCCTCACGGTAGCGGTTCAGCAACTCCGCAATCGCCGCCCGCGTCGAACCCACGCAAGTCAAATGCGGCGCAGCCTCCACGCCGGCATGCTTGACCACCGCCATCATCGTCTCATAGGTTCCGTCCTGCGTTGACCCGCCCGCGCCGTAAGTGATCGAAAAGAAGTTAGGCCGCACGGCTGCCAACTGCTCAATCACAGCCGGCAGCTTGCCCACACCCTCCGCCGTGCGCGGCGGAAACAGCTCGAAAGAAAAACTATGCGATAAAGTCATGCGTCGATCCTTACGGAATTAGATAAGCGCCGGGAATCCCTGCATCCAGCGTGGCTAATTCCGCGTCATGGGCTTTCGCCAGTTGTAGCAGATGGCCGTCCGTAACCTGCTTTGGGCCTTTCACCCACTCCGGAAGCAACGATATGTCATTGGTGTCAGCAAGAAAGATCAGCGGCAGTACTGCATTTTCTTTCATTCCAAGAAGAAGTCTCTTGGCCTGCAAGACATTCAGGTCATACATAGCCACACTCGCAACCACACGAACAAAACCGATCTCCGTAACGGAGGTAGTCAAGAACGCAGAACCGCGCTGCGACCATATCCAATCCACAACACGCTGATAGTGCTGGTGCCGCGTTATTCCAAAAGCGATGAGCGCATTCACATCCAGGAGATATTTCATGGAAAATCGACAAGCAGCTCTCTGACCATCTCACTGGTCAAAATCGGCGCATCAGGCCCAAGGTCGAGGGCGATGAACCCGGTTACTGGGTCCTTCACGATGCGCGCTTCGTACTTCGGCTTGCCGGCTTGCTTGAGCAAAATGCCGTCGCGCTCGAGGGAAATATCGAGCCGATCGCCCGAACGAATGCCCAGCTTGCGGCGAAGCGGCCCCGGCAACACGACTTGACCTTTGGTGGAAACCCGCGTCTGCATAGTAAGACAATCTTACCTTTCATCGATTTGAGTTGCAAGATCCCACCTCATGGCGCGCACCACCAGGTGCCCCAGGTCCGGACTTTCGGACCTGGGAAACCAAACTGACCACCGTGAACTGACAACTGACAACTGTCAACTGACAACTGAAAACTGAAAACTGAAAACTGAAAACTGAAAACTGAAAACTGAAAACTGAAAACTAATACCGATAGTTCTCCGCCTTGTACGGCCCTTCCACCGGCACGCCTAGATAATCCGCCTGGCGCTTGGTCAGCGTCGTCAGCTTGACGCCGATCTTCTCCAGATGCAGTCGCGCCACCTCTTCGTCCAGCTTTTTGGGCAGCACGTAAACACCCACTTTATAAGTGTCTTTGTTAGCCCAAAGGTCCAGCTGCGCCAGCGTCTGATTGGCAAAGCTGTTACTCATCACAAAGCTCGGATGGCCGGTCGCGCAGCCCAGATTCACCAGCCGCCCTTCGGCGAGAATGAAAATCCCATGGCCGTCCAGGAAGGTATAAAAATCCACCTGCGGCTTGATGTTCAGCTTGGTCACGCCGGGTTCCGCATTCAGCCTGTCCATCTGAATCTCGTTGTCGAAGTGCCCTATGTTGCAGACAATCGCCTGGTCCTTCATCTTCTTCATGTGGTCGAGGGTGATGATGTCCAC
>CAZXVX010000185.1:0-6134 GCA_964644105.1 uncultured Occallatibacter sp. | reverse complement strand
CAGAGAACTCGGCTTTCAACTTGTTCCCATCGGTTTTGTTCCTTAGGAGAGCCGGAGGCTTTACTGTTTGCGGCCCCTCAAAGGGGCCAACAGGAGTTTATTGCTAAGGAACCTCTGATGATGTAGAAGTTTTGAAAGGGCGCGGCTTTAGCTGCGCCGCAAGTGGCTATTATTCAATGCGGGCTTTAGCCCCCGAGGGAATCTTTGCTGCAGAGAAAGAAATGAATCAGAGCTTCCCTAAAGCAACAGCGCCCCAGCTAGCCCGCGCCGTAGGCGCAGTGGTAATTAGCCCACCGTTTCAATGGGGCCCCAAGAAACGATCTTTGTTTCTTGGGGAGGTAACGGTGGGATACGAACAGCAAGAAGACCACCGGAGTCCCGTAGGGACGGCGCCTCAAATTTTTTATTGAGGCCGAATTTCGAGGGGCAAGTGAGAAAACCACAAACCAATAACGATTCCCGCAAACGTCAAACTACTGCTGTCACCCCGCGAGAGCCGGAGAATCTCCCGGCGATATTAGCCCCTGAAAGAAGAATCGAACCCGTTGAAGAATCATTTCTTGTTCGGCGGCGGAATTGCGCTCGCGGTCGCTGCCGCGGAGGTATCCTTGCTCGTCAGAGGTATCTTCCCGTCCACCACGCTGTGTGCATCATAATCCGGCACATCCTCGTTGGCATTCTTGATCAGGATCGAAATCCGCCGGTTCGATGGGTCAGTCGGATTGTTTTTCACGCGCAGCATCTGATCCGCGTACCCGCGCACCTGGGTCACCTGATCGGTGCGCACGCCATCCTGCTGCAACAGTTTGCGCGCCGCATTGGCGCGGTCTGCCGACAAATCCCAATTGCTATAGCCGGAGGTACTCGAGTAAGGCGTGGCGTCGGTGTGGCCTTCAATCAGCAGTGAGTTGGGCAGCGTCTTCAGTTCCTTGCCCAGCAGAGCGAGCAACTCCTGTCCGCTCGCGCTCAGTTTCGCGCTGCCCAGTTCGTAAAAGGTTCCGTTCTTGCCCTCGATCAGCTCGATGCGCAGCCCTTCGGGCGTAATGGTAATTTCAATCTGCTTGGAGAGTTCCTTCAGATCCTTGCGCGCCTTGATCTCCTCTTCCAGTTTTTTCTTCAGATCCTCCAGTTGGCTATCGCTCATCTTGGCGATAATGGTCTGCCCGGTTCCGCTCAACTGCGTGCCCAGCAGCTTGCCGGTTCCCTTGGGATCGTTGAAGTAGCCGGCCACGGCCTGCTTGACCTTGGTGCTCGAGTTCATCAGCCACAAGACAATGAACAGCGACATCATGGCGGTGACAAAATCCGCATACGCCACCTTCCACGCGCCGCCGTGATGCCCGCCGTGGCCGCTCACTTTCTTGATCACGATGATGGGTCGATTACTCTTATCGGCTGCCATCTTGCCGCCCTTCTGCGGAGTATTGCCTGGCGTGTTTAAGCCACGCCTTCAGCCGTAGCCGTCTGGTTCTTGCAGCTCTTTTCCATCTCGTCAAAAGAGGGCCGCAGATGTGCCGGAATGGCGCGCCGTCCAATCTCGACGGCGATCATCGGCGCCGAGCCTTTGAGAAACGAGAGAATCAGCACGCGCAGAACATGCAGGTACTCGTTGTGCGCATCCGCGGTCTTTGACATATTCGAGCTGAGCGGACCAACCAGCCCGTAACAGGCCAGAATGCCAAGAAAGGTTCCCACCAGCGCAGCCGCCACATGCGCGCCGATCTCTTCCGGAGGGCCGCCCAGCGAACCCATGGTTATCACCACCCCCAGCACCGCCGCCACAATACCCAAGCCCGGCAGCGCATCGGCCACCGTGCTCAGCGAGGCGATCGGCTGCGTCGCTTCGTGGTGATGGACCTCCATGTCCAACTCCATCATCTGGTCCATGTCAAACGGCTCCACGCCGCCGGTGATCGCCATCCGCAGCGTGTCGCAGACAAACTCTCGCGCATGATGATCGTTCAGAAACTCGGGATAGTTCTTGAATATGTTGCTGTCTTTGGGCTTTTCAACATCCATTTCCACGCTGAGAAGGCCTTCTTTGCGAACCTTGTTCAAAAACTGGTACATCATCTTGAGGGTGCTCAGGTAGCGCGCCTTGTTGAAGGGTGAGCCCTTCAGAATGCCCATCAATCCCGCCCCGATCGACTTGATGATATGAACTGGATTGGCCACCAGCAGCGTCCCGGTGGCCGCCCCGGCAATGATCAGCAGCTCGGCCGGCTGGAGCAACACCGCCATATGGCCTTTTTCCATCAAAAAGCCGCCAATGACCGCTCCGAACACAACCACAATGCCTATGATGGCGAACATTCTTGCCCTCCCGGCGCGGACGTGATCTGGTTGCCGCCCGCTTGATAACTGGTAAACATGGCTGCCTTTGCGCGCTCCAGCAAGTCCACCAATGTCCCGCTGTGATCCGCCTGCGCCGCGCCGATGCTTACGGTGATCGGTACGCGGTCGCCCCACCAGCGAAACTCCGCCGTCCTGGCCAGCCCGGCCAGCGCCTGGGCATGCACCGCCAGCATCTCCGGCGTCCGCTCGTGCGAAAGTATCAGGTACTCATCCTCGCCCCAGCGCCCGATCTCTTCCGAGGGCCGCAGCCCACTGGCCAGCGCATTCTCCACCTTGGTGAGCATCGAGTCGCAGGCGCTCACTCCGTGCGTCTTGCGCAAATCGTGAGCCTGATCGACGGTAATCCACAGCACGCCAAAACTCTCCCCGCCCTGCAGAAAATCCTCAAACAGCCTCGTCAGCCGATCCTCGAACTCCGTCTGATTGGCCTCTACCTCCGAGTCCTCACCGCACTCGCCGTGAGGCAGCGCTTCAAGGCTCTCCGAGGGATGAAAAACCACCGACGAACCGATGCGTACGCCCATATCGTCGCGCAGCACCGTCACACGGGCAATCACCCCAACCATATGGTTCAGCTTGTGTTTAAAGTGAACCAGTGCGCCGTGGCAGCTTTGCACCCGTTCGCCGCCCTGCTGATCCGCCGGTTTGGTGCAGGCCAGCAGCAGCGGCTCCAAAGGCTCAGGAACCGCGCGCGAGAGCAAATCCATGCTCGCGTAGCCGGTAATCACCTCCGCCGCCGGATTCCAGAAGGCGATCCGCCCCTCTTTATCGAGCAGCCCGATGCCCTCGGGATAGGTGTTCAGCGCGGCTTCCAAAAGTTCTGTGCGATCCGCCATCCATGCCTCTCCATATACCAACATCGGCGCAATCGCAGCCGACTTCAGAAAACTGCACTGGGGCGGACAGCGTTTAATTTTATCGGTGGAAAAAAACGGAAACAGAGCTCTGCCGGCGTCCGATTCGGAGCGGCAGTGCCTCGGCAAAGGATCGTTGACTCTTGTTAGTCAACAACCGCCGCAAACTTTTCATGCATTTTTTTCGTGACGGTACACGGTAATACGCTGTAATCTCATACCGAGAAAAATTACCAGAGTGTAGCAGGGATTTTCTCATCGAGGCGTGACGAAAGAAACAGGCCGAAGGGTGTATTGTTGCAGATTGAATCACTGTATGGGTTTTTGGAGATTCAGCCGATACTCTCCCAAAGGGAAGAAGCCAAGGCTCAAGCTCGATTCGATCTCTTCCGAGCGGCTCCAGTGGGACTCGGATCAGGTTGAGCACATTGGACATAAGAATGAGGCGCAGATTATGAACAAGATCATCCTGGCAGACTCGCAGGCCATATTTCGGGCAGGAACAGCCAAAGTTCTGGCCATGGACGAAGACGTGCGCATCATTGCACAATGCACCGACCTGGACCGCATGCACCATGCCATCACCACCTTTCCCGGCTCGATTGTGCTCTTTGCCGCCTCCCTGCGGCCAGATCTGGGACGCCTGCGCACGCTGCTCGAAACGGTGGGCAGCCGTGGCATCGTGATCGCTGAAAACAATGAACCCGCCGGCGCTTACATCCAGCAGGGCTTTCGCGGCGTGGTCTTTCGTTCGGTCACAGGACCCTCGCTCACCGATTGCGTGCGCGCCGTGGCCAGCGGCGACACCTGGCTGCCGCCGCAAGTGATGCAGACCGAATCGCCGGAAGAAGATATGGTGGGCACGCGTGTCCGCGACCGCCTCACCCCCAAAGAGATGCGCATCGTCGCCCTGATTGTGCAGGGCTGCAAGAACCGCGAGATCGCCCAGCGCCTCAAAACCACCGAGCAGGTCATCAAGAATTACCTGCGCTCGGTCTACGACAAAACCGGCGTCAGCGACCGTTTGGAGCTAGCTTTGTTCACCATCCACCATCGCGTCCTGGCCCAGGCCGCCGCCGAAGTCGGCAGCAAGCTCGAAGCCGAAGAAGCCGCCCAAGTCCACGCCATGGCCTAGCGAAATACTTCAAGCTAGTAGCGCCCTTCAAGCTAGTAGCGCCGGCCTCCTGCCCGGCTGTAGCGTAGCGAAATGTAGCGCCGGCCCCCTGCCCGGCTGTGGCGTGGACCTCCAGGTCCACGCCGTGTCGTAACAGAGAGTCTGCACAACATTTATGCTAATCTGATGACTGGAGCGGTCCAATGCAGATCAGCACAGAACGCGAGTTCCGGGACGATGCCGCAGGGATGCTAAGGGCGAAGTCTCCAGTTCTTGTGACGCGTAAGGGCCGTCTGTCCGGCATCTTCTTTCCTCAACCGGAATCCACACTGCCAGTTGAATTGAAACGCGAGCTTTTTGCCGTGCTGAGTGCTGACGTTGCACAGCAGATTGCACGGCGTGGAGTCACCGAAGAAGAAATCCTCTCCGATTTCCAATCCTGGAGAAAGAAGCGCCGTGAAGATCGCCGCGGACGCTAACGCGCTGCTCTCGGCGGTGATTGGCGGTCGTGCCCGTTTGGTCTTCGATCATCCCTTGGTTCAAGAGGTAGTCACTACCGAGGCCACCTTCGCTGAAGTCAGAGAATATGCTACTCAGCTTGGCCGCAAGAAAAAACTCGCCCCGGATACTGTCCTGATGACCGTGGCGGCGCTTCCAGTCACGATCATCTCCTCTGCCGTCTATGAGGATGCAATGGCCGAGGCGCGCAGGCTCATTGGAAGCCGTGATCCAGATGATGTCGAGTTTCTAGCCATGGCCTTGCATCTGAAGATTCCGATCTGGTCCAACGACAATGATTTTGAAGAATGCGGGATTGAGAGATTTACCACCGCCAAGATTCTCAGCAAACTGGGAATTTTCAAAGCATGATATGTCCTGGAATTGCGGTATTCTGGTGATGACAATCCGAGGTTCCTCCAGCATGATCCGCTTCTGGAGTTGCCTGCTCTGCGCTTTCTCCGCCGCCTCCTTGGCCCAAACGGCCAACCCCGCTTCTACGCCACTCAACACAGACGTGATGGTGGTCGCGGTTGCAAGAGAGTCAACAGTGCTGGAAGGCGGAATCAGTTGCTGTCGGCTCAATTCGCCGGGTCAGGTGAATGTTGAGCCTATTGCCTGGATCACGCCTTCCGGCGAGTGGAAGAAGATTCTCTGCGATGACAGCCATGCGAAAGAATGTAAAGCATTCAACCTTGAGTATTTGAAAAAGCCCCATGCCTATACCGTAATCAGCGCCGACGGGCGAGGCGCTTTGGTGCAAGTTGAACAAATGAACTTGGCCACCTTCGATGATCCGGATTCGTGTTTCGGTTATGGCGGCATAGGCGCTTTTTCGGGCGCTTCGATCTCATTCGCGGCAGTGGCAGCGGAGTCAAATGAGTTCTTTACTGTGGGTGAATCGGCTCATCGCCTGCCGGAATCAAAAGCGAAGCCTGTACGGGCTGCCTTGATTGCCGCGCTCGGTGATCATCTTGCCTCATTCGAGGAGCTGCGCGTCTATCAACTGCAACTGGAGAAACGGAGTTTCTTTGTTATCCAGCGGGCTTTGCAGGATTACGGAAACAAAACTGGTTATGATCCGCACAAACCTGGTTTCGAAAAAGGAAAAGGAGACAATATGCGTTCCGTCTTCATCATCGGCACGATGAAGAATGGCCGCTTCATGAAAATCTCCGGTGGAATTGATGAAGGCAATGAATTGATCCTCGGCACAATTCACCTGAAAAATGGTCGCGATTTTCTCATCACATCTGTAAATGACCTTGCCCCTGCAAAACGTACCCCTTAGCGAGCTGCTTTAATGGCGAAAG
>CAZXVX010000184.1:0-6164 GCA_964644105.1 uncultured Occallatibacter sp. | reverse complement strand
CAGAGGTCGCGGTCATCGAGCGCGCCCCCGCCCAGCCCGCGCCCAGCACCATGCCGATGGCAGCCAGTTCATCCTCGGCCTGGATCACGGCAAAGGTCGCCTTGCCCTCTGGAGTCACGCGCAGATTCTTCAACAGATCGGTCGTCGCCTCCACCACCGAGGTCGAGGGCGTAATCGGATACCAGGCCACCACCGTAACCCCGGCAAAGACCGCGCCCATGCCGCATGCCGCATTGCCGTCGATAATGATCTTGCCCGCCGTCTTATCCATCGGTTCGATAAAGTAAGGATCGCTTTTGAATAGATTTGCGCGGGCATAGTCGTAGCCCGCTTTGACCGCGCCGAAGTTCAAATCGAAGACTTTCTGCTTTTTGGCGAACTGCCGACGCAGGCCGGCCTCCACCACGCCCAGGTCAATGGCAAGCAACTGCGCCGCCACACCCACGTAAATCATGTTCTTGACCAGCTTGCGCAGCTTGGCCTCCGGGCAGATCGAAGCCGTGATCTTGTCGAAGGGAACATCATAAAAAACAATGTCCCGGCGCAACTGATTGAGCTTCAAACTCTCTTCGCAGATGGCCACGCCACCCGAAGGCAGCGCCAGTACGTCTGCCTGCGCGGTCTCTGGATTCAACGCGATCAGCACCTCGGCTTGGTGCTTGCGGGCCACGTAACCGTCCTTGCTCGCGCGGATTAGGAACCAGGTGGGCTGTCCGGCTATGTTCGAGGGAAATAGATTCTTCCCGCTCACTGGAACGCCCATTCCGAAGATGCTCTTCAGCAGTACACTATTGGCCGATTGCGAGCCGGAGCCGTTCACCGTTGCCACGTTGATGCTGAAATCGTTGACTATGCGCTTCTTTGCGCCGTGTTCGCCCTCAAGTTGACCGAGAGCCAAGTCCGCTGTCGCCATGTGGCGTCTTCCCTTCCGAAACTTCTGGAGAGTATCTGTGCCTCTCCCATGTGTGATTATAATCACACCAGTGGGTACGCGTCCCACCTTGTAATTCCGTGTTATCCGTTTGATTCCCTCGGAATGGAATGGATTCGCGCTCTTCCTGAAATGGTTTGCTAAGGGATTTATCTTCGCGTTTCGATGAGTGCGCTGCGCGCTTATTTAACCCGCAACAGTCTGCGCTGCAACTCCTCGAGCGACTGTCCCTTCGTCTCCGGATAAACCAATAGCACCACCAGGAATTGCACCACAGTCATCATGGCGAAGAAGACAAAGGGCGCGCTGCGGCCGATGTGCTCAACCAGCACCGGAAATTCAAGCGCGATGAGGGAGTTCATGATCCAATGGCTGGCGTTGCCCACGCCTTGGCCCTTGGAGCGGACGGCGTTGGGAAAGACTTCGCCGATGTAGACCCAAATGACCGCCCCTTGTGAGAGAGCGAAGAATGCGATGTAAATAATCAGCAGCCAGACCAGCGCGCCGGGATGAGAATTGGTGGTGAAGAGCCAGGAGACCGCCGTCAGGCAGCAAGCCGTGCCGGCCGCGCCGATCAGCAAAAGAATCTTGCGCCCCAGCCTGTCGATCAAGCTCATGCCCACTAGGGTAAAGACAAGATTGGTGAATCCGATGGCGATGGCCTGCTGATCGCCGGAGACCTGGCTGAAGCCTGCCGCGACAAAGATGCTGTTCAGGTAATAAAGGATGGCATTGATGCCGGCCAGTTGGTTGAATGCGCCGATGCTGATGGCCAGAAAAAGCGGGTAAAAATACTTCCTTTGAAAGACTGGCTCGTGGGCCGTGGCGTGCTCTTCAGTCAGCGCGGATCGAATCTCCGCCAGTTCGTCTTCGGGGTTTGGCTCACCCATCCGGCGAAGCACTTGCAAAGCTTCTTCGTCGCGGTTCTTCGAGGCCAGCCAGCGCGGACTGCGGGGAATGCCAAACAGCAGCGCCAGAAATCCGAAAGCGGGCAGTGCGGCTACGCCCACCTGACAGCGCCATTCCAGCGGCCCCAGTTGAAGCGTACGAATGAAATAGTTTGAGGTGTATGCCACCAGAATGCCAAATACCACGTTGAACTGAAATGCCCCGACCAACCTTCCGCGTCTCTCAGCCGGCGCCAGCTCGGCAATGTAAACCGGTCCCAACACCGACGATGCGCCAATGCCCAGACCGCCCACAAATCGAAAGAATAGGAAAGAGTGCCAGCCCCAGGCCAGACCGCATCCTACCGCCGCTACCACATAGAGAACAGCGGTGATGCGCAGCGTCTCTCGCCCACCCAGCTTTTGCCCCACATGGCCCGCTCCCAAGGCTCCCGCCACCGTCCCTATCAGTCCAATGGCAACCGTGACACCTTTGCCCTGTGGAGTCAAACTGTAGAGCCGGACCAGAGTATCAATGGCGCCGGAGATGACGATTGTATCGAAACCGAAGAGCAAACCGCCCAGCGCGCCGGTCAGTGTGGCCTTCATCAAATTGAGGTTCGGACGCATGTGGCAAACTCCGTGATTGCTGACCATCCTACAGGTTCGCCATGACGCGGGCAATCCGGTTGCGAAACGCGCAACAATCGCAACTTGATCGCATAGCCCATCCATGAATCAAAATGGCCATTTAATTGTGCCACACGTCTCAATCTTCAATACGCGTGCCAGTGGCCGGCGTCACCACCAAAATCCGGCACCGGTGCTTGCCGGCCGCGCTCCAGGACAGCGCCATCTCGCTCTCCATATAGGCGCAATCGCCCACATCGAGCACTTCATGCAGCCCTCCCACATCCAACTGCAGTTTGCCTTCCAGCACGTAAATCAAACTGCTTGCCGCGCGCCGGTTATCTGCAGTGCCGGAGCTGCCGCCGACCGGAAACTCGATCATCTGCGCCACCATCCGGGTTCCCTCTGCCAGCACATTCAAGGGCGTAATCCTGACCGATTCCAGACCCCGATTATTGCCTTGCAGATGAGACTTGCGCGTGATGGAGAGCGTGTGCTTGCCCGGCTCCGAGAAAAAATAGCTCATTCCCACTCCGTAAACCCTGCCGATAGTGGCCAGCGTCGGAAGCGTGGGAATCATTCGGTCCGTCTCCAGCTTGGAAAGCAGCGCCGTTGAAAGCTTGGTCTCCGCCGCCAGCCGCGCCAGCGTGAGCCGCTTCTGCGTGCGCAACGAGCGCAGCTTCATTCCTATGCAATACGGCTCAAGAGACCACTGTGCATACGATACGGTTTTGGCCATGGCAAACCCCTTTCTCTAAGTTTGCCAGTTTAAAGAGATTTAAAGTTCTGAGATTATTCTGAAGCTTTTCTGAAGTCATTACAATTTGGTAACGCGCATTGGTTACTTCATGCATTAGAAAATAAATGGAATAACTTAATTTTCTTTCCCCATTTCACCAAAACCAGATAATCTAGGGATAACAGATATATTGGGTCAAAGAAGCACAGAGAATCGCAGGGTGTTCTGCAACTCTTTCCCCCGGGTCATCAGAAGATTATCCCGCGACCACTGTTGGCCGTTGCCTTTCTGCTTGCCTGATCGGCGGAAAGAAGCCTCTTTTTTTGCCCAGGATGCGAGGAATCCCATTGGTTGCGACAACAAAGTCCGGCTCTGGTTCACGCACTCCCGATGAAGAATCGCTCGCCACGATGGGGTACAACCGCCGCCGCGGAGATTTGGGATCTCCCGAAGCAACCCCAGGCCGCCGCCGCGGAGATGTTGGCAACTCCAACTCCGGATTAGGACGCCGCGGCAGGGTTTTTGCCTGCTCTTTTGCAGGCTTCCGCCTGGAGTCGGATGGCACGCTCTGGCGCGGCGAGGATGTGATCCATCTGCCGCCCAAGGAACTTGCTGCGCTTCGATTACTGCTTGCCCACGCAGGACAGATTATCTCTCCTCTGCAACTGAGACAGACTCTCTGGGGCGATGTGCATGTGACCGGTGACAGCGTTCCCAAATGCCTCTCTTCGCTGCGCTCCAGACTGGAGCCGGAAGCATGCATTCAAACGGTATATAAACGCGGATATCGCTTTACTGCCGAGGTTATCCGCCAGAACTCGGCCCCTGTTGAGTCGCTTCCCCGGCTGGCCGTCCTTCCATTTAGCACGATGCACTTTGTTGCTAAACATCTGGGACAGGCCATTGCGGAAGAGACCATTGTCCGCATGACCAACGTGCGCTCCCCGGTCCTCTCCGTTTTGGCTCGGGATTCGGTCTTTACCCTGGCCAGCCGCGGATTCACGGCCCAGCAGATTGGCGAGGCGCTTAAAGCGGACTTTGTTCTGACCGGCAGTCTGCGTGCATTCTCATCCCAGTTTCGGCTGCGCGCCGAAATGATTCGCATTGAAGATGGGACCCAAATCTGGGTCGAAGATATTCTTGTTGACCAGAACCGGGTCGCCGGATTGGAGTCGGAACTGGTGCAGCGGCTCGCCTGGAGGCTGGGTGTTCGCATCCCCCTTGAAAGCGCATCCGCACCCAATTGGGAAGATGCATCTTACGCCAGAGGAGCGGCGAAGCTGGAATCGACGCAAGGAGATCTCTCCATTTCGGCTTCCGGCACAGGCCACGACGAGACGACGGCTCCGCGGCGCCGCGAGGCATATGAATCTTACTTGCGTGGTCGCCATGAGTGGCAGACGTTGAACCGCCATCGAATGCAGGATGGCCTGCAGCAACTCTTAAGGGCCATTGAAGTAGATCCCGCTCTGATCTCTGCCAAAGTTGACCTGGTTCATCTTTGCGTGGCACAGAGCTTTTTCGGCTTTATGCCTGCTTCGGTCGCGGCCGACCATATTCATCGCACTTCAAAAAGCATTCTCGATTTTTCCCGTCAGGCGGAGGGAATTCTGCCCGCGCTGGGTTGGATAAAGTTTCACTTTGATCGCGATCTTGCCGCAGCACTTGAGATATTTTCGCGCTGCGCCCATATGTCTCACGGTCCATGGACCACGCGCATTCGCGCCATGTTCCTGATCAGTCGTGGTCACTATCAAGGTGCAATTGATCTGTTGCAAGATGCCATTCAGCAGGATCCCTATGCGCCATGGCTGCAATGCCGCTTGGCATGGGCGCTCCATATGGATGGTCAAGCGAGCGAGAGCTTGAAGCAAATTCAAGTTACGCTCGGCCTCTTTCCCGAACATGAATTTACCAGCCTTTACGGAGCCTTGATTCTTGCTCATAACGGCGAAGCCGAACGCGCCCACCAGATTGCCAAGGAGCTGTTGCAGCGCGTTCCCTTCTTCGATCCAGCCATTGCTGCCCATGCCTATGCGCTTGCCTGCGCGGGACGCACCGCTGAGGCGCGCTCCGTCCTGGAACGGTTGCAGTGGCTCAGTCGCGAGCGCTTCCTGATACGCTCCTTCACTCCGGCTGTCCATGTGGCTCTCGGCGACCTTGATGCCGCCGTCGAGGAACTTCATGCAGCTAATGAATCTCGTTGCCCATGGTTCTTCCAGATGCTGGAAGATCCCCGCCTGCAACCTCTTCGCGGCAACACAGAGTTCGAACGGCTGCGCGCTATCCTGCCGTCGATGGAAAAAGAAGCGGCTCTGCAAATAGGGGCAAGCAACTGAACCAAGGCTCTGGTACAAAGCGTGACATTACAACCTGCGAAAGAACTCAATCATGGCTCATAAGAGTCAGGGCAAAACTTCAGTCGTGCCGGCAAAGTTCATGGAATCAACAAGGCTTTAGCCCATGCAGGGTGTCCTTTGCGGATTTCTCTCTGATCCCAACCTTTTCGCAGCCAGTTCAGTTGTGCTGCAAATCGCTGATCATAGATGTTTTGCATTCGACCTTGCGGAATGGTTTACTACCTCTATCGACTTTCCTTGCAAAGGGATTTGATGCACTTGCAAACAGGCAAGTGCATCGTTTACTGTAACGTTTGCTGCATCTTCGAAGATTAAGGTTTGTTGAATCAAATTCCGGCTGCGCTGCCTCGACCGGTAAAAGGATAAACTCATGTTTGTTGTGAACGCTGCTTCCACGGCCAAAACGCAAGTCAAAGGCGGAATCTTTCCTGCCGGGCAGATTGGTCTTTTCGTTCTGATTACCGCTCTCTTCTTTCTCTGGGCCATCCCCAATAACCTCAATGATGTGCTGATCCGCCAGTTCATGAAGTCCTTTGCGATTTCGCGCCTTCAGGCGGGCTTTGTGCAGTCGGCGTTTTATATGGGCTACTTTCTTTTGGCCATGCCCGCCGCGCTGC
>CAZXVX010000183.1:0-6183 GCA_964644105.1 uncultured Occallatibacter sp. | reverse complement strand
GCCATGCGCACCTGGACCACGACTCCTGCCTGGAGGTGCTGATCGTGCACGGCAAGTCGGCCAAGGTGGAGAAGTTCGCTGATCTGCTGATCGGCCTCAAGGGCGTGCAGCACGGGCGGCTGGTGATGACCGTGCCGGAGTCCGCGCTGACGCCGCCCTCCGAAAAAGAGCATCCGCACCCGCACAAGCATTGAGCAGTGGACAGTAGACAGTGGTCAGAACTGTCTACTGTCCACTGTCAACTGTTTACTTGTTTGCCTCAGCGGCCGAAGCTGCAACGCAAAGTGAATCGCGCTTGAACCGGCTCGACCGGATGCATCACTCTTGTGAATGCCGCGTTGGCATCGATGGCGCCGGCGACCAGTTCCTCCCCTGCCAATGTGGCGGGCGGCGCCGACGGCGCTGGCTGCCCCTGAAACTGCAAAGTGGCCGCTGGATTGATCTGCGAGATATACGCGTAATCAACGTCGTGGTCGCGGCGGTTGAAGAGATTCAGGACCTCGCCCACCAGGCTCCAATGCCGGTTGAATTTATAACTTGCCTCGAAGTTGACCAGCGTCGTCGAGGGCGAAGTGTAGATCGCATCCGAGGTCAACGGGCGCGGTCCAAAGTAGCGCAACCGCAGGCTGGACGAAAAGCCATGCAAATCCTTCAGCGTGGCGCCGGCCGAAACCACCCAGCGGACGGCTTCGGGAACCTGCCTGCCGTAAGGGTTTTGCAGGAATCCGCTATCGCCATAACCGACCGTCGCCGGAGTCACCGTGCCGGAGGGCGTCGCGCCGGTCGGAATCAACCCAAAGCAATTCGAGTTATGCGCGCAGAGCTGCTGGCTTCCCGAGGCGTTCGTATAAAAAGTGGAATCGTCAGGATCGTTTTGGGTAAACAGGGCGCGCGAATCGGCAAAGTCCGCATCCAAAACCCAATGCTCCGCAGGCGTATAGAAGTTGCCCACCTCAAAGCCATAGCGGTTGCTCGACTGCATCGAAGCGCTTGTGCCGCCGGTGTCGCCATCCTGCAGCAGCTCGGAGTTGCTGTGCAGAAACCAGATCTCGGCGGTGCTTTGCAGATGCGGGACGGCCGAGGTGCGCACGCCAACCTCCGCGCCCTTGGTCTGGGCCAGGAAGGGAATGCGAACCGGCGTCGGCGAATTGTAGTACGGATAATCCGGCGAAACCGGCTCATAGAGTTGCGTCGAGCCGCGCACGTCGTTCGAGTGGTAGCTGAATCCTCCCTGCAGGTAAAGCTCCGTGCTGGCCCAAGGGCCAAAGATCAAGCTGGCCTTGGGGCTGGGCAGGAACTTGGCGATCGATTGATGGGTGTTGGGATTGACGCCTGCCGGGTAGGGATCAAAGGGATAGCTGGGATTGGTGGGGTTGGTAAAGCTGGTGAGCTTTCCTTTGTCGTAATCGCCGCGCAGGGCCAGCACCGAGCGGATTTTTTCCGTCCACTGAATCTTGCTGGAGAACCAGGGACTTCCAATCGTCTCGGTGAACTTGTTCTGATCCGTGTTCGCGGGCAAAACCGCAACCTGATCGAGGGTGGAGCAATCGCCGCTGGCGTCGCAGTCGCCCAGATAGTTGGCCGTGTAGTCCGTCTTGCTTGTGCGGAGGCGGTCTTCTGTACGGAAGAGACCGTTGTGGATCCAATCATTGCGCAGTTGCAGGCCGAAGGTAGTTTCCGCTTTGCGTCCATGCCACGCGCCGAAGATGGTGTGGCGCAGGTCAAAGCCCGACGCCCAGCGGCGATCCTGCTGCTCGAACTGGTCCCCTTTGTAAGGGTCCACCAGATAATAGGTGAAGTCGGAGAAGAGATTGAGATCGTAATAGAAGCCGTAGGCCATCAGATTCGTCGCCGAATTTGCGCCGCGGCGATGCCACTCGCCCTGCAAGCTGTAACGATGGGAGTGGCCGCCATCCTCCGGGTTTATCGTGCCGAAGAAGCCGACCACCGGGACGGCCGTGTAGGGGATCTGGTCGCTCGAGTTCCACCGCGTTCCGGCATAACCGCGCGCCGTAATGCTGAAGCCCTGGCCGTCGCCGCCCTGGCTATAGGTCATCAGGCCGTTGAACTTGTAGAAATTGTCCGGATGCACCCAGGGTCCGCCCTCGTGATACGCTTCCCCGCCGTATAGCAGATTGCCCGCGCCCAGCTTGCGCGAAACGCCAAAGACGTAGCGCGCAAACTGGTACATGCCGCCATCCACCTGGACGAAGTCCTGGGGAAGCGTCTTGTAGATCACCAGGTGGGCGTTTCCCGCCGAGCCGTAGTCGCCCACTTCGGCGTAGTAAGGCCCTTTCTCGGCATCCACCCGCTCCACAAACTCCGGGATGACGGTGTTCATGTCCGAGTAACCCTCGCCGTGGGCGTGCGAGGGCAGGTTCAGCGGCATTCCGTCAATGAAGACGGCGAAGTCCGTGCCGTGGTCGAGATTGAAGCCGCGCATGAAATACTGGTTGGCCTTGCCGCCCCCGGCGTGCTGCGTGATGATCAGGCCGGGCAGCGTCTCCAGCACCTCGCCGGAGCGAAGCAGCGGACGATACTGGAGTTCCTCCGCGCCTACCGTCACCTGGCCAGCGGAAAGAGCGATTCCGGTCAAGTCGTCCGCGCGGCCCTGCACGCTGACGGTGGTGCTGACGGCGCCTATGACCAGCGAGATGCGCAGCGGTGCCGGCGCGCCGCTGGCCCCGATGGTGACAGGGATTTCTTTGTTTTCAAATCCGGGATACATGACCACGAGCCTATAATTGCCCGCCGTGAGTCCAGAGAACAGAAAGGCTCCATTCCTGTCCGAATGAACCGTTCTTGGCACAGCGCCGTTCGAGCTCAAAAGATGCACATCCGCCCCGGCAATCACCGCGCCGGAGGCATCCACGACCGTTCCCGCTAGCTGAAGCTGCTGCGCGGAAAGCATGAAAGCCGATGCGAAGAGCGCGAACGCAGCCAAGCGGCGAAAAAACATCGACTATCGCTCCCGTAAAGAAGGATGGGCAAATTGGCAGGCATCAACCAGCCGCAAGAACATTGTCGCATGAGTAGCACGAATTATGTTTAAGTATGCGACATAATAAAATATAAATCGTATGCTTCACATGAAGCACCCGCTCATTCCTTTCTGGCGTTGCTGACTAACAGACAGATTCCATTTAATTTTTCTTATCGTGCGGGCAAAATCTTGATTGTGCGCAACCAGGTTTCAACGCATTGCGGCCAAGTTGTGACGGGCAAGGCTGTGCGGCGCAATCCGTAGCCGTGGCCGCCTTCCGCATAGATGTGCAGTTCGGCGGGAACCTTGGCGTTCTTCAGGGCCATGTAGTAGACCACTGCGTTTTCAACGTGAACCGGATCGTCTTCAGACTGCACAATGAATGTGGGCGGGGTTTGGGCGGTGGGGTTGATGTCGGCGTTGGGGGCGAAGTTCTTGTCGGACAAAGCAAGGTAGCCGGGGTAAACAATGACGGCAAAGTCGGGACGGCAACTGAGCTTGTCGGCGGCGTCGATGGGGTCGTAGAGGCGCTGGTCGAAGTGAGTGCTGAGCGCGGCGGCCAGGTGCGCGCCGGCGGAGAAGCCGAGAACACCGACGCGGTTGGGGTCGATCTTCCACTCGGCGGCGTGGGCGCGGACCAAGCCGAGGGCGCGCTGGGCGTCTTGCAAGGCAGCCGCTGATTTTGGGTAGGGACCGGTGTCGGGTACGCGGTACTTGAGCAGCACGCAAGTGATGCCGGCGGAGTTCAACCAGTCGCAGACCTCCGTGCCTTCGAGATCGATGGCCAGGATTTGGTAGCCGCCGCCGGGGAAGACGACCACCGCCGCGCCCGTGCTTTTACCCTTGGGCCGGTAGAGAGTGAGGGTGGGCGTCGAGACGTTGCCGAGACGGATGAGCGGACGGCCGGCGATGAGATTGTCCTTGGCGGTTGTCGTGTCAGCCTCGGCGGGCAGGTTGGCAGCCACGCCGGGAGCTGCTCCGGGCCAGACCGGAATGGTGGGACGGTCCGCGGCCGGCGGCCAGCCGGAGGGTTGCGCAGCGAGGGTCAGCGAAGAGGCCGCGACCGCCGCAAGAAGAAGCAGACTGCTGTTTTTCATGCCGGATTCCTTGCGTAACATGCTTCGCTTTAAGAATTGCACTGGCGGCGCTGGAATTGCAAATGCGGTCGCGGAGTGCCATACACGCCGGTTTCAGGCCTGAACGCCCTTCGGAATCAGTAGCGTCACTGCGTCCGGCACCATCTCCATGCGAATCGGCAGCTCGCCCAGATACTCGCCGTCTGCTTCGGCAAAGACGCGAGCCGGCGAGCCAGGCAGCGGGCGGCATTCGACCGAATCGGCATTCAGAGCTTCAACCTTGCCCGCATAACGATGGCTTCCAAAGAGCAGCGGAATCATGAAGCCAAAGTAGCGCAGGCGGCTGCGCGTTTTGAAGGCCGCCAGGCGCAACTGGCCTTGATGCACCGTGGCGCCGGGAAGAAATTTTCTGATCAGCCCGCCGAAGGTGCGGATGCGCACGGCCAGCAATTCGGAGACCAGCTCAACGCGTGGCTCTCGCCCGGGAGCTTCGGTAAAAGCCGCTTCAAAGAGCGGGAATGGATAGGTGAACCAGACGCGAAAGGCCTCGATTACATAAAGAAGATAGCCCAGCCGCCGCTTGAGGACAGGATTCAGCAGCGACATGAAGTGAGCGTCGGCGCCGATGCCGGCGGCCACCGTGAAGTAGCGCGAGCGGGTTGCTCCGGCCTCATCCTGATAGTAGATTTTGCCCACTGGGATGCGCACGGGCTGAGCGGAGAGCAGCCTGTGAACGGCTTTGGCGGGCGAGGTTTGCAGGTGCAGATTGGCGGCCAGCGCGTTGGCCGTGCCTAGCGGAACCACGCCCAAAGCCACCTGCGTTCCCACCAGCCCTTGCAGAACTTCATGGACCGTGCCATCGCCGCCGCAGGCTATGATCGTGTCGCAGCCGCGCCGGGCGGCATCCTCGGCCAACGGACCCGCGCTGCCCGGAGCCGTGGTCTCTAAAGCTTCAGCTTCAATCCCCGCCGCGCGCAGAACGGCAAGGGCCTTTTGAATCGCCGCCCGGCGGCCTTTGGAGAGCTGGCCGGAGGCTGGATTGTAAATCAGGGCGACACGACGCATGGCGAGATTCCCCTCGGATTCGCGCCGCGCGCGAGAATGGGTGCTGGTGCTATCTTCTTATTTTCGCATCTGGGAGCGGGCTGAAAGGCGCAAGAATACTTTATTCAATCTCGAATAGATCTCAGTGACTGAAAGGGCACAACTCCCGTTCTGCCCTTTCCAATAAGAAACAATCTTCTAGCGCCGCAGCGACTCCATCGCGGCTTTCACCGTCCCAAGAATTCTCGATACCTGGCGCACAGGAGTGCTGATCGCATTCGCCACAAAACCACCTGTGCGATCCAATGCATCCAGCATGCTGGTGCACATCTCATCCAGCCGATTGCCCTGCTTGCGCACCCGGTCCATGATCTCCAGCGCCGCCAGTTGCACCTCCGCGGTCTGCACGCGCAGCCCCTGGGCAATCTCCGCCAAATCGCCGGTGGCCGACTCGATCTTGGGCGCCAGGCGCACCAGGACGCTCTGCGCCGTGGCTACAAATTCCTGTGCGCTGCCCAAAATAATCTGTGTATTGGCCAGCGTATCCCGCGCATCGTAAAGGACCGGCATCACCGATGTACGAAGGTTCTCGACCTCTTCGCGAAGAGATTTCGCGGTCTTGCGCACTGCCACAGCCACCAGCAGCAGCAAAAACGTTTGCAACACCAGCGCCAGTCCGGTGATCGCGGCAAAGGCGAGCAGGATGGTTTCTTGGTCCAGCTTTGGAATATGCATCGATTTGGCCTCGTTCAGACTATCAGCGGGTTGGGGATCGATTCGTTTTCGCGCTCCGCAATCCATGCCGGAACGCACCCCCCGCGTGCTGTGTTCAAGCGCCCACCGCCACTTAAACACAGCCCTCGCGCGGATGACCAGAGATCAATGGGCTGGCCGGAATTCAAATCAAGGCGCAGCCCGGAAAAAACCTTCGGCTAAAGCTCGGTGGGCTCAACCGGAATCGTGGGAACTTTGTAGGCCGCTCGGCCGGCATCCACCGCCGCGTTCACCCGGCTTGCCTGCTCACTGACCAGGCTCTTGCCGCGCTCCACAAACTCTTCCCATTGCGCCCGTCCGCGATCC
>CAZXVX010000182.1:0-6250 GCA_964644105.1 uncultured Occallatibacter sp. | reverse complement strand
TGCGCTCCTTTGCGCCGTATCCGCTCACGGCCTGGGCCGAGTTCACCTTTGACGGCCTGCCCATCCGCATAGGCCAGGTGGTGCAAACCATGGCTCGCGTTCCCGGCGTAGGCGGCGTCTATGAGCCGTTAGTCGTCACACCGGCCATCGGCGTGCGCATGGAGCCGGAGGCGCGCATTCTGCCGCTCGACAGCAGTTCCCTACCCGTGCGCGTTACCGTCCACGCGCAAGCCGCAGCGGATGGCACGGTTACGCTTAATCTGCCCGCCGGCTGGAAGGCGCAACCGGCTGAGGCAGCCTTTCATCTGACCGCCGCCGGCGACTCGCAGCCGCTGCTCTTTTCCGTCTCAACGGACGACGCTATGACAGGCGCGTACACAATACAAGCCGTTGCCCGCTCCGCTGGCCACGAATACAAAACCGGCTGGCAGAGCATCGGCTACACTGGCCTGCGCCCCTATAACCTTTATAAGCCAGCCGCGTTGAAGACCCGCAAGATCGACGTGAAGCTCGCGCCGGGGCTGCGCATCGGCTATGTAATGGGCACCGGCGACCTGGTTCCAGAGGCGATTGAAGGCCTGGGTATCACGCCGCACTTGCTCACCGCCGCCGAACTGGCCTCCGGCGATCTCTCGGCTTGGAACGTGATCGTGATCGGCATTCGCGCTTACTCCGCGCGGCCTGAGCTGGCCGCCGCGCAACCTCGGCTTGACGAGTTCGTTCGCCAAGGTGGAACACTGATTGTCCAGTACCAGAGCGGCAACTTCCCTGCCCCGTTTCCGCTCTCGATGGGACGAATGGCTGAGCGCGTGGTGGATGAAACCGCGCCGGTCAAACTGCTCGATCCGGCCAACGCAATTCTCAACTGGCCCAACGCCATCACCAGCGCTGATTTCGACGGCTGGGTCGAAGAGCGCGGCCACTCTTTTCTCGATAGTTGGGATGCAAGTTACACCCCGCTCACCGAGACCGCCGACCCCGGCCAGCTTCCGCAGCGAGGCGGTTTACTCGTGGCTCATTTAGGAAAAGGGACCTACGTGTATGAGGCGTTTGCGCTCTATCGCCAATTGCCGGAGTTGGTACCTGGCAGTTACAGGTTACTGGCCAATCTGCTTAGCCAGGGCCATGGAAATGCGCCGCGCCCATAACATCCGCAATAGGATCAGTGGATGATCACCGGTGTGCGATGCTTGCATCCGCAGGAGCGGCGCAGCACAATCTCGACCGGTAAAACAATCCGGTTTCCGGTATGGGAGGTTTCATTCCGTTCTATGCGGTCAAAGAGAAGGTTGGTTGCCACCCGCCCCATCTCAAGCGCAGGTTGACGAACCACCGTCAGTGGCGGTGCGGCAAATTCCGCTCCCTCAAAGTCATCGAAACCTGCCAGGGCCAGATCGACAGGAATTTTCAACCCCAGGCGCATGATTGAACTCAAGACAAAGCGCGTTACCAGTGTGTTTGAGGTAAAGATCGCCGTGGGGGCATTCACCCCTTTGAGCTTTTCACTCAATGCCTGGGTCGTGTCTTCCTCTCTCTCGCAGGCGAAGAATGCATCTTCTTTGAGTCTCGCTTCCTGCATGGCGCGACGATAGCCCATAAAGCGCGCATTAATGGTAAACAAACTCCGGCTGAGTCCCATAAAGAGGATGCGCTGGTGCCCATGCTCAATCAAATGCTCGACAATGCGCCGCGCTCCAGAGTTGTTCTGCACCAAAACCACATCAATGGCCGGATCCGGAAGTGGGCGGTCAAAGGTCACAACTGGAGTTTTACCGAAGAGGCTCTGCGTAAGGCGCGTTTCGCGAAACTTGGTGGGAATGATGATCATGCCGTCTACGTGGCGCTCAAGCATCTGCTCCGTACCGGCGTACTCTGAGTCGGGATCTTCATCCGAAGTGGTAATCATCACCGAGTACCCGCGCTGCTTGGCAACCATGGTCACCGCATGAGCGCAATTGGCGAAGAACGGATCGTAGAGGTAGGGAAGAATGAGGCCGATGGAATGGCTTCGCTGACCGCGAAAAGCACGCGCCAGCACATTGGGGCGGTATTTCAACTGCCCAATTGCCGTCTGTACGCGTTTGGCGGTCTCCGCCGAAACACTCACCGTGCCGCTCAGCACGCGCGACACCGTCATGGTGCCCACGCCCGCCAACCGAGCAACATCGCTCATGGTCGGCTTTCTTGCCGTAACAGACTCTGCATCGATGCGTTTCGTCTCAGGCGCGGATTGACTTTCAAGCTTTTTCGGCAATGTAAGCCTCTTCGTTTTCAGTCTACTTCACGAAGATAGTCTCCCGCGCATCTGAGCGACAAGTCAATACACTTTTGCGGCGCCTCGAAAAGTAGCCCTGCCCGAAGATGCAAAAACGCCCCTTGGCTGAACTGGCAACGCTCGTCACGCCAATCTCAACTCGGGAGCCGGTTTGGCGAGCAGAACGCCGAGTGCGCAACTCGCCATCCGCGCCAGTTCTCCATCCGCACGGCTGGTAAGAACAATCGGAACCTTGGCGCCAACCACAACTCCCGCGGCCAGGGCTCCAGCCAGATATTGAAGCTCCTTGAAGAGGATGTTGCCGGCTTCCAAATTCGGAACCATCAGAAGGTCCGGGTCTCCCGCAACCGGCGACTCAATCTTCTTGATCCGCGCAGCATCGCTTGAAATAGCATTGTCGAATGCCAGCGGACCATCGACGATGGCCCCGGTGATCTGTCCGCGTTCGGCCATCTTGCAAAGAGCGGCGGCATCAAGGGTGGAAGGAATGGCCTGGTTGACGGACTCAACCGCCGACAGAATCGCCACCTTGGGGTTTTCAACCTCGAGCGTGAGCATTGTATCAATCGCGTTCTGCAAAATATCGATCTTGGTCACCAGATCCGGCTGGATGTTGATCGCCGCGTCGGTCACATAAAGAGTCTTGTGATAGGACGGCACATCGAGCGCAAATACATGGCTGATGCGCCGGCCGGTTCGCATTCCTCCATCGCGCGAGACGACCGCGCTCATCAATTCGTCGGTGTGCAGCGAGCCCTTCATGAGCATCTGCACCTCATTCTTGCGCGCCAATTCCACGGCGCGCACCGCAGCCATGCGGCTTTCTGCAACGTCTACGATTTGGATAGGCCCGAGATCAAGGTGCAAGGCCTCCGCGAGACTGCGAATCCTGGCCTCGGAGCCCACCAGAACCGGAACGATCAACTTGTCTTTGTAGGCCTGGATTGCGCCTCCCAGAGAGACCTCGTCGCAAGGCCACGCAATCGCCGTCCGTACGGCCGGTTTCGAGGTAGCGCGCGCGATCATTCCCTGATAGCGGCGATAGGGCTCATTCACAATCAGCTTGGGTACGGGAAGTGTAGACCAGCGCAGCTTGACCAGCGGCGCCAGAACCCGTGCCGTACCGGAAAAGATCGCTATGCCGGCGCCATTGACTGCGTTGCAATCGAAAGCCACAATCTTTGTCGTTTCGTCCTTAGCCGTAACCTGCACCTTTACCAATATGCGATCTCCAACACGGATGCGATTGTAAAACGAGAGCGATATATTGGTCAGCGTGCATCCAGGTCCGGGAATATTCATGCTGAAAAGGCCTGAGATCAGCGAAGCGCACCACATATTGGGACCCGTCGGAGGTATACCACCCGCGCGATCAATTAGCTCATCCGAGTTCAGAACGGAGTGGAAGCCCGAAATGGAAGCGAAAGCCATCGCGTCATCGGTGGTCAGGACGTGCTCTGTCGAGGCTGTATCGCCAACAGAAATCTCTTCGTATGTTTTGCTCTCAATAAAACCCAGATTCATTCTGACTCCCTTTCGCTCAAGCACCGACTGTCATGCTGCCTGAGTTCGATAGTAATTGCAATGCGTGGGTTCCAAAGTGACTCCAATCACCGATACTTATCAAAGGAGAATTCAAACGTACCCGAGAGAGCGAGCCGATTGGACGAGCTGAAGCTTTCTTTCCGCACATGATTGATACAACCGATTCGTTCTTACACACTGTGTTCCATTCATTCCGCGTTTTCTGCGCCTTATAAAACCTTGTTCGAAAGTGTAGTTGTTCCGCAATTGGCGCAAAAATTTATTCAGATGTGTGGAAGATAATCTTTCCACCCGCATCTTGATTCCCAGGATTCTCTTCTTTCAAGAAACTCATTCAGAGGATCTTACGCCGCATAGCTTCGTCCCTTCCATTTGACTCGTTTCAGAATCTTGTACTGAAACCAACTGCGATACAGTAACCCGATAAAAAGCGGCAGCCCAAGCGGAGAAAGGGCGCAATCGAGGAAAGAAAAATTTGATTTGGCCACACGGCCATAGAAGCGAAAGAGGTTGCGCGCCCACAGCAGCCCAAGCACCCAGCCGGCGGCCAGCCATGGCGCCGATTGCGCCATCAGCCTGACCTTCCAGAATTCAACGGCCAGAATAGGCAGGCCAACCAGCAATAATATGTCCAGCACGCGCCAGAGGGCCAGCGCCAGGCAGTTGGAGAAGAGCAGCGAAAGGTTCTTGGCCCATCCTTCGATCATCGCCGCGGTAGTGCGGTACATGCGCGTGGAAACGGCGTCGTCGGCGTAGCGGAAGCGCAAGCCGATCTTGCGGCGCTTGGCGTGGAAGGCCAGTTCCACGTCCTCCAAAACCTTCTCGGAGACCATGGCGTGGCCGCCGAGCCGCCGGTAGGCTTCGCGCTCGATGAGCAAAAACTGCCCGTTGGCGGCGGCAATGCGTTCGCCTGGATCAGAGACTTTCACCGGCGGATAGGCCAGCGCCAGCTCGCAGAAAACCAGCGGCATCAGCGAGCGCTGGGCAATACCGCTGACGATCTGCCGCGGCGAGTAACTCAGCACGCCCACCTTGTGCCGCGCGGCCTCGTGCAACGCGCGATGAAGATTGCCCGGTTCGTGGATTGTATCGGCGTCGGTGAAGAGCAGCCAGCGCCCGCGCGCCCGCCGCGCCGCCGTCCAAATGGCGTTGTTCTTGCCCGTCCAGCCGTCTTCCAGCGGGGCCGCCTCCATCACCGTCACCCCGGCAAAGCCGCGTGCAATCTCCGCTGTCCGGTCGGTCGATTGATCGTCCACCACAATCAATTCCCAGTCGCGGCCCAGCTCAAAGACACGCTCCGATTGGCTGACCAGCGACTCCAGGCAGTTCGCAAGACAGTCCTCCTCGTTGCGCGCCGGAATGATGACCGTCAGCTCCATCAACTCTCCCGGCTCGGGTTGTTCGTAGACCGTACCCCACGGCGCGCGCAGCATCTGCGGCTCGCCCGATTCATCGGAAAGCCCTAACACAGGTTTGAAGCCGCCGGCGTCGGCAAAACTCTCAGTTTGATTCTCGCTCTTCATTGCTTCCTTTCGCTAGCGTCCCGATTAAAAATATATTTCAAAAAAACTGTCATCTCTGGCTGAGTTTGCCGCGTTTTTGGGCAGCAAACATAGTCGAAAGACCCGGGGGCTTTGCAGCTCATCTCTTGAACAAACTTCTTACTCAGGACAGTAGGCGCCTTTGTTTCGTATTATATGAATGTGCGGCTCCCTCGTTCTATCACACTCGCTTTGCTTCTGCCATTGGCTCTGGTCTCCGGCTGTGACCGTGGCGCGCATCCAGCGCAGACGGGCCAGATCGCTCCCGATTTCAACATCTCCGACGGCGTGACCTCGGTGCATCTGGCCAATTTTCACGGCCAGGTTGTACTGCTCAACTTCTGGGCCACTTGGTGTGGTCCGTGCATTGAAGAGACGCCCTCCCTGCTTGATCTCCATCATGACCTGCCCGGAGTGGCCGTGATTGCCGTCAGCGTGGACGAAGACCCAAACGCCTATAGCCGGTTTATCGCGCGCCGCCATGTGGACCTGATCACCGTCCGCGACCCTGCACAGAGGATCGCACAGCTCTACCACTCGGAGATGTGGCCGGAGACTTATGTAATTGACCGCCAGGGCATTATAAGGCGCAAGTTCGTGGGCGCGCAGGATTGGAGCAGCCCCGAAATTCGTGCTTTCTTGAAGAGCTTGTAAAGGTTTTATTGGCTTAAACGGCGGTTCCGGCACAAATGAATGCGATCCAACCCTCCGCCTTTTCCTAATGCCCCCAACCCTGATAGACTAATCCAAGTGCATTTCAGGCGCGTAGCTCAGTTGGTTAGAGCGCTTCCTTGACACGGAAGAGGTCGCTGGTTCGAATCCAGTCGTGCCTACCATATAAATCAATTATTTACGGTTTCCCGGTAGAGTTCTTCAACCCGAAGTCCAA
>CAZXVX010000181.1:0-6479 GCA_964644105.1 uncultured Occallatibacter sp. | reverse complement strand
TGCTGCACGGAACCTTCGGCGAGGATGGGACGATCCAGGGGCTCTTCGAGCTGGCCGGGATCGCCTATGAGGAAGATCTCTCTTTGCTGTTTTTGGCAATGTACATGGAAACATCGGCGGCGTCAAGCAGGCTGTCTCGGGTGACGCCGTCCTCCGGGTAGAGGGCGATGCCCAGGCTGGCGCTTCCAATCAGACTGAGCTGCTCAATCACAAATGGCTCGCTGAAGCAGCGTTCCAGCCGCTGCGCCACCTCCCCGACCTCCGCGCGGCTGCGCACAATAGGAACCAGTACGGCAAACTCGTCTCCGCCCAACCGGGCCAGCGTGTCATGCGGACGTAACTGGCGCTTCATTCTGAGCGCCACCGCCTGCAAAAAGAGATCGCCGATATGATGTCCATGAAGATCGTTGATCTGCTTGAACTTGTCCAGGTCGATGTAAATTACGCCGAAGATGCCGGCGGTCTCTCGCGCCTCGACGATTTGCCGATCCAGCCGTTTTTCCAGGCTGAAGCGATTATGAATATCGGTCAGCAGATCGAACTCCGAGCGCCGGCGCAGATCGGTGTACAGGCGTCGCGTCTCGATGGCCAGGGTAGCCAGGCGTGCGCCGGCCTGAAGGGCTTCTTTCTCCGCGGGCGCGGCGGGGGAACCGGAATCAAGAGCGGCACAGAGCCTGCCCAGCGGAGGACCTGAGCGGGCTAGGATATCCTCTTGGATGAGGCGCGACTGCTCTGCCTCGCGCGCATTGCCACCCAGCTTTGCGCCGTCTGTGACCTCACACCAGCAGGGAGCACCCTCGAAGATAAATGAGATCATCTCGGTGATCCCTTCCAAAACCTCCGCCAGTGGCCGTGCGCTGTTAATGTCTTCCAGGATGCGGCTTCTTCGCTGTTCGACGGCGGCCAGTTTGGCGGTGTGGCGGCGCAGCGTGCGCTCCAGCGCCCAACTGCGGCCGATGGCGGCAAAGGCCAACACCAGCAGCAGGCCGACCACCATGATCAGGTTGCGGATATTCAGCATGGAGGGTCCAGTGACGACAGAGATATCGTCAGGAGTCCGCATCAAGATGCTGAAAGGAACATCCCTGATATATGGATTGGAGCCTTCCAGGATGCAGATGCCCGCTACGGTAACTTTGGAACCGAGAGGAACCTGCTTCATTGGCTGCGCCTGCAAACCAGCCACTTCAGGATGCCGGTAGATGGCGGAGAAGACCTGGCCGTCCGAGAGGAGTACATACTCATCCTGCGCGGCCTCCCGCACTTCCATGATGAGTTGCCCCTGAATCGAAACCAGGTCGTAGAGATGCTTGCTGGAGTTAAGTTCCTTGATCGTAGTCGGCAGCGGAGCAACTGGAGCGTAAGCACCACTTTCCTGAATCTCTCCTTCGGCGAGGGTGAGAAAGTTATTACGGGCATCGGGAAAGCCGGTGGCGTCTGCCTTGCTTCCAATGCGCAGGGATTTTTCAAACCCTGTCTTCACCCAGAGACTCTTTGAACCGTTCTGCAGAACAACCGCCGATCCGGGCTGATAATACGTAATCGTTCCCTGGACACGAACCCTTTGGCCGGCAGAATTGGCAGGATGGGCGGAGAGAATCTCATCCATTTGCGTGACCGGCAGCGACCAGACGTTGGTATCAGCGCGCTTTAATATCTTCAAGTCATCAAAGGAGTTGACGGAGAGCCCGATGCCAATCTCTTGCATCTTTCCATCGAAATGTGCTCCGGAAACCCCGGATGCCTCTACCTCGGCATCCAGCAACCCTGCGACCAGCACGGGATCGCTGGAATTCACGTAGGCATCGATCAGTCCTCCGTCAGACTGCAAGGTCAGGTGGGTTGTGAATTTTTCCGCGCTCAGGACAATATCGGCGCTGCGCACTTTGGCCCTTACGGTGACACGCTGACAATCGTGCTGATTGCGTATCATCTCATCATAGGTTGCGGGTACGGCTTTGGGCAGGGCGCCATGAGAGTGGATGGTAATTTGATCCGCCACGGCAATCGGCCGGAAGCTGTCTTCCGCATGCCCCGTGACACGCACACGATCGCCTGCAACCAGCTTGAATTTTTCATCCGCGAAGACGTAGATGCCCTCTTCGCCATCCTGAAGAAAGAGAGTGGTTTCGCCCACCCGTCGATAGGTAACTGTGCCCTCAAAATCAACCGGCAGTTTCAGGGCGGCCTGAGCATGAGTGAGGGAGTGAATGGCGTGCAGGGAGGTGAGCGTTCCGGGCGGGGCAGCGCTGGCGGCCAAAGCCCATCCGAAGAGGATCGTGCAGATCAGGATATTTCTCTTCATCGAGGAGTAAACCTGTGAAACTGCGCCTATCGTCACGGCTACACACAGCCTTATCGGCAAAAATCACGTGATAGTGACTTTGCTCATCATTTCAGTTGACGCTGGGGGAGGGAATTGGAGCTTGAATCGCTGCTTCCGTCTTGACGCGGCTCTTGCTCTTTTTCACATCATACATCGCGGCGTCGGCCGCGTTCAGCAGTTCATCGCGGTTGGAGCCGTTCTCCGGGTAGAGGGCAAAGCCGATGCTGGCCTCGCCATGAATCGTATGCCCATCGAGAATAAACGGATTATGAAAACAACTCTTCAGTCTGGCGACGATCTTTTCCAGGTCGAAGCGCCCATTCTGGAGCGAGACGAGTGCGGCAAATTCGTCGCCCCCCAGCCGCGCCAGCATATCGCCGCCCAGCAATTGCTTGCTCATGCGCGCAGCCACTTCCTGAAGATAAAGGTCACCCACATGGTGCCCGAAGGTATCGTTAATAGGTTTGAATTTGTCCAGGTCAATGTAGATTAATCCAAAGCTGGCATGGCTGGCCTGCGATTCTTCAATCTTGGAACTGAGAGCCTTCTCCATTGAAAAGCGATTGTGAATCTCTGTCAGAAGATCAAACTCCGAGCGGCGGCGCAGGTCGGAGTAAAGGCGCCGGGTCTCGATGGCCAATGAGGCTAGACGCACGCCTACGGTGAGCGCCTCCATTCTCTCTGCAGATAGCGGAGCGATGGGATCAAGGCCGGCAATCAGGCTTCCAAGAATGACCCCGTCATGGCCGGCAATCCCCATTCTCAACATGCGCGTCTCGTCAATTTTCAGAGGATTGTCGTTATCGTCAGTTCCGCTTGCAATCTCGCATCGGCAGTACACGCCACCGAGCATGGAGGAGACCGTCGAGGTAATCTCGCTGAGAATCTCTCCCAAAGGATCGGAACCGTTTATCTTCTCCAATATCTTGCTTCGCCTTTGTTCGAATTGAGCCATCGTTGCCAGGGTCGCGGTTTGCTGGCGGACCTTCCGGCGCAGCATCCAGCCCCATCCGCCAATGGCAATCACCACGATCATCAGAATGCTGATGGCAATCGTAAGATTACGGGTGTTGATTATGGATGGTTTGGCGACGACCTGGATGTCATCAAAGTCGCGCATCAAAATATCGAAGCCCACGCCAGAGTCGAATGGATTCGAGTCTTCAGTGATGCAGATGCCGGTAACGCGAACCTTGGCGCCGATGGGAATCGGCTTCATCGGCAGAGGCTCGGCGGATCCGGTCGGATGACGATAGATGGCGTTAAAAAGCTGGCCGTCAGCGGTCAGTTCGTACTCGTCCTCCGTGCCGCCGCGCGCCTCTGTCACGACCTGAGCCTCGACGGAGACCAAGTCTATAATGTGCCGGCTCTCCGTCAACTCTTTCCTGGTTGTTGGCAGCGGAGTGACCGGCGCCTGGACGTTGCTATCCTGGATCTCGGAGCGAGTCAGGGCTAGAAAGCCATTGTGCGCTTCAGGAAAGCCGGTGGCGTCCACCACATCGCCGATTTTTATTGGCTGATAGGTCCATGTGGAGATCCAAAGGCTGCTTTTACCGTCCTGTATTACAGCCGACGAGCCAGGCTGGAAATAAGTGATTGTTCCATGTACCCGCACCCTCTGCGTTTGGTCGGTAACATGATATCCAGCGATAATCTGGCCCATCGGCGTCAGCGGGAGTGTCCAGGGGTTGGTATTGGCGCGTTTGAGAATTTTAATATCAGCGGGCGTGGCAACACTGATGACGATGCCATGAGACTGCATCTTGCCGTCGAAGAGTCCGCCAGCCACTCCGGTAGCCTCGACCTCAGCATCCAAGAGCCCTTCGATTCCATTTTCATCGGAGTTGTAGACGCTCACTTGAATATATCCGCCTTCGGTGAGCAACTGTAAGTTGCCTCCGTAGCTGTCAGCCGAATCCCTTTTCAGGTCGGCTGCGCGCACCACGCCTCGCACGGTGACTATCAGGCAGTCGCGCTCTCCCTTGATCAACTGGTCGAAGCTGGCGGGTACTGGCTTAGGCAGTGATCCGTGGTGGAGTACTTTGATGCTATCGCTGATGACAACAGGGTGATAGCTGCCCGCAGTTTTACCCCGAACCAGGACACGGTCCCCAGGCGTAAGATCGGCATTTTTTTGCGGGCTGACATAACTGCCAACCCCGCCGTCCTGCATGAAAAGTGTATATCCGCCCTTGTGATAGTAGGTTACAGTGGCTTCAAAGAGCACCGGCAATCCCTTGTCAGCCTCGGCGTTGCTGAGGGCTTGAATGGCTCGCAGTGAGGTCAGAGGGGCAGGCTGCGCGGCGCCGGATAGGCCTACCGAAAGTGCAAGCAACAGAAAGGTAAAGATCTTTCTCTTCATGGAAAAAGCCCCGGATCGTCCTTCAATCATCCGGTGCCTGCGTCTCCTATCGACAGGAATCGACAGAGAATCAGACCTTTAGGCATTTTGTTTAATCAATTCGGTTTCGCCTCTGAAACAAGCACAATCGGAGTTCTGTTTTGGCGCGACGCTGGCCGTGCTGAGGCCGATACGGGAAGAAGCTGTTTGTCCAACATCCGGGAAAAAGTTGGAGCGGCGGGTTCTACACTGAATAGGTAACGCAATTTGATACTCCAATTGGTGATTGAAAAGCAGAATGGCGAAAAAACTGCGTGTTGGGATTCTTTTTGGCGGGCGAAGCGGCGAGCACGAGGTTTCACTGCTCTCGGCAGCTTCGATTTTGAAGGCGATTGATCGCAGTAAATTTGACGTGGTGCCGATTGGCATCAACAAAAACGGGCACTGGTTGACCTCCGGGGCGGCGCAGGGGCTGCTGGAGGGCTCAGCGCCGGTTGCCGAAGGCGCTACCAAAAAGCTGCGAGCGGGTGACCCGGCGGCTACGCCCGGTGCGCGGGTGCTGGCCGAGGGGCAGCCCGCGTTGCTGGCGCCCGAGCCGGCGGAGTCCGCGCCGGTTCAGGCCGGCATTGCCGCGCTCGACAGCCACGCCGCGCTGGGCAGCCAGTCGCTGGACGTCGTCTTTCCCGTGCTGCACGGCACCTTTGGCGAGGATGGGACAATTCAGGGCCTCTTCGAGCTGGCCGGGATCGCCTATGTCGGCTCCGGCGTGCTGGGCTCTTCGGCGGGCATGGACAAGGACGTGATGAAAAAGCTCTTTGCCCAGGCCAGGCTGCCCATCGTCAAGCACGTCACGCTGCTGCGCGCCGAGTGGGAGCGCGCACCAAAAAAATCCATTGCTCAGGTCGAGGCGGCGCTCCGGTATCCGGTCTTTGTGAAGCCGGCGAATCTTGGCTCTTCGGTGGGCATCAGCAAGGCACATAACCGCGTTGAGCTTGGGCCGGCGCTGACCGAGGCCGCGCGCTTCGACCGCAAGCTGGTCATCGAGCAGGGCGTGGGCGGCAAGAAGCGCATGGCTCGTGAGCTGGAAGTAGCCGTGCTCGGCAACGACGACCCGCAGGCGAGCGTCGTCGGCGAAATCATCCCCGGCAAGGAATTCTACGATTACGAGGCCAAGTATCTGTCGGAAGGCTCGGTGCCGGTGATTCCCGCCAAGCTGACCAAGGCGCAGACCAGGCAGATCCGCGAGATGGCTGTGGCCGCCTTCCGCGCCTGCGATCTTTCAGGTCTGGCGCGCGTGGACTTCCTCATGGAGCCGGACGGCAAAAAGCGCATCTTCCTCAACGAGGTCAACACACTGCCCGGATTCACCAGCATCAGTATGTATCCCAAGCTATGGGAGGCCACCGGCATCGGCTACCAGGAGCTGATTACAAAGCTGATTGAGCTGGCCCTGGAGCGGCAGGCCGAGAAGAGCCGGACGGTGTATAGCAGGGAATAGTTGTCAGTTCTCAGTTGTCAGTTCTCAGTTGTCAGTTCTCAGTTGTCAGTTCTCAGTTGTCAGTTGTCAGTTTTCAGTTGTCAGTTGTCAGTTGTTAGTTCTCTACGCAATGGAACTCTTCATGATCTGCCGGTGTCTAATAGAGAGTGCAGAGTGATAATAGATTTGGTGGATGCCTGTTGATTTCATCGCGTGTAGCTGACATCTGTGAACTGAAAACTGAAAACTGAAAACTGAAAACTGAGAACTGAGAACTGACAACTGAAAACTGAAAACTGAAAACTGAAAACTGAAAACTGAGAACTCAAAGGAAC
>CAZXVX010000180.1:0-6496 GCA_964644105.1 uncultured Occallatibacter sp. | reverse complement strand
CAGCTTTCATGGCCGAACGCACCTTCAGCATCATCAAGCCGGACGCGGTCCGCAAGGGTTTCACCGGGGCTATTCTGGCCGAGATCGAGCGGGCCGGCTTTCAAATCGTAGCCATCAAGCGCCAGTCGATCTCCGTCGAGCAGGCGCGGGGCTTTTATGCCGTCCACGCCGGCAAGCCATTCTTCGACGGCCTCTGCGCCTTCATGTCCTCTGGGCCGCTGGTGCTGCTGGTGCTGGAAAAAGAGAACGCCATCGCCGATTGGCGCAAGCTGATGGGCGCCACCAACCCGGCCAACGCCGACCAGGGGACGCTGCGCAAGAAGTTCGCTGCCTCCATGTCAGAGAATGCCGTCCATGGCTCCGACGCCCCGGAGACCGCCGCCTTCGAGATCGGCTACTGGTTTGCCGGATACGAGTTGATTTAGCCGCTTCACCCTGATTCCATCGTGTTCAGGGCAGGGAATTCCATCGATTGCTCTTGACTAAGTTCTTGAATTCAGAGGATACTGGCATTGAACGGCCGGGGTGCTAAAAATGTTATTGCCCTGAGATTCGCATCATCTCCGGCCCATCAAGGAGCTTAGGATGCCTTTCCCCACCCGAAGCAGAATCATTGCTGGAATTGTTGGAGTTTCGCTGGCTCCTATGGTTCTGGTTGGCCAGACGAAGAAGATATACACGCCGCCGCCGCCGCCAAGAACCTACACCCCGCCCGCGCCCCGGCCTGCGCCCGCGCCAAGACCAGCGCCCGCACCCCGGCCATATACTCCTCCCGCGCCCGCACCCCGGCCCTACACACCGCCTGCGCCCGCGCCCCGGCCTTATACGCCTCCGGCGCCCGCTCCTCGTCCCTACACACCGGCGCCTCAGAACAACAGCGGCAGCCATACTTACACGCCAAACCATCCATCCACCCCTGAGCCGTCTCACACGTACTCGCCCAATTCTGTCTCCGGCACAACCTCGCATCCGTCCTTTCCCTCCGGCAGCGGACCGGTTCCAGCTTCGAACTTCTCATCCATGCACACCTCGCTGGGTCAGGTGAATTCCTCGCGCCAAGGGATGACCGGCATCAACAGCCGGCCCATTCCGCAGGGTGAGGTGAACGCCCATTCCAACGGCAGCCTCACAGTCTCTGCCTCGAATGGCCGATCCTACGATCTGCGCCCCAACGGCACGCTGGCCGCCTTCCACAAGCCCGGTGAGACCGCGGCCTTTCGCCCAGACGGCCACCTGGCCAACCTGCACACGTCTTCGATGGAGATCAATCGCGGACCCAGCGGGCAAAGAACAATCATCAGCCGCCGCCCCGATCACACTGCCGTGGTCACTTTAGGCCGCAACAGGGGCTACGTCGAGCGCCCAATCCTGCATAACGGATCGGTTTACACGCAGCGCACCTATGTCGTGAACGGCCAGCGTTTTTCGCACACCTACACCCCGTACAGCTATCACGGAGTCGCCTTGGTTCATTACGTTCCCGCGGCCTACTATGCCCCGAAGTTCTATGGCTGGGCCTATTATCCATGGGATTCGCCGGCGGCTTATAGCTGGGCCTGGGCAAACGCCGCCTGGGCAAATTGCGATGCAGGTTACTTTACCCCCGCGCCGATTTATCCCGGCGCTGCCAATTGGCTGGCCGACTTTTTTATCAGCCAGACGCTTGCCAATGGCTTTGATGCTGTTGCGCTGGGCGTCTGCCCCGGTGTCGAGGCGCAGAGCAACGATCAGATTGCGGATCCAGACGCCGCCCCCGACGATACGCAGCTTTCGCCAGAGATCAAGCAGGCCATTGCTGAAGAGGTGCGCCAGCAACTCTCGTATGAGAATGCGGCCTCCACCTCGCAGGATCCCGCCCACGCCTCCGACCTTACTGACTTGCCTCAGGTGCTTACACCCAACCACCTCTTTGTCGCCGATCAGGATTTGAATGTGCCCACATCGGATGGGGACACCTGCAACCTTTCCGCGGGCGACGTGGTGCGTTTAATCGCCACGCCTCCGGCAGATGCAACCACTGCCGATTTGATCGTCGCCAACAGCCGCAAGGGCGACTGCTTCGTGGGCCTTCAGGTGACTCTCACGCTCGAGAATCTACAGGAGATGCAGAACAACTTCCGCGCCCAGATCGACGACGGGCTGAAGACACTGCACGATCAGCAGGGCACGAATGGGCTTCCCGCCGCGCCCTACCCCGCCATCGCTCCGCCGCCCGTTCCGGCCGATGAACTCCCCGCTGACACAAGTGGCGCACAGGCGCAACTGATCCAGCAGCAGCAACAGGCTGATCAGGCAGAGGCGGGAGTCACGAATGCCGCCTTTGCTTCTCCAGCCATGCATTAGCCGGCGTTTTTTGATTCTTCCCTTCAAAAACCTTGAGGCAGCTTTTCAATGCTGCCTCCATTGATTCAACGCGGTAGAAAAAAATGAAAGCAAACCCATGAAAAAGACTCTCTGGCTTTTGGCGTTGCTGACCTTTTCCCTTCTCCCGGTATTGAGCGCGCAGCAGGCCGTTCCCCCTCCGCCGCGCCCCGATGCCGACACTCCGGCTCCTGCCTCCTCCGATTCAAGCCAAGCAGCGTCGGCAAACCCACGCCTCGAGGATGTCATCGAGGCCGTCCGCGCGCATCTTTCCGACGATGAAATCATTGCCACCTTGCGCAGAGACCCCATCCCGCTCCGGCTTTCGCTGCACGATTTATCTCGACTCAAATCCGCGGGCGCATCCGATTCCCTGATCAAATTCCTTCTGAATCCCAACCAGACCCCGGCCGCTTCTTCGGCCTCCAGTGCGGCTCCCGCTCCGCTTCCAGTGCACGATTATCCGGTCACCGTGCTCCCCAGCTCCAAAGACGCCGGAACCAGCCTTGTCTCGAGCCTGGACTATCTGCAAACCCAAATCAGCGCTCAGATCAAAATCGGCTATATGGCCGAATACCAGGACGAGACCCTCGGAACCAGTTGGAAGAGCCCCTTTACTGACGAATACAGCGAAGTCTCCGTCAAGCCCGCCACCTGCCAGATCGTCTATCACTGGAAGGAGGCGCTTGGCGACCATGTCATCTTCCACGGCCATCGCGACCTTCTGCTCAACCTGCGCGATATCCGCAGCATCGAACTGCTGACCGCGGCGCAATATCACAAGCGGCAAGACGCCAACGCCGGCCATCTTTCCTGGACGGCGCAAATCAAATCGCCCATCTTCGTCGTCCTGGCGCATACCGCGGATGCAGCCGAGAGCCCGTTCTTCTTTGCCGACGAGCAGCAAGCCAACCGCGTCGGCGAGGTTATGGCCTATGCCGTTTCGCTCTGCGCCGGAAACTGAAATCTACGCGCTCCCGGAATTTATGGATATGCTCCGGCCTTTAATAGCATGGCGCGGATCTCGGTGTGCCCTGCCTTGTCGGCAATCTCCACTGCGTTCGTGCCGTCATTGGCGGTTGCATTGACGTTGGCGCCTTTGGCAATCAGCGCAGCCACGACCGTTAAATAATCCGACTGGGCAGCCCACATCAGCGCATTCCAGCCGTCGCCATTCTTCAAATTGACATCGGCGTTTTTGGCTAGCAGTGCCCGCACTTGATCGATGTGGCCAAACTGCGCGGCAAAGATCAGCGCGGTCGCTCCGTCTTTCAGTCTGGCGTTGACGTCGGCTCCGGCGTCGAGCAACTCTTGCAACACATTCATTTGGCCGGTTTGCGCAGCAGCAATCAGCGCGGTTGCTCCGTCGTTCGCCTTGGCGTTGACATCCGCGCCTTTGGCCAGTAATGCCTGCACCACGTCCGCATGGCGATGCCGGGTGGCAATCAGCAGCGGCGTATCGCCATTATCACGCGCGGCGTTAACGTTGGCGCCCTTATCAAGCAATGCCTGCACCACCGGTGAAAAACCGGCATCCGAGGCGGCATACAGCGCCGTCTCTCCTTCGCCGTTCACCGCATCCACCTGCGCGCCTTTGGCCAGCAGCGCCTGCACTACGGCAAAATTTCCGTTGAGCGATGCCCAATACAGCGCCGTCAGCCCCGTGCTGCTTCTCGCGTTCACATCGGCTCCGGATGCCAGCAGCTTTTCCACGCGCACCAGATTGCCGTTGCCCGCCGCCATAATCAGTTCGGTCATTTGCGCACTCGCCCGCGCGCTTGCCAAAAGGCACGCAAGCCCAATCAGCATGGCAAAAACCAGCCTGTGTTTCCGCATACGCCCCACTTTCAACAAAACCATCCAAATGCCTTCCAGCCAGATTGCGTAAAGGCTATCAGAAAATCTCCATTCTTGGCGGGCAAACTTCACCAACTCCGCGGGCATTCTGCGCGGATTGGGACGAACACCGAGTGATCCGGTCCGCGATGCTGCTCTATGGTGATTCAGATCACACTATACGCAGCCCGCACAACCGGTATAACGTAGGAATATGTGTTTAGCGATTCCGGGAAAAGTCGAGGAGATTCTCACCGAAGGCGATCTTCGCCTGGGCTGGGTGAACTTTGGCGGCATACGCAAAAAGGTTTGCCTGGACTACGTGCCAGAGGTCGTGGTCGGCGACTATACCATTGTCCACGTTGGCTTTGCGCTCTCCAAGATCGACGAAGAGACGGCTCTGCAAACGCTCGAAGACTTCCGCCAGATGGGCGCACTGGAGGCGGAGCTGGAGAGCGAGGAAGCGGCCTTTGTGCGGGCAGCCGCCGCGCCGCAGTCGCCTTGCCCGGACGGTAGCTGCATGGCAGAAAGCGGTTCTGGCCAATGAAGTACCTGACCGAGTTCCGCAATGGCGAGGTGGCTCGAGCGCAGGCGCGCGAGATTGCCGCCGCCACCACGCGCCCGTGGAAGATCATGGAGGTCTGCGGCGGGCAAACGCACTCGATCATCAAGAATGGCATCGACCAGATGCTCCCCAACGGGATCGAAATGATTCACGGCCCCGGCTGCCCGGTCTGCGTGACGCCGCTGGAACTGATCGATAAGGCGCTGGCCATCGCCGCCCAGCCGGGGGTGATCTTCTGCTCCTTCGGCGATATGCTGCGCGTGCCGGGGACCGTCGGAGATTTGTTTCAAATCAAGGGCGCGGGCGGGGATGTGCGCGTGGTTTACTCGCCACTGGACGCCGTGGAAATCGCTCAAAAAAATCCACGCAACGAAGTCGTATTCTTCGGCGTGGGCTTTGAGACCACCGCTCCGGCCAACGCGATGAGCGTCCATCTGGCCAAACGGCGCGGGCTGAAGAATTTTTCGCTGCTGGTTTCGCACGTGCTGGTCCCGCCGGCGATTGAGGCGATCCTGAGCGCGCCGGGGCACAAGATCGACGGCTTTCTGCTCGCCGGCCACGTTTGCAGCGTGATGGGCTACTGGGAGTATCCGCCGATTGCGGCTAAATATAAGGTGCCGCTGGTGGTTACAGGATTTGAGCCGCTCGATCTGCTGGACGGGATTCGCCGCTGCGTAATGCAGCTTGAGGCCGGGCGGCACGAGGTCGAGAACGCCTACTCGCGCATCGTCACCTTCGAGGGCAACCAGGGCGCGCAAAAATTGCTGGCCGAGGTCTTCGAGGTCACCGACCGGGCCTGGCGCGGGATCGGTGTGATCCCCAAAAGCGGCTGGCGGCTCAGCGCGGCGTACAGGGAGTTTGACGCCGAGGAACGCTTTCAGATCTCCGGGATTCATACCGCCGAGTCGCCGCTCTGCCGTGCGGGCGACGTGCTGCGTGGAGCCATCAAGCCAGCCGAGTGCGCCGCCTTCGGCAAGGAATGCACCCCCCGCCACCCGCTCGGCGCGACGATGGTCTCCAGCGAAGGCGCCTGCGCGGCTTACTATAACTATGGGCGGTTTATCTCGGCGGATGAACTGGCTGGCGCGGGGTCTACACTATCCAAGTAATCTCTGAATAAGTGGATGTTTTGAAAGGGCACGACTTCAGTCGTGCCGTAGAAATGGCCATAGAAGTTGTCGCGGCTTTAGCCGCCGAGGGATAGCCGATGGTTGAATCACATTCCCTCAGTGGCCGATGAGGAAGCGGATAACTCTTTGATGAGCCAGCTTTGTAACAAGGGCACGACTTTAGTCGTGCCGCTAACACAGCAGAAAATGTTGGGCTTTAGCCCCTGTCTGGAGGTAACAATGTTCGATGCTATATCAGAGTTCATTTCCATGCAGCAGGGAGATTCGGTTGAGTTCATAGAAAAGGCGCGAGCGATTGCCATTGGCGTTATTCAGGAATATGAGCCTGCACGCCTCTACGTTATCAGGATTGACAATTGGTTTGGACCGAAGTGGATGCACTTTGCCGGAAAGTACACCGTCGGAAATTTCCCTCACCATGGACCTTCTGCGGCTATCGGCGTTCACAAGTCCCGCCTGCACGTGCCGCCGTTTATTCCGCATCGCGTAGTGGCGGAGAGAGTCTTTGCAGGGCCGGATTTTGAGAAGACAGTAGTTACAGTTCCGCTACATATCGAAATACCGAGCAAAATTGCCCTTACGCGAAGAATTGCGGACATCGATA
>CAZXVX010000179.1:0-6518 GCA_964644105.1 uncultured Occallatibacter sp. | reverse complement strand
GCGCCGGAATGGAGAGGAAGGCGCGGGTATCGTCGTTGAATCCGACTGAGTTATAAAAGCCGGCTGTCTCGGTCGTCTGCTGACGAAAGCGCATCATGCCCTCTGGACTGTCGTGAAACCACCAGGCAGGCCCCAGGCGCAGGCAAGGATAGTGACCGGCCAGCGGAGCCAGTTCGCGGCTATAGGTTGATTCGTCGAGAGTGAAGAGAATAATGCTTAGATTCTTCTCGTTGCCGAAGCGGTTGAGCAAGGAACGCAGCGCGGCCACATAGTTAGTAGGTTGAGGAATATCGGCTCCTATATCGCGGCCATACTTCTCATAAAGCTTTGGGTTATGATTACGTACGCTGCCCGGATGAATCTGCATCACCAGGCCGTCCTCCAGGCTCATTTGAGCGAACTCGGTGAGCATTTGGGCTTGGAAGAGAAGCTGCTGATGCGCGTCCGCTTTACCGTTGAAGACTTTATCAAAGAGATCAGCGGCCTCGGCTCTGGTCAAGTCAGCCGTCTGAGGAGTCAAATGGCCGTGATCGGTCGAGGTGCAACCGAGCGCCTTGAAGCGAATTCGCGCTTTGCGCAAGGCATTCAAGTAACCGGTCCAGGTGGTTGTGTCTTCGCCGTTCTGCTCGCCGAGCGTGAGGATCGATTGGTGGAAGCCGGCAAACTCCGGATCAACGACCGGATCAGGGCGGAAGGCGGGCAAAATCCTCCCTTTCCAACCGGAGGCCTGGATCGCCTGATGATGGGCGAGCGAATCGAGGGGCGAGTCGGTGGTTGAAAGTACTTCGAGATTGAAGCGCTCAAAGAGGGCGCGGGGCAAAAACTCAGGCGTCTTCAGTTTTTCGGCGATGGTGTCATAGAAAAGATCGGCGGTATCGGCGGTAAAGCGCTGCGGAAGACCAAAGAGTTTTTCAAAGACATAATCCATCCAGACGCGTGTGGGCGTGCCGCGAAAGAGATAGTAGTGGCTGGCGAAGATCCTCCAGACCTTGCGCGGATTCTCTACGACGGGCCTTCCAATCTCTAAATCGTCCAGGGAAACTCCCTGGCTATAGAGCATGCGGAAGACGTAATGGTCGGGTTGCACCAGCAGCGCAGCCGGGTCGGGAAAGGGACTGTTCTGAGCAAACCATGCCGCCTGCGTGTGTCCATGAGGGCTGAGTATGGGCAAGCTTTGTATGGATGCAAACAATGCTTTGGCGACTGCACGCGTGTCAGCGTCAGCGGGAAAGAGCCGGTCCGGATGGATGGACATAGTAACGTTGTACCTCGTTAGGATTCGGCGTAGTGATCAAACCACTTTCACAAATAAAAGGAAGCAACGACAGGTAGACCATGCCATCACGGCGCATACCCACTCGCACGGAACCAATCAATCGCCGCCTTCATCGCCGGATTGACGGGGAGAATGCGGAAGCCCAACTCTTGCTGCGCGCGGGCGCTTGAGGCATACATTTTTTTGCGACCCATGCGCACCTCTTCCAGCGTGGCGCGCGGTTCCCTGCCCCGCATGCGCCCGGTGATCCACTCCTCAAAAAAGGCGTAGGTTGCGGCGACGAGGAACGGAATCTCCACGGTTGGCGAAGGAATCCCGGTGATCGCGGACATTTTGTCGAGAATCTGTTTGAGAGTGAGGTTTTCGCCACCAAGAATGTAGCGGCGGCCAAACTTACCTTTGGTCAGCGCGGTGACGTGCGTGCGGGCAATCTCGGCCACATCAACCAGATTCAGCCCGGTATCCATGTAGGCGGGGAATTTCCCGTTCAAAAAATCAACAAAGATGCGGCCTGTGGGCGTGGGCTTGGCGTCGTTCGAGCCGATAGGTGTGGTGGGATTGAGAATCACCACATGCTGGCCGCCTTCGGCCGCGCGCAGCGCCTCCTGCTCAGCCAGGAACTTGGAGCGCTTGTAGTGGCCGACCATGTCGGCCAGCGAAACTGGCGTGTCTTCATTGATGACCAAGCCGTCGCGACGGAAGTGCATCGTAGCCACGCTGGAGGTGTAGACAAAGCGCTTGACCTTGGCCTCACGGGCCATGCGCAACAGTTCGCGGGTGCCGTTCACATTGGCGCGATACATGGCTGCCGGGTCGGGAATCCAGAGGCGATAGTCGGCAGCTACGTGCATCACAGCATCGCAGCCAGCAAGGGCGCTTTGGATGCCCTCAGGATCTTGAAGATCGCCAACTGTAGTCTCGCCGTCAATGCCTTCGAGGTTCGAGAGGTTGCTGGTCTTGCGGATAAGCAGGCGTAGCTTAGCACCATCCGCGGCCAATGCACGCGCCACATGATGGCCAATAAATCCCGTTGCGCCGGTAAGGAAAACTTTCATGGTCAGAGATCAGTTTACGACGAACGGATGATCTTTGCGCAAACGGCTCCAGTACCACCAGTTCCTTTGCTCTTTGGGAAGCTCAGGATCGCGGGCCTGGGCAATGGCGCATCGGAATACATCGAGGGCGCAGATGTCATGCTGCTTTCCAGTGCGCTGGCAGAGCTGGTCATATAACTGCTTCCCGTCTTGCCGAGCTAACTCGGCAACCGATCGAATGCCCAGCAGTTTCAGATCAGCAATCGTCGCCTTGCCTACGCCGGAAAGATCTTTCAATTGGCGATCATCACACATACTCAACCGGTCTAACCTCCGCTACCAGAACTCTTCACCCGCCGCTACATTGCACTCCTTCAACGGCTGCGGACGCTTATGGTCGAAGTTTGTCTCCCAGCACTTATCCAGTACTTAACCATAGCAAGCGTGATAGTTGATTTCATCCTTATTATGCGATCTGCTGGAATAACAAGGATTATCTTGATTATTACTTGTATGAAAATAGAAGGCAGAAAAAAATTCTACAGCAACGGCGAAAGCCCACTTCGACTGAGAACGGTTCCAGCACGATTGGAGTCGTGCCGGAACCGTTCTTCACATCCATGTTAAGAAACCATCCGTGATTGAAACGAAACCACCATCGAGGCTACTTGCTCGTGGCTCCGCTGTCCGTGCTTACCATCAAACTCGAAACGTTCACCGGTTCGAAGTCTGACAAAGTGAGACTGGTCAGGCAAGACAGATCGTTGTTGTTCCAACGGGCATCGGGCGTGCCGATCAACCCGCCGCTATCGCCATTGTCCGCCAGTATGATCCCATAATTTCGAAATCCCTGGATGATCACGGCTGCTTGCGGGCTGGTGGCGGCACAAGCGGGCGTCTCCACTGAAGCCTTTAGCCGATAAATTTCGCCAGCCGCTCCCGTCATGCTGCACGTTGCGGGATAAGGAACACTCGAGGTTGCCGTAGACGAAGACTGCGCAATCTCCGATTCCACGGGAATGTCCGCCCCTGCCGCGGTCGTGCAATATCCGACACCCGCTGTCTCTGTGGCTGGCCAGACCCAGTAGTTCAACATATGGTTGAGCGTGAACCGGATGGGATGCTCGACCGCGCCGTTGGGTGCGCTGGGCGTGCCCGTCCCGATCACCTCATCGGCATTGACCAGTAGCGGCCCAACCGGAAGCCCCGCGGCATCCGATGTCCCGTTCCCTTGCGGTGTCAGGTTATTCGAAGTAACGTCGGGCCACAGCGCATTCGAGGAATCGGTCCAGGGACCGTCCAGATAAATACCCTGCCACATCTCGTAAAGGGCTGGCTTCTTGCCGTCGCCCGCCTCCAGATAAACCAGCACGTGCCCGTCTCCACCCTGGCTCACCCCGTTGGCCGTGCCTTCAATCGGAGCATAGGGAGGAATCGGTCCAGAGGTGAAATAGGACTGATACAAGGTGGTGCTGACCGCCACGTCTGGCTGGTTGTATGGAACCTCGATAGCCGGTATTCCATTCGGGAAGTTGGCATACTGGTCGCCGAAGAACGGCTTGATGGTCTCCGGAAGGTATCCGCTGTACATATTCGCCGCAGGTGAGGTATCAACCGGCAACCCGGTGGTAGCTGCATCCACCCGATGGTGAAAGATCGAAGTGGATGGGAAGATATTGGCCAGGAATGTGTTGCTGCCATTGATGGCGAAGCTGATGGTCTGTGTGGCCTTCGCGCCTGTCGAATCCGCAACAACAAATTCGGGAATGTAGGTGCCCTGGCCGCCGATCAGAGAACTGCTGATGACGCCTGTCGCCGCATCAAGAGACATCCCCTCCGGCAAGGGAGGATAGTCGGTAAGATCGGTGCTGAGCGAGAAGGTGTAAGGTGGTGTGCCGCCGCTCGCGACAAGCGTGCAACCTGCATACTCAGCCAGTTGCGTCCCGCCGGGGCAGGTCGTGGTGGTGATCTTCAGGGTAGTGGAAGCCGCCGCTACGGTGACTTTTACAGTGGCCGTAGCCGATCCGGCAGTATTGCTGGCCGTCAGCGTGTAGGAGGTTGTCGCCGTGGGGCTCACGCTCGTTGATCCGCTAGCCACCGTCGAAGTAAAGCCTCCCGGCGCGATAGCTATACTGGTCGCCCCGGCTGCCGCCCAGCTCAGGGTGCTGCTGGAGCCTGAAGCGATGGTCGCGGGAGTGGCTAAAAAGGAACTGATCGTCGGCTTGGCAAGTTTCGGCGTGGCTGATGCTTCGTTGGAGAGTGGACTGGTTCCAGCGCTGTTGACCGCGGCAACTTTGTAAAAATACTCATCTCCGTTGGTTACGCTCGAATCTGAATAATGAGTCGAGCTGACGCCACTGGCGACGGCCGTCGCGCTCTCACCGCCTGAAGTTGTTCCGCGATAAATTTTATAGCTGGTTGCGCCTGTGGAGGCGGTCCAGCTAAGCGCCACGGCGCCGCTGCCGGCCACTGCCGTGAGCCCGGTGGGCGCGGCTGGAATCGTGTCTGGCGTCACGGTAACGGTGATTGCCTTCACCGCAGATACACCGGCGGAGTTCGTCACGGTGAGAGTATAGGTCGTAGTATCCTTGGGTAAAACGCTGACCGCTGTGCCGCTCGTGACCGTGATGTTGCCCGGCGTAACTACGCCCTTGCCGTTCGAAAACACTCCCGTCAGGCTGGTCGACGTGCCCGCCATGATTGATGCGGGCGAAGCCGCAAAGCTGGTGATTGCGGGCGCAGCCGGCGTCACCGTCACCGTGACCGCCTTCGATGCTGATACGCCGGCGGAATTCGTCACGATGAGAGTATAAGTCGTAGTATCCTTGGGCGTTACGCTGGTTGCCGCGCCGCTTGTGACCGCGATATTGACCGGCATGATTACGCCCTTGCCGTTCGAAAAAACTCCCGTCAAACTGGACGACGCGCCCGCCGTGATGGATGCTGGAGAAGCCGCAAAGCTGGTGATCGCGGGCGCAGCCTGCGTCACCGTCACCGTAACCGCCTTCGATGCTGTGACACCGACGGAGTTCGTCACGATGAGAGTGTAGGTTGTAGTATCCTTGGGCGTTACGCTGGTTGCCACACCGCTCGTGACCGCGATGTTGCCCGGCATGATTACGCCTTTGCCATTCGAAAAAACTCCCGTCAGGCTGGTCGACGCGCCCGCCGTGATGGATGCAGGAGAAGCCGCAAAGCTGGTGATCGCGGGCGCAGCCTGCGTCACGGTGACTTTGGCAGCTTTCAAGGATGTTACACCTGCGGAGTTGGTCACGGTGAGAACGTACGTTGTAGTTTCCTTGGGCGAAACGCTGATCGCGGCGCCGCTTGTGAGCGCCATGTTTCCCGGCATGATTACGCCCTTGCCGTTCGAAAAAACTCCCGTCAGGCTGGTCGACGCGCCGGCCGTGATGGATGCAGGAGAAGCCGCAAAGCTGGTGATCGCGGGCGCGGCGGGCGTCACCATCACTGTAACCGCTTTCGATGAAATCCCGTCGGCGGTGTCAATCACAACAAGAGTGTAAGTCGTTGTATCCTTGGGAGTAACACTGACTGCCACGCCGCTAGTGGCGGCGATATTGCCCGGAAAAATCACACCATAACCATTAGCAAAAACGCCGGTAAGTTCCACAGCCTCACCCGTTGTAACTGTCGTTGAACTGGCTGTGAAGCTGGTAATGGCAGCCTTTGCGGAGTTCTTCTCCGCAGCGAGTGCGTAGTGCCCGGTCGTACAGGCCAGACTCATAGAAATTGCGAGGAGGGTATAAGCGGTCACGTTCTTCATGGAGGCTCCAGTGACCAAAGCAATGAAAGGAAGTCAGTCCAACAATCATCAACACCCCAGCGCGGCGCAAAACCTGACTCTGGAGTTTGAACAAAAATGATTCTACCGCTCATCCAAGGCAGCAACAAGACCAAAGTGTTTTTTTATTGAAACTAAAATAATCGACCTGCGCCAGCGCCCAAACCCTCTTCGGTCCTAAATTCGCACGGTAAAGAGCAGCGAAATCTCTTCGCACCTTCAAAATAAAGTAAATTGCAGTCATTGTGAACTGAAAACCGCAGCAGAAAAGCCACTGTTCCAGCTAGAAGCAACTGAAAAATGAGATGAAAATCCGCATACCAAATTGGGAAATTAAAAGCCGAAAGACTCGCGGGACGCAGTCTTCTAACCGCAGCACATGCACGGCAGCATGGAACAGATGAAT
>CAZXVX010000178.1:0-6518 GCA_964644105.1 uncultured Occallatibacter sp. | reverse complement strand
AGCTTGTGGTGGGCGTGCTTCCGTTGGTGGTGTAGTAGATGGTTGCGCCGGTGGTTGCGTCGGAGAGCGTGACGGTCTGCGCAGTGGTGTATGTTCCTGTTGCGAGCGAGAGCGTGGGCGCGGCTGCGGGCGGGGTCATTGTGTAGGCCGCGGTTGCAACCGATGAAGCCGAATAGCCCGTGGCAATTGCAATAGCCTCAATGGTTTCGGTCGTTCCAGCCGTGGCCGGTACGGTGATGGCGGCTGTGTACTTGGTTGAGCTTGTGGTGGGCGTGCTTCCGTTGGTGGTGTAGTAGATGGTTGCGCCGGTGGTTGCGTCGGAGAGCGTGACGGTCTGCGCAGTGGTGTATGTTCCTGTTGCGAGCGAGAGCGTGGGCGCGGCTGCGGGCGGGGTCATTGTGTAGGCCGCGGTTGCAACCGATGAAGCCGAATAGCCCGTGGCAATTGCAATAGCCTCAATGGTTTCGGTCGTTCCAGCCGTGGCCGGTACGGTGATGGCGGCTGTGTACTTGGTTGAGCTTGTGGTGGGCGTGCTTCCGTTGGTGGTGTAGTAGATGGTTGCGCCGGTGGTCGCGTCGGAGAGCGTGACGGTCTGCGCCGTCGTGTATGTTCCGGTGGCGAGCGAGAGCGTGGGCGCGGCTGCGGGCGGGGTCATTGTGTAGGCGGCGGTTGCAACCGATGAAGCCGAATAGCCCGTGGCAATTGCAATAGCCTCAATGGTTTCGGTCGTTCCAGCCGTGGCCGGTACGGTGATGGCGGCTGTGTACTTGGTTGAGCTTGTGGTGGGCGTGCTTCCGTTGGTGGTGTAGTAGATGGTTGCGCCGGTGGTTGCGTCGGAGAGCGTGACGGTCTGCGCTGTAGTGTAAGTTCCGGTGGTGAGCGAGAGCGTGGGCGCGGCGGCGGGCGGCGTCATTGTGTACACAGCAGAGGTGACGGAGGAGTTTTCGTAGCCAGGAGCTACCGCGATGGCATTGACGGTTTCTGTGAGGGGGGCGGTGGCTGGAATACTGATCGCACCGCTGTAGAGACTGGAGTATGTGGTGGGCGTAGTTCCATTGGTGGTGTAGTAGATGGTTGCGCCGGTAGTCGAGTCGGTCATCGTGAGCGTCTGCGCCGTGATGTAAGTTCCGCTGGAAAGCGAAAAAACAGGTGGTGTAACCAATAAAACCTGTACGATAATCTGCGCGGTGTGTACGTGTCCGCCGCCCGTTGCGGTGATGGCAAACGGATAGATTCCCGTGGCCATGGTGCTTGAAACGCTGATCGTGAGCGCATCCGAGGTGGGCGCGCTCAGGGTCAGGCTGACTGCGGCTGGGGTCACGGTGATGCCGGTCGGTGCGTTGGAAGTGAGTGTAACGGTTCCACTGAAGCCGTTGATCGGCACAAGCGCCAGTGTGCTGATGCCCGATCCCGAGCGAGAGATCTGCAGTTCGGCATTCTGAGTGGTCAGGGAAAAATCCGATTGAGCTACGGTGACGTTGACGGCGTTGGAGGTGGCGGAGGTGAAATTACTGTCTCCCAGGTACACAACGGTGAAGATGCTGGTTCCATTGGCGAGGTCGTGGCCAGGCAGGGTGAGCGAGGCTGCTCCGCTGACGAGTGAAGCGGTGATGTAGATGCTTAGGCTCTCTGAGAAGAAGGCGACCGTACCGGTGGGAGTCGCTGAGCCTGAAGGTCCAGCAACCGTGGCAGAGAGGGTAAAGTTCTGGTTGGGTGCGGGCGTGGCCAGGCTGGTGGTCAGCGCCACAGTGGGCGTTAGCTTGCTGGCCGTGGCAGTCACCGTGGCCCCAAAGGCGCCGCTGCTCAGCCAATTGCTGTCGCCAGAGTAAGTTGCCGAAAGAAGCAGCGCGCCCGAGGGAACGTTGGTGAAGGTCACCACCGAGTCGAGGATTGCGCTTCCAGTGGGGCCATAAGGCTGCAACGTGCCAGTGGCGGTTTGGCTGCCGAGCCTGACAGTGACAGTGCCAGTGGGCAGCACACCGTAGAGGGGAAGATAGCCGGCATTGAGTTGCACATCGACAGCCACGCTTGATCCCGCTGCCACGCTCGTCACCAAGGGAGTGACGACAAGGTTGGTGGTGCCTTGAGTCACTGTGAACGAGATCGCGCTGGCTGCGGCGGAGGGAAGATAGCTCGGGTCGCCGGAGTAAGACTCGCTGATGAGATGATTGCCGGGCGCAAAGACGCCCGTGGACCACTCCGCCACGCCGGCCGAGTCGAGCGGTTGCGTGTTGGTGGTCACAACCGATCCCAGTGCATCGCTGAAGGTGATGGTTCCCGTGGCTGGGGTGGGCTGCGTGGAGATAGTGGCATTCGAACTGATCGGCTGTGCATCCAGGAAGATTTGCGCGCCGTAAGGCACGCTGATCCCTGCTGTAAGCTGGGATAATGTCAAGTTGGAAGGCTTTTGAACCCATCCGATGGCGGCCAGCGTGTCGCTCTCTGGGGTAATGGTGACGGTGACAGGAGACGATTTGCTGGCGGAAAAGCTGCTGTTGCCCCCGTAGGACGCAGTCAGTTGGTAGGTTCCGCCGGGCAGATTGTCCACCACCGCATAGAAGCTGCCGGCGGTCAGCGATTCCTCGTCGATGCTGGCGTAGTGAGCAATGCCGTCATTGCCGGTCAGGCTGATGGCGCCGGTGGGCGTGCCTGATCCGCTGGTGGGTGCAACCGTGCCTTGGATTGTCGTGGTCCGGCCATGAACAAAACTTGTTGGGCTCACACTGAGCGTGGTTGTGGTGGGCGCCAGGACGATACTGCTCCAGTACTGAATCAGTTTGGCTACGTCGACCGAGCCCAAACCAGTGGCCAGGTCGTATCCTGTTCCGGCCGAGTAGCCGCTCTCGACGTCGTAGCCAATTGAATTCGTCGCCGAGGCGCCTGCCACGCAGTTGATGGTGCCGGAGTTGCAAAGCACCGTGTTGCTGCCGACGGTCACATCACGGAAGACCGTTGGCTGCTGCGCGGCAAGCGGGTAGTAGATGAAGTCGGCCTGCCCCTGCCAACTGCCCACGCTTTGGTTGATCAGTGCCTGTATGGCGGCCATCGACGGAGAGGAGACCGAAGTTCCGCCCACGCCGGTGATGACAACCGTTTCGCTGCTGGTCAAGTTGGCGCTGGAACAGTCGCCGGGGTTGGCGCAGATCGGGTAAAAACTGTAATTGTAGCCGTTGGCGGCAAACAAGGAGAGGTCGGGCAGGTCGCGCACGCCATCTGCCGGAACGCCGGTTCCAGCTTGCCAGCCCGGCTTGGGGTAGCCCTTGCCGTTTTGCGCATCGCTGCTGGCTCCTCCTCCTCCAGCAACGATGTTCGAAATCGCCAGACTTTCGGGATTGCCCTCGTCAGCCAGGTTATAGCCGAAGAAATTGTTCCATGCCTGTTCGGGAATGGTCTGCTTCAGGCTGACGGCCGGCGATGTGGTGGCGGCCGACCAGTAGGTGGCTAACTGCGTATTGATGGTCGACAAGGCATACTGGCTGTAATAAAAGTCCGTGCCGCCCACCGCCACGTTGTAGGGCGTGGATGCAATGCCGTTGACTGCTAGCCCGTCCTGAGCTTCGGTTTGTAAATCAAAATTGTCGCAGCCTGCCGAGCCGCCGTCACCGGTTGCGACAAACGGCGTTTGGCCCTGCGCCGCGGCCTGCTGCCAGAGAGCGCTCCAAAAGGCGTTGCCGCTCGGCCCCAACTGCGCCTCACACTCTCCGTAGCTGGTGCTGATGACGCTGGCCTGATCGTCTTCCACAGCACGCAACGCCGCCAGCTCCAAGCCGTCAGTGGTGGCCGTGCCCGCCGAGGTGTAAAGCAAAATCGTCGCGCCAGGAGCCACCGATCCCGCAATCTCCAGATCGAGATAAGCCTCTGTAGCCGCATCATTCATCCCTGGATCTTCGCCATCCACCACCACACGCGGCAGGTTTGCCGCCAGCCCGAAGAGACTCTGATAAGCCTGCACCAGGCTCAGATCCACATTTGATGCGCTGACAATGGCGATGGTCTGGCCAGCACCGGTAATTCCATTTTTATAAACCTGATTGATGTCGTACTGCGTGGCAAAATCACCGGGCGCCACTACGAAGTTCACTCCACCTGTCACCGGGTAAGTCCACTGTGGGATAGTTTGATGAGTCTTGGCGTTGAACTGGGCCGCTCCCAACACCTTCAGATTGGGCTGTGGGTGAAAGTCGCTGATTGGCGCCAAACCGGCAATCACTGGAGCCAGGGCGGCGGGAACAGTTGGATCGCCGGCATTGGCCAGATGCGTCTGGCCGTTGATCTGATAGCGGTGAATCTCGGTCTGGAAGGCCTCTTTCACCTGACCCGCACTTCCCGAAAACTCAATCGCCAGCAGCCCGGCGTGGACCTGATTGACGCTCAGCCCGTGCGATTGCAACCAGGCAGTCACGGCGGTCACATCTGAGCTGGCCGGACCATAAAGACGTCCAAACTCCTCCGGCTTGAGCCATTGATGATAGCGCGCGTTGCCTGGCGTGTGCGCCGCCTGGATAAAATCGCGCAGCGCTTCCTCCTGCGCGGGGGAGCGCTTGAGCATCAACAGCATCCGCCCGGCCGGCATAGAGTCTTCTACTGCTCCCAGGTCGATGGGAGAATGGGAACCGGGTTGAAGGACTCTGACCTGTGAAAGAGGGTTCGTATTGCCGCCAAGGACCACTCGTTCGCCCTCATCGACAGAGCCCTGAACCCTTGGCGAAGGTTCTGGCGGCGGCGCAGCCTTTGCGTTCCGGAGGGCGCAGGTCGGCCCCAAGGCAGCTAGTAGCACGACCCAAAGCTGGGAACGCAGCAGTCTCATGCACAGGTTATCGGCTTTGAACCATGCGCGCGGTAGTAGGGGAAGCTTTTGGAATGATTACCTTAGTATTTGCCAAAAAGGCAGAAAACTGTCCCAGATGAGATCAATCCCATCCGAGTCGATCCATGATTTGTTCACCCACGGACAGTCGAGGCGCGAAGAAGCTTCAATGGGTGGCGGGAATTTTAGCTCCGTCGGTTTTTTTGACGCAGGAGACTGAGATGGTCAGGAAAAAGAACAGGATGGAAGCGCAAGAAAAAAGTGGAATGCGAAAGCCGCATTCCACTTTTCCTGGAAGATCAGGAAGGACAAAAACAAGAGCCATTCAAACGCCGCTGCCGGTTGCTCCGGGCTTAGCGCGAGTGCAGAAACTTGTAGCGCAGCATCCCAGCCAAGCCAAGAAGGCCGGTGCCGAACAAGATCAGTGTGCCAGGCTCGGGAGTAACGTTAGGAGGTTCGGGGATGTAATCGTATGAGACTGTAACAATACCAGAAGCAGTTGTGGACCCAGAGAGTGTGATATTGCCACCGCCACCGGCAAATGTCGTGTTCGTTAATGTGGTGATCTCGAAGTTGCCAAGATTACCGTTTCCCTCAAAATCAGCAAGCTCAGAAGGGGATGTAATCACTTCTGACGCGAATGCGGGATTCACTGGATCAAATGGTCCAAAACTTTGAGAGTCACCTGATAAGAGATCTATTTCATGAAATGGAACGTTATCGAAAACGGGTTGTAAGCCTGCGACATCATTCTTGATATTGGTGTTTGTATTACTCAACAAAAAATCGAGACTTTCGCTAAAATAAAAATCCTCTTCCCCCGCAGCCGTATTCAAAAGCGAAAATGAAGAGTTTTCGGAGCCCGAATAGGTTACAGTGACCGATTCCAACGTCCCAAGAGACGTATTGAATGCAGCGACATCTGGTGTTGCGACCACATTGACAAGGTCAGTCACTTGGGTAGGTACTGAAGTAGTGTAGGTGACAATCGTATCGGCGTAGGCCGCGGGGACAGCCGCGACGAGCGCCAAGGCTGCGAGGGGAAGCGAGAGAAGCGTTGCGTTGCGAAAGGCCTTCATAGTATGTCCACTCCTTACGTCTTGCAGAAACCTGCTTGACGCTAGATTTTCGGGTTCGATCTGAATGGGGCTTCAGACCGTAACCTGGTTATCGTCTAACAAATTAAGTGCGGTCTTCCCCAGCAACTGAGAAAGACTGAAAAACTCTTGGAGACGCCTCATTGCATGCACGTGGCGGGCCATCTTGCGCACCATCTGTAAATGCTCGAATACAGCCAAATAATATCATTAGAATGATAATGATAAGATCTTTCGATAGGGAGAGAATCTCACGGTGCGAATCGCCATCTTGCTTGGGGGAATGTGCAATGATTTGCATAGGGAAAGGGTATTAAATTCTCCAACCATGCATCGGGCGCCAGGAGTCCATCGGCACTAGCCGGAGGCCAGGGAGAATCTGCGCGCTTTTTCCTGAGACGGGAAGTGTCAACCTTGGCGACGGAAAAGACTCACCTTCGATAAAAACAACTGTTGACGCCAGATGAATTCGGAGCTAGATTAAGCAAACACGGGAAAGGAGGTAGATCCAACAGATGCAGAAAGATTCTTCCAGTTGTACCGTACGTGAGGTGACTGAGGCCTAGGGCATCGCGCCTTAGAGTTCCTGGTTGCCCCCACGCGGAGAGTTTTTT
>CAZXVX010000177.1:0-6529 GCA_964644105.1 uncultured Occallatibacter sp. | reverse complement strand
CATCCTCGGCGACGGTCACATCCTTTTGCAGATCAGCCGTCAGGGCAGCCATGACGGTAGCGCGCATCTGCCGCTGCTCCTCACGGATGCGAATTAGATCGGCTTCCGTCAGCGTGGAATAAACCGCTTGGGTGAAGAGATAGAGAAGCAAGACAACCAGAACGTTCATGGCAACGTCGGTGTAGCTTGCCCATACGGGGACTTCCGGATCGTCGGCGCCAATCAGAGGTTTCATTGCGGCACTCCCACCAGTTCACTGTTCCTCGCCCGGCCGTTCAACTGCACATCGCACACCATGTCCGAGACGGTTCGCATCACATCTCTCTGCCCATCAACTACCTTCTTCAATTCCGCAAGGTGCGACTGCAAAAGTCCCTCGATCAATTGCTTGCTGGCCCTTTCATGCGTCGCCAGCGCCGCTGCCACCGATTCCAACTGCGCATTTCTGAGCGACTCGGCGAGCTTCTTGAACTCTTCGTGATGGCTCGCGAGAGATTGCTGCAACTTGGCAGAAACTCCGGATTCATAGCGGATTTGCTCCAGCTTCTCTGAAAGCATGTGCGAGGAGTCCTGTACCACGTCTCTGACGCTGCTCACCGCCTCTCTGGTGGAGCTCATGGTCTGCGTGAATTCATGCTGGTTGCCGGCCACTTGGTTGATGGTCAAGGAAAACAGCTCCACCGATTGAACCAGTCTCTCGATGGAATCGCGCATCTCGGAGCTGCTGGCGCGATACTCCTGGGCTGAATCAAGCAGATCGGAACCCAGGCCGGTCAGATTCGTTGAGGTCTTTGACAATACGTTGGCAAAAGCCCGGGTGGCGTTGTCGGATTCTGGATCCACCTGCTCGATGACCGGAAGCAGATCGCACGCCGTGAACTCTTCGATTTCACCCAATACAACCGACTGAACGCGGCGCAAGCCGAAATTGAAATAGGAGAGGATCAGCGCCGAAAGCAGACCCATGAGCGTGCAGCCGAAGGCGGTCTTCATGCCTTCCATCGTTCCGCCCAGATCCTGACTGAGTTTGGCCAGATCCTCTACACCTTTGATATCCGACGCGCCGCCTATGTGCAGTAGAGCCTGACTCAATCCGAAGACCGTTCCGAGAAGGCCGAGAAGGGTTAGCGAAGCGCCGATCTGGCGCGCCAAAGCTCCATACGAGCCGAGTTTCTCGCTGGTCAATTGCTGGAGCACATCGCGGCTGCCCAACCCGGCGAGCCTCAGTTGCATCGCCCGCGAAACCCGGTGACCAAGTAAAGTGTCCGCCGGAATATTCAGTTCTTCGGCCAAAGTCGCGCGCGCATGCACAGAAAGGGATTGCGGATCATCTTCCTCCTCTTCCTGGTCCTCATCCTCGTCTTCCGATTTCAGGGATGGATGCTGCGTTGATTTACGCGCATTCAGCCTGGCGCGAGCGGTCTTTACCAATGCAGCTTCCTTGCGCAGCCGCGCCCGCCCGCGAAGAATATCGAGAATCGCAAAGGCAAACAGCGCGATGATGAGAAGATTCACCGCCATTCCGACAGGCTGTTGCCCGCCAAACAACATGTTCCAAAACAAATCCATCCCCTATTCTCCTCTGGCGGCCATAGTTCCCGGCCACTTGCAAAATGACTTCCAATCATTTCTGGATCGTTGAAGTCAAATGTGACTGATGAATCCTTCGGTACTATGGGCTTCCGCGCATTGCGCGCAATACCTTCCAAGCATGCTTGACTACTTGCAAAGCTTGCGCACTTTGACCCCCTGATGAATCAAGAAAATTCGTGCATCACCGCCGTCATCCAGGCACCAGGCCTTTAACAAGTGCTTGTCGCAAATCGTTTCGGCGCCCTCACTTTCCGAAATCTCCTCAGCCCCCAAAAGAATCTTCAGAAGGCTCGTGGAAATGGACGGCCAGCGCAACATCTCTGATGCGGACCTTTGATCTCCCATGGGAACACTCACATAGAATGCCTCTGCCAGAACTTCCGCGTCGCGATCTTGCCGTCTGAGTTCAAGAGCAAAATACTCGCTGGCCGATAACAATCCATAAAGAAGATGCCGGCTGCCGACGGTCGAGTAGCCGCGCTGCCTGGCAAAGTCCAGCGTCTCATCGAGCACCTTTTGACCACTCTCATCAAATCTCCCGGTGTCGACAACACCGCCCTCCAGAAATAGCTTGCTGGTCAGCATGCGCAACGGAATGCCGTGCCGCAGCAGCAGTTCGCCCGCCCCGCCTCCGCCGTTGGCGATAAAAGCGCGCAGCAGATCCTGTTCCTCCACTTTGCGCGATCCGGCCTCTGCCTCGATCTTTGCACGCGACAAAATATCATTCACGTTGAGCGAACATAATATCTGTTCGCCCGCCGCGTCGTAGATCAAGGACCTGAAAGCGCCGGGCGAACCGCCCGAATCAAGGGAGAGTTTGATGCCCAGGCGTTGAAACGCGCCCATCAGCAATCGACTGGGATGATCCGTCATGGCCTGAAAAAGATGAACCGCACTCACTCCGCCAGCTCCGGTTTGATATCCGCGCTCCGCAGCGCCTGCCAGGATAGACCAAAATTGCTCCGAACACATCGCCGGAGTAAAACTCCCAACGCTGCTCACCTTCCTCTTCTCGTTGGCGTCGCGCCAGGGATCAAGGTTGGCAGGGGTGATCTTCAGCTCGCGCAAAATTGTCCATGCGCCTCCTTGCGCCTCGCGCGCAAAGCCGCACACCAAAGCAAGCTCGGTGATCTTGGGCATTTTCTTTTCAAGGCAAACTTCTTTCGCGCGGCGGAGGATTCCCTGAACATGAGGACTCAACTCAATTTCGTTCTTTTTCTCCTTGGTGGCAACTGACTCCCCGGATGAGCCGCCATCTTCCCCAGTTTCGCTAGCCATCAACGCTGTTTTGAAGGCTCCTTGCAACAACTCCAATACTCCATGGCGTTCCAGTTGCTGGCGTAAAAACGACTCTGTTCCCTCCACCAGGGCGGCAAAGAAAATTGCCGTTGAAACCCCGCCGGATATAGCTCCATACGCCATCGTCTGGCGCAGAACCTTGCTTGCCGAGTCGTCGAATTCCGCGCGGCTAAACCCGGCATTGGCCAGCCACGTGTCCAATCCATCCACCTTCAAATCAAGCGAAAACCTCGGATCGCCATATAAGACAAAACAGGCCCACGAAATCCCACAGTCTTCCAGGCCCTTCACATGGAGGCGAGCCTGCCGCATCGCCTCGCCCGCGGTAACTCCGTTCAGGAAATCCGTGTAGAATTTCTTTGCAAAGGCAGCCGCTCCACGGCTTGGCGTTGCATAAAGAGACCCAATCACCAGTTGCGCGCCGGTGGCAAGAAACGCCTCTGTCAATCCCTGCACAACTTCACCTGAATTGCAGCCGTTCAAGAATGCAATGGACGGAGTGCGAACGTGTTTTTTGATGGAGCTGGCGGTAAAAAACTGAGAGTCGCGCAGAACAAATCCAAATTCGCCGGAGTCATCGTCGCGAGCAATATGCCCGGAGTAATGAATGATGTCGTAATGCGAAACGCTCAAACAGTCCAGGACATTCTTGAACGTGGCCTCTTCTTCAGCAAGATAGTCACAGGCGATTCCTTTTGCCTCCAGGCTCTCTTTCACCGCTGCTGCCTCACTGCTTGCTGTCGGAAGGTCGCCGGTGGGATTGGCAATGATCAGACATTGCCAGCCGTCATTCTTGTCTCTTGGGCGCCATTCCGGCCCACTGGTTCGAAAGCTTCGCCCCATCTCATAGCGCAGGCCAAAAAAGTCGGTCCCATCGTGAAGCAATTCCCAGGGGATTTCCGTCATATTGGTGGCCACCAGCAAAGCTGTTTTTAGATTGCAAAGCAGCTCTCGAATGGACACCACCTCATGCTGTCGCATGGGAAGAATCTCTTCAAATAGACCTTGTCCCGAGGCAACCATTGGGTCCAATCGCTGGACTTTGGAATGTGCTCCAGTGCCGATAACGCCGCCATGACCTTCCACCAAGCCGCGAATGCGCGTTGCGAGCACATCCACAATCTGGTCCTGAATCCGCACTCTTGCGCACGGCGTCTGCGCCAGCGACAATTCATTCACCGACTGATGAATCAACTCGAGGATCATCGGTTCATTTCCATGCTGATCGGCATTGAGTTTGGCAAGCGGCTTCACGGTAATCTCCTCTTTGGGTCAAGTATCCAATCTCTTTCAAGCATTCCTTTCGCTTTTGCATCTTTTCTCCACAGGCGCAAAAAGAATCATGAACTCGCCTGGCGACGCTGAAAACTCCGTTCGCAATCTACCACTGCTTACAGGCCGAAGCTCCAATCGAAGCGGCCTCTGCCTGCCCACGATGTCGATCACCACAATCCCGGGCGGCAGCCGATCCGCCGGCCAGTATTGCAGGTCAACGCTCACCTGATTGCCTTTGCTGACACTGACCCTGACCTCGGGCTTTTCCACTGAAAGCACTTCCGCAACTTGTAAGCCGTCTTGCCTGGCAGGCGCATCAAAACTATGACCAACCATTGCCCGGTCTGCCTGCAAGGTTTCGAATCGGATACCGCCGGGCGCAATGAATTCACGCAAGGACTGAGTGACGATGCGAACTCCCGAAGTTGCGACGATCAACTCGATCCCGCCATCCGCAGCCCGTGTAACGCCATTGCGCCAACGCTTCAGCCGTTTCGTCCATTCCGAACCTGCCGGTTCGTCCTCTTCCGCTTGAGTAAGGCCGGCAACCAGTGCTTCGCGGCGTACCGCTTCTCCCATCGATTCAGGACTCCATGAGTCAAGATCTACCAGCGTTTCAAATATCTCTCGGCTCTCGCCGGCGCAAAGTTCGCAAGTTGAAAGGTGTTCCTCCATCGAGAGCATCCTGGTTTCCGAAAGGCGGAGCCGGAAATAGTCGACAAGTTCCTCCTGACTGAGGCAACTGGACGCTGATACTCCTGTCTCATTGCTGTTCATCTCTCGTGCCTCTCAATGTTGATAGCAGCCTTACTTGAGATTTCTCGCCAGCTTGACGACCCTTTTTTCTACGTTGACACACCACATACGAATGTCCTCGGTTGGCGGTGAATTGCGAAAATACTCGCGCAACCGCCCCTGCCAGATGGCTTGGCCCCAGATAGGCTTGTCGCTATAAAGTTCCCGGGTTCTCCCATGAAGCGGATAGGATCGAAGAACAATCTCCATGTCTTTGCGGAGCGGCTCGAAGATCTTGTAAATCTGATCCGGTTGCAAATCGGAGCGGCGCACCCACTCATGCTCTAATTCGGGTTCAAGTGCTTCTGTACCCAAGCCGCCCAACTCATGGCCCGCGCCTAGTCTCCGTTCGGAAACTTTTGTCTCTACCAGGCGCGCCGGCTTATAAGAAAGAGTTCGGCAAAATAGAAAGACTATGCGTTCATGCGGCGCTCCGGCCGCTCGTCCGCAAACAATGCCCGCCAAACTTTTAGCCTTTGAAAGTTGAATCCTTGCATTCGATCTATCTATGAGTTTTTCTTCCGCCGTGGCGCTGTTAGAGACGGGGTCCGAGTGTTTGTCTGGATCGAAGCTCTCTTTTTCATGGAATACCCCTACTCTGGTATATTTCTCGGCGGCCCTCCTGAATGTAAATATCCGCAGAAGCCCAAAACACCCTCGGTCTGGATCGACTCTGGGAAAAAACCTGTTCAAGTCACTGAATGCGTCATTCGTCACTTCTTCAGCATCTTGCGGATTTCGAGTGATTCTGCGGGCAATCGAGAGAATTCCCGCGTTGTGCTCCCTATATAAAAGGCCAAAAAATGCGTCATAAGCCGCTTTATCCTTGCGGAGCAGAGCATCGCAACACTCGGTGGTGAGCTGCCGGTCTTGATTCCTGCCAAGCGACATCCGTTACGCTCCCAAATATCTGCCTCTCTTGCATAGCAATCCCATACAAATCTTGAAGTCAGATGTATTAGATAATTTGGGCCCGGGATTTCCAAATAACTCCACATGGTGTCTTTCAAGAGGGGAAAAGTACACATGATCGTTATTTAGCAATTGTTTGTTAGAAGACTATCATATACAACGGAACAAAAACTTACTCTTGATTCAATAGAATTTTTATTCGCTATATTTGAGCGTAACCACAAAAGATTACAATAGTACTCATTCTGGCAGGCGGGAAAATACTTATCGTGGCTTTCATCGCGGCAAGTTGCATTTAGGAGGCTGCTCCCATGAACCTGCGTTCCACTATTGAGCCGGCAGTGGGTCTACCGCGCAAAGCATTTATAGCAATGCTGACATCTGGGAAGTGGTTATTCTCGGATCTCGCACCGGTAGACCGCCAATTCGCTCCATCAGCGACAGCATGGCCGCCCAGCTTTCTTGTTTCTTTCCAAAGCCATCCAATTCCTAAATAGCGGCGTCAAATGGACGAATCATTGTGGCAACACTCGGCGATGCTGCCTTAGCTGGCCGGGTTTTGAAAATAATATTCATCCTAGTTTTAGTCCCGGTGTGAACCTAATGAAACAAGCTGAATCCGGAGGGCAACGCTGCCTCAAGATGGATTTGCTCT
>CAZXVX010000176.1:0-6574 GCA_964644105.1 uncultured Occallatibacter sp. | reverse complement strand
GGAAGGGCCACTGCGCCGTCCATCAGCGCTTTCTGCCCAGCCACGTGGATGCCGTCCGCGCCAAGTATCCAGGCATCCAGGTCATCGTTCACCCCGAATGCCGCTTCGAAGTCTGCCAGAAGGCCGACGCCCTCGGCTCAACCGAACGACTGATCGCATTGGTCGAACAGGCTCCCGCCGGGCAGATGTTTGCCGTCGGAACCGAGATACATCTGGTCAATCGCATGGCTCGTCGCTTTGCCGAGCAGGGCAAAAAGGTCATTACCCTAGACGACACCGGTTGCCTCTGCACCACCATGTATCGCATTAGTCCGGCGCACCTGGCCTGGGCGCTTGAAAACCTCGTCGAAGGCCGCGTCGTCAACCGTATTCAGGTCCGCACGAACGTAAAGCGCTGGGCCAAAGTGGCGCTGGACCGGATGTTGGAAGTGGGATAAATGCTGGAATCATAGTACGTGCACTCGTCGCAAATATACTGGCGCGGCTGAGTACTTTTTCATACAGGATGAAGGAATGATCCGCTTAGCTCTTTGCTTCACGGCGATACGTGAATAGTGCAACTGGAGTGAGCAACGGGATCAGAGCCGGAATCAGCGCGCACCACAAACGCGGCCTTGCGGTGAGGAAAGCAACTGCGATGTCGAGAGCAGCAACAAAGCAGAGAAGGATCGCTAACCTGGATGCAGCGGAGCGAAGTGATAAAATCTACATGGGAATTCACCTCCGTCGAGCTTCAAAAAAGAATATCATGACTTGACTCACTCTATCTATTTTTCAGTCACTTTTCGTCGTATTCTATTAACCAAAGGCGGCGCTTATGAAGACCTTCACTCTCGACGAAGCCCAATCTCTGCTCCCGGTGCTGGAGTCGCTGCTCAAGCGCGCCATTGAAGGCAAGCAGGCGGCGCAGCAGGTTGAGTCCGGCCTCTCCGAACTGGCTCGCCGCATCTACATCACCGGCGGCATGAAGGTGGATACGGCTGATGTTGTCCGTCAGCGCGCCGAGTTGGAGGCCCACGTCCAGAGAGTCCGCGAAAGCGTTGCCGAGATTGACTCCATCGGTGTACAGGTCAAGGATCTGGATGCCGGTTTGCTGGACTTCCCCTGCCGACTGGAAGAAGAGATCGTACTACTCTGCTGGCGCATGGGGGAGCCGGCCATTGAGCATTGGCACCCCATCGACTCCGGCTTCAAGAATCGCCAGCCCGTCGACGAGCGCTTCCGCCGCCGCTCCGCCAGCGGCAATCGGCCCAATTAGCTCTCAGTTTTCATTTGTCAGTTCTCTGTGAGAAGCAACCAACGCCCTGTGAAAACCATAGAACTTGACCGCAGGTCTGCAAAATTTTTCTTGTCTTTACTCTCACGACTGATAACTGGCAACTGCCAGAATCTTTTTGTCGTCCTCTATCATCTCTTAATTGGCAAACGACTTAACAAATCGTCGACATGGATGTCCCCAGGGATGTCCCTGCCGCGCGCGTTCTCAACCCCATCAACCTGTAAGGAGTGAATATGCTTTCCGTTGGTTCCAGTTTCCCGAGCTTCAAACTTTCCGCCGTTGTCAATAGCGACATGAGTTTTCCTACGATCACGGATCAGGACTACCCCGGCAAGTGGAAGGTCTACTTCTTCTGGCCCAAGGACTTCACCTTTGTCTGCCCCACAGAGATTTCAGGCTTTGGCCAGCTCAACTCCGAGTTCGCAGCGCGCAATGCGCAGGTCTTCGGCGGCAGCATCGACTCCGAGTTCGTTCACTGGGCATGGCGCAATGAGCAGCCTTCTCTGAAGGACCTGCCCTTCCCCATGCTCTCGGACATCAAGCGAGAACTCTCCAGTGCCCTTGGCATCCTCGACCCCGTCGCCGGCGTCAGCCAACGCGCCACGTTCATCGTAGATCCAGAGAACAAGATCCGATTCGTATACGTGACCGACTTGTCCGTTGGCCGTGACCCGAAAGAGGTTCTGCGTGTTCTGGACGGCCTGCAGAATGGCGGGCTCATCCCGTGCGGCTGGCAAAAAGGCGACCCCACCATAAAGGTCTAGCTATCAAACCAATTGATTTGGGTTCCCAGGTCTGGATTCTGAGATCTGGGAACCCATCTTTGTCTACTTTCAACTATCCAGGCACTTTCCGCGCCCAGCCCCGCCTTGCTCAATTAGAATGGTGTACGTCATGAGCACAGGTATAATTGGCGGGGATTGGGTTGGCGAGATCATCGAAGGTAGATTTCCCCTCCTTGAATGGCTGGGAGATTCCGAGCGGAGCAGTGTTTTTCTTACAGAGTTGCCGGGGGAAGCCGCGCGCAGGGTCGTCCTCAAGCTTATTTCCTCCGATGCCGATGCCGAGGCGCACCTCGATCTATGGAATCGGACGCAGGCGCTTTCTCATCCTCACCTCGTGCGCCTCTTTCATGCCGGTCAGTGCCCCAGCGCCGTTGGTCCGCTGCTCTACTGCGTCTCCGAGTTTGCCGAAGAAAATCTTTCCCAGATTCTGCCCGAGCGCCCGCTCACCCCCGACGAGGCTGCGGAGATGCTCCCGCCCATCCTGGACGCACTCTCCTATCTGCACAAAAAAGGCCTCGTGCAGGCCAGCCTCAAGCCATCCAACCTTCTGGTCGTAAACGATCAATTGAAGCTCTCCACGGATCGCCTTCAACGCATCGGCGCGCGCCGGGTCGGGACCACCGCGCTCACGATCTACGATGCGCCGGAGTGCGCCACGGGAGCGATCTCACCGGCAGCCGATCTCTGGGCGCTGGGCGTCACACTGGTCGAGGCGCTCAGCCAACATTTGCCCCACTGGCAGAGATCGACGGACAAGGAGCCGGAGATTGCAGCCACTCTTCCGCAGCCCTTTGCCGACATTGCGCGCAATTGCCTGCGCACCGATCCCGCGCAACGCATGACTCTTCCGCAGTTCAAAGCGCGACTCCGGGCGAACCTAACTTCAACGCCATCGCCAACGGGCAGACTTCGCTGGCTGGCGCTCGCCGCCGGAGTGCTTGTTCTGCTTGCCGCCTTCGGGCTTCTGGTCCTGCACCACCATCCATCCGCGCCCGCGCAGCTAGCGCCCTCGCAACCGTTGGAGGTCCAGCCGGCCGCGCCCGCAATCTCTACCCCTCTGCCTTCAACCCCAACTCCAAAGGCTCAAAGCCTCCAACGCGCCAGCGGATCTGGCGCCGTTGTCCAGCAGGTTTTGCCGGAGGTGCCTTCCAAAGCGAGCGCAACCATCCGCGGCCAGGTTGAGGTTAGTGTGCGCGTCGCCATCGATCCGAAGGGTGCGGTGATCCGTGCCGAATTGGATGCGCCAACAAAGAGCAATTATTTTGCAAAGCTGGCGTTGCAAGCCGCGCAGCGCTGGCGTTTTACGCCTCCGCTTGTGGCTGGACAAGCCGTTCAAAGCGCCTGGGTTGTGCATTTCCACTTCACCCAGGCCGGAGTCGCGGTCACTCCCGTTGAAACAACTCCCTAGAAATCAAGGTCTGCAGATTTTCGACCATCGAATCAAGTTGCTCAAACCTGCGCTCGAATTGCCTCTCTGAGCACCACGGCAACCTCCTGTTGCTGATCGGTCGTGATTCGGTTGAAGAAGGGCAGCGCCAGCGTTCGCTTGGCAATCGATTCAGTAATCGGCATTAAAGCTGCGCTTCCGCCGGAGTGCCTGCGCCAGGCTGGCTGAAGATGGATTGGCGCAAAGTAGCGTCCGCTGGCGATGCCGCGCCTGGTGAGTGCCGCTTGCACTTGGTCACGGTTCGCCGCTTCCGGCAGGCGGACTACATAGACGAACCAACTGATCGTACAATCAGGAAGGGTCAGCGGCGGAAGTTCCAAATCTGGAATCGTTGAGAGCAGCGTGTCGTAGCGCTCGGCGGCCAAGCGGCGCAACGCGAGCATCTCATCGATGCGGCTCAACTGCACGCGCCCCAACGCGCAGGCCATCTCGGAGAGCCGGTAGTTATATCCGGTCTCGACCAGGTCAAGCCATTCGCCGCTCGCCGCTCGACCTTGATTGCGCAGGCTGCGCAGCCGCTCCGCATACGCCGAATTGCGCGCCAGCACAGCGCCGCCCTCGCCGGTGGTCATCTGCTTGTTGGGATAAAAGCCAAAGACCGCCAGATCGCCGAAGCTGCCCGCGCGCTGGCCTTTGAACTCCGCACCGATGGCCTCGCATGCATCCTCAATTACCGCCAGTTGATGGCGTCGTGCAATCTCCGTCAGCGCGTCCATCTGCGCTGGAACGCCGAAGGTGTGAACCACGATCATCGCGCGTGTACGCTGCGTAATGGCCAGCTCAACGGCGCTTGGGTTCAGGTTCAGCGTAACCGGATCGATCTCCGCAAAGACCGGCGTGGCGCGCATCTGCAAGACGGCATTGGCCACGGCCACAAAGGCGAAGGAGGGCACGATCACTTCGTCGCCCGCGCCGATGCCCAAGGCAAGCAAAGCCAAATGCAAGCCGGCGGTGCCTGAACTGACCGCCAGAGCAACTGGCACGGAGTGGTAGGCGGCCAGCGCAGCTTCAAAGGCCGCCAGTTCGGGGCCAAGGCTCAGTTGAGGCGTGCGCAGAACGGCCGTGACCGCGTCGATCTCGCCTTGCGTAATGTCCGGGCTGGACAATGGAATGCGCAAGCTCATTGTTGCTCCTGGCAGGGTTCCGTGGGCAGTGGCGCGGGCTGCTTGATGATCAAGCCGTCGAGCGAAACGCTAGTCAGCACGCGCGCAATCGTCGTGGCTGCGCTTCCATCGCCGTAGGGGTTCTTCATGCCGCGCAAAGATTTGCGAAAATCCGGATCAAGAGCTTGTGTGAGGGCAGCCACGATCGCGGTGGTCTCAGCCGGCGCATCGATCACGTTGCCAGCACGCTCACGGCCCTGCTGGCGCATTCCCACATTCACCACGGGCAGCGCAAACGATGCCGCTTCCATAATACCGCTGGACGAGTTGCCAATCATCGCATCCACCTGTCCGAGCAAGCTCCAGTACGTAACGGCGTCCAGGTTGACGAAGATGCGCGTCAACGGCCGCGCAGCCGCCAAAGCACGCGTTCGTTCGATCAGTGTGTAGCTCCCCGCGTCGGAGTTGGGATAAACAAAGACAATCTGTCCCGGCGCTTGCGCCAATGCGCTGAAGAGGGCGTCGGCTTCGGCATTGGTATCGCGCAGAATCGTCACTGGATGCCATGCGGTCAGCAATGTAGGTGTTGTAAATTCTATGCCGAGCTTGGTTTCCAGTTCATGTCGACCCAACAACAATGAGCGTCGCAAGTGGTCGAGCGAGGGCGCTCCGGCGTGGTGAACGCGCCAAGGCTCCTCGCCCATCGCAATCACACGGCGGCACGCGGCGGGTGTGGACGTGAAGTGGATGTGCGCCATCTTAGTGAGCGCGTTGCGCACCTGGTCATCGATGGCGCCCTGCGAAATCTCGCCGCCTTCAATGTGCGCGATGGGGATGCGAAGCGCCAGCGCAACCGATGCGGGGGCCAGCATCTCATAGCGGTCGGCAATCAGCAACAACAGGTCCGGCCGCCAAGCAGTGAGCGCGTCCGCCAAGCCGAGAATCGCAATGCCAATCGTCTTGGCCATGCCGGTATCGGTGTCCGAACTGAGCAGACATTCGATGCGCGCGCGGATCGGAAACCCGTCAGCCTCAATCTCACGGATGGTCGAACCGAACTCCGGCGACAGATGCGCGCCCAGCGTAAAGACGCCCAGTTCCACTCCTGGATGCGCTTGAAACTCGCGTAATGGCCAGTAGAGATGGCTGTAGTCAGCGCGCGAGGTGGTGACCACGGCGATGCGGCGCTTGCGGGCTTCAGCGGGTTGGTTCACAGTTGCAGTATAAATTGCGCGCCTGCGCCACTATGGAGTTTGCACCGGCGCAATCTGCGCAGGACATTCGGCAAGCTGATACCACGCCGCGCGCAGCCACCCAGGATGCAATCCGAGACAGACCTGATCTCCTGCTTGCAGATCGTTGTAAAACGCAGCATCAACGGAAATCTCGTTGGACCCTTCGACCGGCCCCCAGGGAGCAAGTTCCAGGGTGTAGGTATTGGATTTACCGCTAGTTGTGTGTTTGCCGGTAACAGGCACAACATAGATGGAGGCCTTGGCATGATCGGCCAGCGTATCGGCCACGATCGCCAAACCAAAACTGTAGGAGCAACCATAAAAAAGCAAGAGAGCAATCGCCGCCGCCTTGTTTGCATTTTTGCTGACCGCGCCGAAAAGCATGGCAATATAAACCAACGCCACGGGAATCATCAGAATCAGCAAAGGCTTCATCGAAACAAAATCGTAATTGCGTATTTGAAAAGCCAGTCCCAGGCTGGACGCAATCAATGCAATGGAAAAATCCGCGCGGGGATCGGATTTTTTCATGGGAATTACATAAAGGTTTGGTTGCTGCCGCACCAGAAACCCAACCACGATGGCAACCAACGCAAGCACAATCGCCGAAAGCGAACGCAGATTGGCCGGGCCAAAATTCAAGCCGACGGCCGCTGCGACCGCCAGCACAATCACCACAATGCTCCGCGCCTTGGCCTGCTTTAAGGCGCCGAGACGCTCTTCCG
>CAZXVX010000175.1:0-6599 GCA_964644105.1 uncultured Occallatibacter sp. | reverse complement strand
CTTACCTGATTGTCCAGACCTTGGTCTGGTACCCCACTGCCGGGGGATATTTACAAAGCGCCCTTTCAAAACTTGGACTTAATCAGAGGCTCCTTAGGGATGGACGACCTGCACAACGCTGTCGTCGCTCTCCTTCCAGGCTGCTGCGCCGGTGTGCGTCAACTGGTGTTTGGCCTCGTCCCAGTGAAGTTTGCTGATTGCGCCTCCGCCGTGCTCATAGTCGTAGCTGGTTCCGTCATCACTGAAGAGCGTGAAATCGGCATCGGCGCCCGGATAAACACGCACAGAGGCGATCTTCTGCGTCTGCTGCGTGCTCAGAACCTCAGATCCCAATGGCAAAATAGAACCCGCGCGGACAAAGAGCGGGATGGTGTCAATCGGAGCCTGGACGGAGATGGTCTGTCCACCGCGCAGCTTCTCATTGGTCCAGAAGTTAAACCAGTCGCAACCGGCCGGCAGATAGACCCGGCGGCTGGTGGCGCCCTGTTCGGTGATGGGAGCAACCAGAAACGCCGGACCGAACATATACTCGTCGCGCAGGTCGGTGACCTGGGGATCGTTCGGAAAGTCCATGAAGAGCGCCCGCATGAAAGGCGCGCCTGTTTGGTAGGTGTGCCAGCCCTGCGCATAGATATAAGGAATCAACTGGTAGCGCAGACGCAGGTACTTGGCCAGGATCGGCTCGGCCTGCTTTCCGTATGCCCAGACCTCGTTGTGCATTCTTTCCCCGTGCGCGCGCATGACAGGCTGAAAGACGCCCCATTGAAACCAGCGCGTGAATAACTCGGGATAGTCTTCATAGCTGCCTATATTCTCCGTGGCATCGGAGCCATCCAGCAGAGGCTTGCGAGCCACATGGTAGCCAGCCGGGAGGTTTGGCGAAAAGAAGCCCGCAATGTCCGTGTCCCAGTACGCCATACCGCTGGCGGTAAAATTCAGCCCTGCGGGGATCGAGCGCCTCAGCATATCCCAGTTGGCGTTGATGTCGCTGGACCAGAAGACCGTGTCGTTGCGTTGCGCCCCCAGATATGCGGCGCGGGCCAGAATCATCACGCGGCGGCTGTCGCCAAAATCCCGGCGGGAGCCGTCATAGACCGAAGCCGTATGAAAGAGAGGATAGATGTTGAAGTAGCGCGTTCCTGATCCAATGTGAAAGACATCCTTGGCCGCATCAATGTCCGGCTCGGTTTCATCCAGCCAGATGGAATCAAAGCCGTAGGGCTTGATAAAGCGGTCGCGAATCTTTTCCCAGAACCAGCGCGCGGCCTCTGGATTGGTGGTGTCGATATTGGGTCCGATCACGTCTTTGGTCCAGCCTGGGTCCGGCCTTCCGTCCGGCGTATGCACCAGCCAACCATTGCTGCTGAGCATCTGATAAAACTGCGTGCCAACGGAGTAGTGAGGCCAGACGCTGATCATCGTCGAAACGCCCATGGCGTGCAACGTGCTGTTCATTGCCGCCGGATCAGGCCAGCGCGCCGGGTCCAGATCCATCTCACCCTGGCGAGTCATATTCAGAAAGTCCACCACCAGAATATCCAGCGGCAGTTGGCGGTCGCGATAGCCCTTGGCCACATCCAGCGCCTGCTGTTGTGTGGGATAGATGGCCTTGCTTTGAATGAATCCATAGGCGGCTTTGGGCAGCAGATGGGTGATGCCGGTAAGGCGGCGATAGCCTTGATAGAGGTCATCGCTTCGATCGCCGACAATGACGAAGAACGAGATTCTGTCGCCCACATCCGACGACCAGGTGTTCTGCTGATTGAAGCCCAGATCAATGCTGGTTTTCGAGGGATTGTCCCAGATGAAGCCGTAGCCGCGGCTGGAAACCATGAATGGAACGCACACGTTTTGGCCGCCCGGAGCGTCATAATTGTGCCAGCACTGGATGCGGTGATCGCGCAGATCAAGAAAGCCCTGCTGCTGCTGTCCCAGCCCGTAGTAGTGCTCGTCCTGCGGAGAATCAAAGGTGGCTGAGATGCGAGAACCGGGAGCATTCGCGCCGGTGGTGCTTCCCGGCACGTCCTCCGGGCGATTGGGAGTCATCGACCAGCGCCACATCTTCAACAGTGATCTTCCGGCCGGCGCATCCATCGAGATGAGATCATTCCATGGACCGTGCGCATGGTCGCCGCCTCCGCCAAAGTAATGTTCGCGCAAGGACTGGTTCAGCGCATCCAGTTGCAGTTTCTGCGGAGCGGGCGTATTCTCCGGCGCAATGCGCACCCGCATGGCGGCAGAACGAATCAGATCACTGCCATCCGGCTCCTTCACGTGCGTCCATCCGCTGCCATCCGGCGTGCCGATAAAGCCATATCCGGGCGCAGCCATGGCATCGGCGCGAGAAGTGCTGATGGTCACGCGCACAATGTTTTCCGCCCATGGCTCGACAACAATCGTTCGGCCCGCGCGGTCCAGCACAACTCGGCTCGATGGCTCCTGCGCGCCCAGACTTCCGGCCAGCACCAGAACGATGGTCAAAGAGAGTACCAGCCCAATAGATTGGTTGATATTGCCCAGCTTCAAACTCCGCAAAACGCTGCTACAAGAGCTATTCATCACTTGCATCTACTCCGTCCTTTCGTCCTTGGTCGCCTTGCGGGCACCTCAACCTGCCAGCGCCAGAATGGCATCGATCCGCGCGAGCTCTTCGGCGGTGAAGCTGAGATTGCTTAGCGCGGCTACGTTCTGCTCGATCTGCTCGACGCGGCTGGCGCCGATCAACGCCGAGGTCACTCGCCCATCGCGCAGCACCCAGGCCAGCGCCATCTGCGCCAGCGATTGCCCGCGCTCGGCGGCGATGTCATTGAGCGCGTGAATCTGCTGGAGGCGATGCTCGTCGATGTCGCTCGTCTTGAGGAACTTCTCCCTGGTGGCGCGCGAACCGGCGGGGATTCCACCCAAATAACGGTTGGTCAATAGGCCCTGCGCCAGCGGAGTAAAGGCAATCGCCCCCACGCCCTCGTTGCCCAGCACGTCCAGCAGGCCCTGCTCCGGCGTGCGCATGAACATCGAATACTTGGGCTGATGAATCAGGCAGGGCGTGCCCAGTTCGCGCAAGACTTTGATTGCCGCCGCGGCCTGGGTTGCGCTGTAATTCGAGATGCCCGCGTAGAGCGCCTTGCCCGAGCGCACTGCCTGATCGAGCGCGCCCATCGTTTCTTCCACGGGAGTTTCAGGGTCGGGACGATGGGAGTAGAAGATGTCCACATACTCCAGGCCAAGGCGTTTGAGGCTCTGGTCGAGGCTTGCCAGCAGATACTTGCGCGATCCCCAATCACCATACGGCCCCGGCCACATATCGTAACCGGCTTTGCTGCTGATGATGAGCTCATCGCGATAGGGCTTCAGATCGAGGCTGAGAATCCGCCCGAAGGTCTCCTCGGCGCTGCCGTAGGGCGGGCCATAGTTATTGGCCAGATCGAAGTGCGTAATGCCCAGATCGAAGGCCCTGCGCACCATGGCGCGGCCATTCTCAAAAACGTCCACGCCGCCGAAGTTGTGCCACAGGCCGAGCGAGATGGCCGGCAGGCGCAGGCCGCTCCGGCCGCAGCGGCGATATTGCATTGTGTTGTAACGTTGTTCGTTGGCAATGTACATGGAATTCTCCTCTAAAAAAATTGTGCTGCGTTCGATGAATCCGATCAATGTCCAAAGGTAAGTACAAACAAACCGATCAACTGGAAGACTCCGACAATGAACAAGAACACGCTCACCACGCTAATGCCGATGACGATTCCTCTTGCACGGCGGAAATCTGATTCGTTCGATTGGATGCTGCTGAATTTAACCCACCAGCGAATCACCATTGCGGGAACGCCAAAACACAGAAAAGTCAAGGCCAAAGCACCAAGCAAACTGACGAATGGAATCAGGCTCACGACAAAAGCAACGGGAACTCCAATCGCCATGATTTTCAGAAAGCCGGCATCACTACACGCCTGATTGACGCGCGCCATCAACTCCGCGGCCACCTCCGCCGCGCCCACGTCAATAGGCGCGCCACAGAAGCGGCAGAACTCCGCCGACGTGTCGATGGTCTCCTTGCATTTGGGGCACGAAAAGATTCGTGCCGCGCCGCTGCCGCTGATGCTTTCAAACATGGCAAACACCTCCCGCAAAAAATCTGACGCGGACGCTCGATCCCGAAAAAAATCCAATTCCTTGCAAGAATACACCTTACCTCTCATTGCAATCCTCAAATCTACCTGAGCCTTGATGAATTCGTCTCCAGGCGGTGATACTATGTATCTACATGGAGGAGAGATGCAGGCTCAAGTGCTGAAATGGGGAAACAGCTTGGCGGTGAGGATTCCCAAGCCCATCGCGGACGACGCTCGCTTGCAGTTGGGCGATCCGCTGGAGATTGCTGTGGCATCCGATGGGGTTGTGCATTTGCACCGGGCTGGAGACATCCCAACCCTAGCTCAGTTGGTGGCCCAAATCACTCCTGAGAACCGGTATGCCGAGATTTCATCCGGGCCGGAAATCGGCAGGGAAGCCGTCGAATGGTAGGCCCGTACGTTCCGGATACCGGCGACATTATCTTCCTGGACTTTGATCCCCAGGTGGGCCGGGAGCAGGCCAAGCGCCGCCCCGCGCTGGTTCTAACTGATCTGCGCTATAACCGGGCCAGCGGTTTGGCCGTTGTTTGCCCCTTGACCAGCAAAGTCAAGCCGTATCCCTTTACGTTGCCGATCAAGGTTGGGGATGTGGATGGAGCAGTGCTTGTCGATCAATTGAAGAGCATGGACTGGGCGGGCCGCAAGGCGGAGTTTCACTCCAAAGCGCCGGCCCAGATGATCGCCAAGGTGCGGCAATACATTGCGGTTCTGTTGCAAATACCAGTCAAGTAAAGGTGGGCTTTTGAGGTTGATTGTCTTCTACCCCTCGCAAAGCACGCGAAGGATGAGATCCAGTCTTGGTTTGATTTTCCGAAATGGATTACCGCAAACGCTACCCGAAGATTCTTTTCATTGTGCGATGAAACGCCATTCTGAATCGGGTGCCTCGGGTAACCGGATCAATAGTTTCACTGTTAACGACAATTGGCTCCAGTTCAATTTCCACGGTGATCTCATATACACTTGGAGCATTAGGCTTTACAGGTTTTCCCAAAGAATGCGAGAATTCACCATTAAGTCGAAAGCTGGCTACAACGATAGATTGACACAGTTCATCAATGGTAGCGTCGGTCTTCAATGTCCACTTTTTGATCTGATTGGCAAGCAACTCCGCAAGCATCGGAGATCCTGAGATTCTTTCTACCTGGTTCACACTACCCGAGGGTGAAAACTGAATACGGCTGACAACTATCCCCTGAACTCGTGCGGCAACCGCAATGGGAGGGTAGACCAAAGTATCGGAAGAGCCACGTCCAATGATCGAGCACCACCGAGTTTCAGCATAAGAGAAAGATGCGAAAAGACCGACAGCGAGTAGGAGTAGAAGCGATCTTCTCATACGTTCTCCTCTGTGCTACTTATCCCGCGCGACGACGAAATCCGGAACCCAGAGCAGGGCGCGCTTGTACTCGGAGTCGGGCAGCGAGGCCAGCGCTTGGCGGCTCTGCTCGGCGTAGCGGTCGGCGACTCCCATGGCGTACTCGACCGAACCGTTGCGGGTCAGAATCTCGCGAATCTTCTCGCGGCTCACGTTCTCAAAGCTGCGGTCATTCAAGACTCTTTGAATTGTCCGGCGGTCGGCGGCGGTCCCATGGTCCATCGAGTGAATCACGGCCAGCGTCGCCTTGCCCTCGCGCAGATCGCTGGCTACAGGTTTGCCCAAAATCTCTTCCGTGGCCGTCAGGTCCAGCACATCGTCCACAATCTGGAAGGCCAGCCCGACGGTGCGGCCATAGGCGCCCAGGCTCGCCTCCACCGTCTCGTCCGCCCCGGCCAGCACCGCGCCCAGTTGCATCGAAACCGAAAAGAGGCAGGCCGTCTTGCGATAGATCAGGTCGTAGTACTCGGCCTCGCTGACCGCGCGGCCCAGCTTTTGAATCTGCAGTAGCTCGCCCTCGACCATCTGCTGCGTCAGGCCGATCAGCAGCTCCAGCACGCGCAGGCTCTTCTCTTTGAGCGCCACGTTGAAGGCCTGCATGTAGAGCCAGTCGCCGGCCAGCACGCACTTCTCGTTGCCCCATGTGGTGTTGGCCGAGGGGCGGCCGCGGCGGATATTGGCGCCGTCAATGATGTCGTCGTGGACCAGCGTGGCCGAGTGGACCATCTCGACGACCGCGCCGAGGCGGATGGCGCTTTGGCCGGTAAAACCCAGCGCGTGCGAGGACAATAAAAGTAAAGTTGGCCGGATGCGCTTGCCGCCGCCGCCGCGCAGATACTCGGCAATCTCCGTGATGGTGCTGACGCCGGAGGCCGCATCGCGCCCCAGCTCCTGCTCGATTGCCACGAGATCGTCCCGCAGCAGCTCGAAGACCTCTTTTGCCGTCGCTATCGCCAGTGTGCTCAAAGTGCTCCGGTTCCCGTGCTTTATCTTACAGTACAACTACTACTTATGACTCATTGACCCAGAGGAAAGTAGTAAGGTCTTCTCCGGATTTCCGATGATATGCCATAAACCAATTTCAAGCCCATGTGTCA
>CAZXVX010000174.1:1186-6685 GCA_964644105.1 uncultured Occallatibacter sp. | reverse complement strand
GGTTCTCGCCGGTTGAAACCAGCAGCGGCGTGCTGAGCGCGCCGGCGATGGCATATAGGCCGAGCAGCTCCGCATCCTGCGCCCAGGCCATGAATCCGATCAGCCCGGTCACCGCGATCATCGCCACAAACGCCGCACCCGGCGGAATCAATTGGTACAACGAGAACGCCGCCCACAGCGAGAGATAGAGCGTGCCGCTCCCCACCGCCTTCAATGAATAAGAAAAGATCGCGTAGCCGCGGTCGCGGAAGCGCTCTGACCAGGCGATCAACGCTCCGCCGGCAACCAGACCAATCAATACCCGCCCTGACGGGCCAATCCAATGTCCAATCCAACCGTTGTCATAAGCCAGCTTGAGAAACCACGCCATGGCGATCAATACCGCCAGAACGCCGATGCGGTTAAACCACTGCGAGCCGATCCGGTTCTCAAGCGATCGCTCATCCTTGTCCGCGACCGGCGCCGCGTAACCAAAGCTGGGTAGCGCAACAGGCCGGGACGGCGGCTGAAGCGAAGCAGCAGGGCCAGCTTTGTCGCTCTCTTTCCTGCCCTCAAGCGCTGCCGTCCAAGGCGCCGCCGGCGCGCGAGCCTGCACTGCGCTCGCGTCTTCCGTAACGGGTTGCTGTACAAAATCTTTAGAGAGGATGCCCTGCCGGCTCAGCGCCTCTTCCAGCCGGCGCAACCGCGCACCAAGCTCACTCACCTGCACTTCAAGACTCTCGGATGGGTTCATGGTCATCGCCGTCCACTCTACAACAATCACCCCAGCCTTTAAAAGACATATCTGCTTCTGGCCATTCAAGGTATGGCCGGCGCCACTGTTGGCTGACGTTACTGCTTCGTATCCTGGGGGTTGATCATTGCCTAGCGCGTGGGCCACTCCTCAACAACCAGACCGAGGTCGTTCAGTTGCTGGATGGCGGCTTCCATGTTGCGGCGCAGTTTGGGCCGGTCTTTGGCTGCGGCCAGCGGCGACTCGGCGACGGCGATCACGCGCCCATAGCGCCAGGCGCCAGACGGCAGCGCGACAACCGCATTGGCCAGGTCAGCAGGGCGAAGCTGAATCTCCTGGCGGCGGGCGGCCTCGGGGCGCAGCATCGTGCCTTGGCCGACCGTGCTGGGGTTGGCGTCGCTGAGGGTAATGCGCAGCGTAAAGTTCTCGGCGTCCACCGAAAGAAATGGATTGGCCCATGCGCCCGGCTCATGCACATCCACATACATGCTCTTGGTGGGCAGCGGAATCAGGGCCAGCGCGGCGCGCTGCCGGTCGCGCTCAGCGGCGGCGGCCTGGGACGCGGCTTGCGCCTTCTGCTCGGCGCTGACCGCGGTCTGGGCAACACCAACCACAGCCTGTTCTTCCTTGTGGCAGGCGGCGAGGCAAACTGACATCGCCAGTCCCGCAACTGCAATCCGCGTATGTATCGAGGGCAAAATCACCCTTCAAGGATAACAGCCAGGGCGATCGAGGTGAGAACATTTTGAGAATTACCGGCCGGTACGGAATAGCCATGCGTTGTTGTATTCTGTCTGTTTAGGAAGGAAAGATATTCATGCGCTTCAGGGATACCGTCAAATCCTACGGCATTGATCTCGATGCCGACCCGGTCCATGTGCCGGGCGGCTTTGAAGTCATCGAGCACATCAGAGGCGGCTTCCTCGGCTGGACTCCGCACAAGCCGCAGATTGAACTCTATCTGCCCGAGGGGCAGCGCAAGGGCGTTATGCAGGGCGAAAAGGTGCTGGAAGCACTGAAGGAATTCGATGGGACAATGGTGAACGCCAATGCCCTGGATTATTTGATCGATCATGTGGATGGTTTTCCGTGGATCATTCCCGAAGAATGGAAGAATGTGGAGATGCAGCGGACCAAACATATTCTCTTTTGGGGCACACGATACCGCTTTGAAGACGGCATCTGCGTGCGCACGCTGGAGTGGAGCGCGGATGCGCGCCAGCGCGTCTGGAAAGCCGGTTACTGCTGGATCGACAATCTGTTGAACTCCCAGTTTCCCGCCGCCATGGTCCGCAAGCCGCCGGCTCCAACCGAGTGAGTTACGTAGCCTCCGCATGGCTTTTTTGAAGATGGGCTGACCGGAGCAAGCTGCTTTGCAGGATTGCCTTCCTATCCATCAATGCGCGGTTGATCGGGCGCGAACTTCCGGAACCTCTGCTCCAGATCGAAGAAAGAAAAGGAACGAAGATGAAAATTTTGATTTTAGGTTCGGGTGGCCGAGAGCATGCGCTGGCCTGGGCGGTCAAGCGCAGTCCACGGGTTGCCGAAGTGGTTTGCGCTCCCGGCAACGGCGGCATGGCGGAGTTGGCTCGCTGCGTGCCGGTCGATCTGGCCGATGTGGATGCTACGGTACGGCTGGTCGAGACCGAGCGGCCCGCGCTGACCATCGTTGGGCCGGAGCTGCCGCTCTCGCTGGGCGTGGTGGATGCGCTCGAACAGCGCGGCCTGCGAGTCTTTGGTCCCACGCGAGCCGCGGCCATGCTTGAGTCAAGCAAGGGATTTGCCAAGCGCTTTCTGCAGCGGCACAATATCCCAACCGCCAATTACGCGGTGTGCACCAGCGCGGCTGAAATCGAAAAGGCCATCGACTTCTTTCATCCGCCGATCGTGGTCAAGGCCGACGGACTGCACGCCGGCAAGGGCGTCATCATCTGCAATTCGCGCCACGCGGCCATCGAGACCGCACAGGAGTTGCTGAGCGGCCGTCTGCTCGGCAAAAAAGAGCCGCACGTTCTCTTCGAGGAGTTTCTGGAGGGCGACGAGATCAGCTTCCTCTGCCTCAGCGACGGAAAAAACGTGATTCCGCTCGCGCCGGCGCAGGACCACAAACGCATCGGCGAGGGCGACACCGGACCCAACACCGGCGGCATGGGTGTCTACTCGACCGACGACCTGCTCGACCCAGCAATGACTGAATGGATTCTGCGCCACATTGCCGAGCCGACAGTGCGCGGCATGGCTGAGGAGGGTACGCCGTTTGTAGGCGTGCTGTATTGCGGGTTGATGATGACCCCGCGAGGACCACAGGTCCTGGAGTTCAACGCCCGCTTTGGCGATCCAGAGACGCAAGCCATTTTGATGCGTCTGGAGAGCGATCTGGTCGGCGTGCTGGAAGCCTGCGTCGATGGCAAACTGGCCGAGCAAGAGTTGCGCTGGACTCCGGGCGCATCAGCCTGCGTTGTGGCCAGTTCCTCTGGCTATCCCGGCAGCTACAAAACCGGCCTGCCGATCACCGGCTTGGCCAAGGCGGCCGAACTCACCGATGTCCAGGTATTCCACGCCGGATCATCGCTCAAAGATGGCCAGGTCGTCACCGCCGGAGGTCGCGTATTAGGCGTCACCGCCGTTGCGCCGTCGCTCAAACAGGCGCTCGACCGCGCCTATGAGGCCATCCAACGGGTGCACTTCGAAGGAATGTACTTTCGCCGCGATATCGGCCATCGCGCGCTGAAAAACAAGGCGTAGGCAAAGAAGTTTCCGATTCGTTTCCATTTGTTCAGAGATTCCTTAAAGGTGGTTAACAGGTGGGCAAGTGAATCAAGGTTCATCCCCTGTAAACTTCGTTACTTGTCAACCTCTCCACCTGCTCTTCGAGCATTTCATTTCCCTTTCGCGTCCATACGTTGTAGGATTTTCTCGGATGGGGTGGTGCGTGCAAGCCGCCCGCAGAGGAATGGAAATCATGATGAATTGCAAGAAATGGATCTCTCGCCGCCGCCGCGCCGTCGAACCAAACGGCTTTACCCTGATGGAATTGCTCATCGTTATGTCGATCATCGTGATCCTTACTCTGCTGGCCATCCCAACCGTCGGCTCCATCCGCAAAAATGGTAACCGGATTTCAGCGATGAAGTCGATTCAGGCCATCCAGATGGCCGAGAGTTTGTATATGCAGAACTACGGGTCGCTCGGGTACACCTGCTCGCTAGCGGCTTTGGGCGGTGAGCCGAGCGCCGGTGCGCCGACGCCCGCCGCGGCGCAACTGCTCAAGAGCGATCTGGCCTCCGGCTACAAGGATGGCTATGTCTTTTCCATCGGCAATTGCACCAAGGTGACGGCAGGAGGCACTGACCGCGTCACTAGCTATACCATTACCGCTGTGCCGCAGACATTGGGTAGAACCGGCGATATAGGCTTCTGCGCCGACGACGCGGGCATCAAGTCCGACCCCACCGGCGGAACGAACTGCACTCAACTGGTTCAATAAGCTTGAGCAGGGCTTGGCAGCGCGGCGGCTGGTTTCTCTCCGCCGCGCAGTCAACGCCAACTCACTAACTTGTCAAGCAGCACAGCAGCCGCCAACTCGCCAACTTGCAATGTCCGCGCAGCAGCCGCCAACTCGCTAAATTGATTCCCACAACCCGCTCCGTCCCCCTCAAATATCATTTTTGTTCCGTCCTCAGGAACAACTCCTGTCGGCTGCAAATGCCAGCGAATTAATCCAGGCCCTTCACTTTAGAATGTTTTTCATGAGTTTCGTTCACAATGCACTCTTTTTCCATCTCCGCGAGCACAATAGAAGGATGGAGCAAAACCTCCCATCTCGCCCGCCAAAAATCCTTCCTCCAATGCCATTTTTCTTTCGTACCCCCACCCCCCCCCACCCACTGGACGCCAAATTTCGCCCGATGGTTTTCTCTAACTATCATGATTTCAGCAGGTTACATTTTTTAACTGTTGACAAATCAGTAGCGGCAAACCCCGATTTTTGGCCCGTTTCTGGCCAAAAATGCTCCCAAAATAGCCAATTTCACCCATCTTCTTGCCAAATCGCACACTCTTTCCTGATTCTCCTCGCAGTTCTATTTCTGCTATCTACCGGGCTTTCTGCTCAACAACGTTCGCCGTCCGCGCAGGTGCCGAACGTGTATGAAATCGCCCAGCGCGTCGATCGCCACTACAACCAGTTGCGCTCGCTCAAAACAGGCTTCACGGAAAGCTACGAAGGCATGGGAATGCGCCGCGCGGAGAGCGGTACGCTGCTGCTCGTCAAACCAGGCCGGATGCGCTGGGAGTACACTCAGCCCGCCGGCAAGCTCTTCCTGCTCGATGGCCGCTACGCCTGGTTCTATGCGCGCGGCGACTCTCAAGTGCAGCGCATCCCGGCCAAAGAGCTTGACGATCTGCGCTCGCCGCTGCGCTTTCTGCTTGGCCACACCGAGCTGGAAAAGGAGTTGACCGGCCTGAAACTGGCGACGGCTTCAAACGGCCAGTTCACCCTAACCGGCCAGCCGAAAGGCCAGGAGAAGCGCGTCGCACAGCTCACGCTGACTATCAAGGCAGACGGAACCATCACCGCCATCGAGATCGAAGAAGCCGACGGCGCGCTGACCCGCTTCAGCTTTACCGCCGAGCAGCCCAACGCGCCGATTCCCGCTGAAACCTTCCGCTTCACTCCGCCGCCTGGAGTGCCCATTGTCGATGCGCTGCCGCCGGTTTAGCGTCAGTTTTCAGTTGTCAGTTGTCAGTTGTCAGTTTTTAGTTTT
>CAZXVX010000174.1:0-1086 GCA_964644105.1 uncultured Occallatibacter sp. | reverse complement strand
AGTTTTCAGTTTTCAGTTGTCAGTTTCTTTACGCTTGGAGGTGAATTGTGGGGCAAGCATTCCGTGATTTGCAGGTGTGGCAGAGAGCAATCCAATTGACTGTGGTTATTTTCCGGCTGACCCAGGGTTTCCCACGCGAGGAAATCTATGGAATATCCAGTCAGATCAGACGCGCAGCTGTTTCGGTGCCAAGCAATATCGCCGAAGGACATGATCGCAACTCTGTTGGTGAATTCAGGCAGTTTTTGGGCATAGCTCGCGGTTCAAATTATGAATTGCAAACCCAGTTGGAAATTGCCCGGTTGCTCAAGTTTGGCGATTCAAAATTAGTCGATGAAGCAGAGAATCTATCGCAAGAAGTCGGGAAAATGGTCTACGCGCTACTGGAGTCTCTTAAAAATCCAGTTGTTCACTGACAACTGAAAACTGAAAACTGACAACTGAAAACTGAAAACTGAAAACTGAAAACTGAAAACTGCTACTCGTACCTCAACGCCTCAATCGGGTCCAGATTCGCCGCGCGGATCGCGGGGATCATGCCGCTGATGAGTCCGGTGACGGCCAGAATCACCGTGGCGATGATGACCGAAGAGGGCGAGATGAGCAGTTGAATATCGGCGCTCTCGGCGTTTTTGGCCAGCGCGCTATAAAACGTAATGCGCCCCACCATCAACGAAACCGCGTAAGCCAGCGCAATGCCCGATACGCCGCCGACGGTGGTGATGGCCAGCGCCTCGGACAGGAATTGGATCAGGATGTGATGCCGCTGTGCGCCCAGAGCCTTCTCGATGCCGATCTCGCGAGTGCGCTGCTGCACCGCCACCAGCATGATGTTCATCAGCCCAATGCCGGCAATGCCCAGGGTGAGCGCTCCCACAAAGGAAAGGAAGGCCTGTAGAAAAATCGAGAGTATTTTGAACTGATGCAGTTGGGTCATCAGGTTGGCCACAAAGATGGCCCGCTTGTCGCTGGGGCGGAAGTGGTGTGCCGCGCCCATGGTCGCGCGCAGGCTCTTTTCCGCCTCTTCGTTATCGCCTTGATAGGCGAACCAAATGCCTCCCAGGTATTTGGTGTCGGCCAGATCGC
>CAZXVX010000173.1:0-6718 GCA_964644105.1 uncultured Occallatibacter sp. | reverse complement strand
CAAAGGCGGCGCGGGCTTCGTCCAGGCCGGTCTTGCCCAGCGGCTCCAGGCGCACGCCCAATGGGCCCACGGCGCCGGCAACCCATGCTTCGCCGGCCTGTCTTTCCTTCAGATGGGCGACCGCCTGACGGGCAATCCGCACGCCGGCCGCATTGATCTCATTGACCTTTCCCGCCAATCCATGACGCGCCAGGCGGAAGCGGTTGCCGCCAAAGGTGTTGCTCTCAACAACCTCCGCTCCGGCTTGCAGATACTCCTCATGTACCGCCAGGATCAGTCCCGGATCGGAGAGGTTCAGCTCTTCATAGCAGCGGTCGATCAAAATGCCGCGGGCATAGAGAACCGTGCCCATGGCGCCATCGGCGAGCAAGGGACGGCTGGCGAAGATGTGAGCAAACGAAAGCATTCTCCTGTCATGCTAAGCCACCGAGCCCCCGCGCGCCAACAAATTCAGCAAGAGCAGGCCCTTGGGCAGCTTTGTTATACTTCGAGAGTCATATGCTCCGGCTTCGCCGGCCTTGGGACGGCTTATTTCTTGCCTTTCGCCCGTTCTTCCGGCAATCGCCGGCCATTGGTTCACACCGCGGCTTCGGCTGTGGGATTCATGCGCGGCAGCTTCCGCGCCTTCCGTCGAGGTATGGGATTTTGAACAAGAGAAGTCTTTGGATGAGCACTGCCGCGGCACTGATTGTTGCAGCCGCGCTGGCAGGTTGTGGCACCACCACCTATTATGCCAACCGTTCGCTGCCCCCCAGCGGACTGCGCTATCGGGTGATGATCGCGGTTCAGAACATCTCCGCGTACAACCCCGGAGCGCTGGGCTTTGTGGATGCTTATTATGACATCCGTTTCGTTTATAACAGTACGAGTACCGCTCCGGCTTTTACCATCTCCTCCTACTCGGGAAAGTTGCCGTTGACCATTCAGAATATGCCCAACGAGCAGGTGGGCGCGGTCTATGGCTATGGGGATGGCAGCTTTACCCTGGTCAACTACGCCTCGGAGACCGCCGCCGGTGGCCAGGTCAGCGGGCTTAACGGCACCTCCTCCAGCGTCTTTGTCTCGCTCAACGAGAAATATGTGGTAGCCGCCAGCCAAACCTCCCGCGTCTTGACGGTGATCAACCGGGCCACCGGCAACAGCTACCCGCTCAGCCTGCCGGGCGTCTACCGCGTCAGCATGAATCCGGGCGGCTCCATGGCACTGGCCTTTGTGCAGAACTCCAACAACGCATACTACCCGATGCAGTTGACCGCCGCGCAGTCCAGCGCCTTTTCCGGCGGTTCCGCCACCTGGCCCAAGGCCGCGGTGGATTGCCAGCCCTACAATGAGCCTGCCTGGTGCCTCTTCCAGGTGCAAAGCCCCGATCATGTGGACAGTACCGGCGCCTACTACGGCACTCCGCTTACCTTTGATCGCCCGATCAAGGCCGTTTTTTCCACCGATGGCGGAACCGCATACGTCATCAATTGCGGCCCGGAGTGCGGCGGAACGAAGGCTTCCATCACGCCGCTGCCGGTCTCGCCGATGATCTTTCTCCTCGGTCAGGCCTCTGGCACGCTGCCCACGGCCACCAACACTCCCAATGCACAATGCGGAAGCGTGAACCTTTCAACCGGATGCACTCCAATCCCCGGTGGCGCCAGCAATGCCTTGGTCACAACCAGAGGTTCGTCGAACGTCCCAGCCGCGGATCAGAACATTCCCACCATGTATGTTGTGGGTCAGGAACAGATGACGGATGGCTATTGGGGCGGCCATCTTACTGTTGTGAATTTGCCCTCGGGATCCTCCACCGCGATCACCGCATCGAACCCCATCTCGATCAGCGATGGCGCTCCCGGCGCCCTCAGCCGGATGGTGGAGGCCGACGACACGACGCTGTGGATCGGCATGTCCAAATGCACCAACGGCGAACGCTACAATAACGGCCTTTCGTATGGCTGCCTTACCATGGTCAACACCGACGCGGTTGCAACGGACTTGCCTCCATCGGGAAACCAGCTTAGCCTGGCCAACGCCGTAAACCTGCTGCCCTACATTGGCGACGCCACAGGCATCACCGGCGTCCTGGGACTGCACAAGATTTATACGGCTGAGGGTGGACAGGTTTACATTTACTCCACCGTGGACGGTTCGGCGATCGATAATTCGTACGTCTCGGTGACCGGCACAGCTTATGATGTTGCCTACATGGACGCGCTGACGGACGCCGACAACACTGTGTATTAGTGGCCGGTGGATAATTGGCCTGAAATCAATGCTGAGCGCCCCATCCATTTCGCGTGCTTTGTGAAATGGGTGGGGCGCAACAAACCCGAACCGCCCCGTTCATCCGGAGCAGCCCGGCTTACGGCTGCAAGTTGCGCATGGGATCACCGCGGCCAACTCGCAGTTGCCGCAAAGCGAAACTGCTCAATCTTTTCCCAAATCGTCCTCATTCACCGAATTGATTGGCCAATACCCGCTCCCAAACCGTCTTGTTCATTCAGAGTCCCGGCCTATGAACATTGATTCTCATCCAGATTCATTCACTGCCGACGTTCTAGCCATTGCCGCCCACCGCGACGATGTGGAGCAAACCTGCGGCGGTACCCTGCTGCGCATGGCCTCGCGCGGCCTGCGCACGGCCATTCTTGACCTCACCCAAGGCGAAGCCGGAACCCGCGGCAGCGCCGAGGAACGCGCCCAAGAAGCCGCGGAGGCCGCCCGCATTCTGGGCGCCGGCTGGCGTCAGGCCCTTGATCTGCCCGACGGCGCAGTCGAAAACACGCTGGAAAACCGGCTTAAAATCGTCCGCATTCTGCGCCTGCTGCGCCCGCGCGTGGTGATTCTGCCTTATGGACAGGCGCGCCATCCCGACCACGCCGCCGTCGCTCAGCTCGGCTATGAGGCCTGCTTCCTCGCTGGCCTGGCGAAAGTTGAGACAGGAACAGCACCGCATCGGCCCTTCAAGATTGTCTATGCCAGCCTTTACGCCGATGTGCGCCCCAGCTTTGTTGTGGAGATTACTCCATTTATCGAGCAGCGCCACGCAGCGCTGATGGCCTACCGCTCGCAGTATGCCAATCAGCCGGCCGGCAGCGCGCTCTTTGTCCCGGAAGAAGAGATTCGCGAGCGCACCTTTGCCGAGGCGCGTCATTATGGATTGCTGGCCGGCGTCCGCTACGGCGAGCCTTTTGTGCAGAAGGAAGTTGGCCTGGTGGACGATCTGACGCTGGTTCCGGTGCAGTCCATCTGACGAGCATCTATCGCGCAAACCACATCCGCCCGCCAACGGCAATCAGCGTCAGCGCGAAGATGCGCCGCAGCCAAATCTCAGGAATATAAACGGCTGCTACCGCGCCAAAGTAACCGCCCACAAAAAAACCAATCGCCAGCAGCAAGGCGATGCGCAGGTCTGCCTGGCCGTTGTGATAATACTCCCAAAAGGCGAGCAACCCCACCGGCAGCAGCAGAGCGCCCAGCGAGGTTCCCTGCGCCTTATGTTGGTCCATCCCCGCCAGCCAAACCAGCGCGGGAATGATGAGAATGCCGCCGCCGATCCCCACCACGCCGGAGATCATCCCAACCACCAGCCCAACCAGCAGCATCATCCAAGTCACAAGCGCCTCCCCTTCGCGGCAAAAAAGAAGCCGCGTACCCATTCAGAGTAATGAAGCGCGGTGACATTCATCCAGAAATCAAGAAATAAAGAGCAAAAAGCTGTGCGTTGAAGCTCCGGGAGATGGCCAGCGCATCGCTCGATCCCACCTATTGAACCAGCTTCAAATCCCTTCGCCCATGGAGACATACTGGCGCAGGTGTTCCAGCTCTTTGCGATAGGCTTGGCGCTCGGCGGCCTCGGTGGTGAACTGCTCGGCTGCGTGAGGCTTGCCGCCCAGGCGCTCTTCCAACTCTTCCACGCGCGCCGCAAGCGCAATCAGCGAATCCGAGAGAGGATCTTTGATGTCGTGCGGATCGGTAATCAGCACACGTTCACCGTTGAGATAGACGATATGCGCAGGTACGCCGACCACGGTCGAGTTGGGCGGCACATCGGAGAGCACCACCGACCCGGCGCCCACGCGCGAGTTTTCACCGACGGTAATGTTGCCGAGCACGTTGGCGTTGTTGCCGATAAAGACGCCGTCACAGACCGTGGGATGGCGCTTGCCGTGCTGCTTGCCGGTTCCGCCCAGCGTCACGCCCTGGTACATGGTCACGTCGTTGCCGACGATCGCCGTCTCGCCAATCACCACGCCGGTTGCGTGGTCAATGAAGAGCCGCCGGCCGAGTGTCGCGCCAGGATGAATATCGACGCCGGTGTAAAAACGGCCAATCTGCGAGAGCAGCCGCGCCGGTAATCGCAGCTTTGCGCCCCAGAGACGGTGAGAGATGCGATGAATCCACACCGCCCAAAGGCCGGGATAGCAGGTGAGAACCTCAAGCCGCGAACGGGCAGCGGGGTCGCGCTCCAGCACGGAGTTAACGTCTTCGCGGATGCGGTCGATCAAAGGCATGGTATGTGAGAGTCCGGTTGGAGGTATCCTATCCCCGGTCTCAAAATCGAGACCGGGGGCACCCTGTATTTGATGTTTAGGTCTAGACGGCGATCGCTTCAGTGGGCAGGGCCAGCGCCTTCTGCCGCAGACTCTCGAAGAGGATGCTCGACAGATAGCGTTCGCCGAAGCTGGGCAGAATCGTAACGATAACCTTGCCGGCATTCTCCGGCCGCGCGGCCACCTTGAGCGCCGCGGCCACCGCCGCGCCGGAGCTGATGCCCACAAAGAGGCCTTCCTTCAGCGGCAGTTCGCGCGCTATGGCAATGGCTTCATCGTTGCTCACTTGAATGATTTCATCAATGAGTTTGGTGTCCAGAATCGAAGGGACAAAGCCAGCGCCGATGCCTTGAATCTTGTGTGGCCCGGGCTTGCCGCCGCTCAGTACAGGCGAGTCTGTCGGCTCTACCGCAATGGCCTTGAACTCCGGATTTTTCTCTTTGAGGAACTTGGCCGTGCCGGTCAGCGTGCCGCCGGTTCCAACGCCTGAGATCAGAATGTCCACCTTGCCGTCGGTATCATTCCAGATCTCCGGGCCGGTGGTGTAGTAGTGGATGGCCGGATTGGCGGGGTTGTCGAACTGTCCAAGGATGACCCCATCCGGCGTCTTGGCCAGAATCTCATTGGCCTTGGCGATGGCGCCCTTCATGCCGTTGGGACCGGGGGTGAGCACAATCTCCGCGCCAAAGGCCAGCAGCAGCACGCGCCGCTCCAGGCTCATCGTCTCCGGCATGGTCAGGATGATTTTGTAGCCCTTCACCGCCGCCACAAAAGCCAGCGCGATGCCGGTGTTGCCGCTGGTGGGCTCAATCAGGACGGTTTTGCCGGGAGTGATTTTGCCCTGCCGTTCAGCGTCGTCGATCATGGCGTAGCCGATGCGGTCCTTGACGCTTGACACAGGGTTCTGGCTCTCCAGCTTTACGAGAACGGTTGCGGGCAGCCCGGCGGCGATTTTGTTCAGCCGGACCAAGGGGGTTTTGCCAATGAGTTCCGTTGCATTTGCAGCAATGTGCGCCATGAGTTTCTCCTCTTTCCGGGATGCGATCCCAGACGGTTCTGATTCAATTTTTAGGGGTGAAGGGGTCGAGCGGTCAGGCGGGAAATTCTGCGCGCGATTAAGGCGCACACCCGCATCGTGTCTGGCACCAAGGCGGTGTTAGCGACATCGACGCATACAAAGAGGGTAATACCCCAACACACATTCTGGCAAATTTTCTTTTTTTATCATCCCGTATTCCGCAGCCCCGCCGCGATGCCGCTGATGGTGGCGGCGATGGCTCGATTCACCTCCGGCGTCTCGTCGCCGGCGCGTTTGCGGCGCAGCATTTCCACCTGGATTAAATGCATGGGATCAACATACGGATTGCGCAGGCGGATGGAGCGCGCGAGCACGGGATTCGTCTCCAGCAGTTCCTTCTGCCCAGTGATCGCCAGCAGCGCGCGCACCGTGCGATGGAACTCAGCCTCCATGCGGTCGAAGATGCGCTCGCGCAGCGCCGCATCCTCCACCAGCGACGCATAGAGCCGAGCGGTGGCTAAATCCACCTTGCCCAGCGCCAACTCCACATTGCGCAGCAGGTCGATGAAGAGCGGAAACTCCCGCGCCATGGTCCGCAAAAGCTCCAGCGCGCCCGGTCTTTCCAGAAACTCGCCCAGAGCAAAACCCACGCCAAACCAGGCCGGCATCAGCAGCCGCGATTGCGTCCAGCCAAAGACCCAGGGAATGGCGCGCAGGTCGGTTAATTTGGTTGACGCATTACGCCGCGACGGACGAGAGCCGATCTTGGCCTGCTCCAGCTCGGCCACCGGCGTGGACTGCTCAAAGTAAGTGACGACATCGGGATCGTCGAGAATATGCTCGCGATAAAAAGCAAAGGCGGAAGCTGAAAGATCGTCCAGCGCCGCCTCCCACTCCGGCCGCAGCACGCCGGTAAAGTGGCCCTCCGGGTCGCGCGCATTGGGACGCGCCAGCGCATCGAGCGAGGCGGCGATCATCAGCTCCAGATTGCGCTCAGCCAGCACCTCATCCGCGTACTTGAAGTTGAGCACCTCGCCCTGTTCGGTGATGCGCAACTGGCCGTCGAAGGAGTCCATCGGCTGGGCGAAGATGGCGCGATGCGTCGGCCCTCCGCCGCGTCCCACCGTGCCGCCGCGTCCGTGAAAGAGCCGCAGATGGA
>CAZXVX010000172.1:0-6841 GCA_964644105.1 uncultured Occallatibacter sp. | reverse complement strand
GCTGGGGCTTTACATCATCGGCATCGGCGTGGCCTGGTGGGTGCATCCTTCGCGGAGGAAGAAGAAGGAGGCGGCGCAATGAGTTTGTTCAACCTTCCTGAACAATCCTCCAAAGAATTGCGGGTATCTCATCTCTCGATTTTGAGACCTGGGAATCCAGCCCTTTGGATATCGTTTGTTTTTGGTCTCCTCGTGCTCTCTCCGCTGACCGTGTCGGCGCAGACGCACTTCAACGGCGCAAAGGCTCTCGATTACGCGCGGCAGTTTGTGGCCATCGGCCCGCGCTGGCCCACCAGCCCCAATCATCTGAAGGCCGAAGCCTTTCTGCGCAACCACTTCCAGCACGACCAGCTTGAAGAGGATACTTTCACCCCGATGACGCCCATCGGGCCGGTGCTGATGCGCAACTTCATTGTGCGCTTTCCCGGCAAAAAAGACGGCGTCATCGTCCTCGCCACGCACTACGAAACCAACTACTGGCTTAAGAACATCAACTTTGTCGGCGCCAATGACGGCGCGGCCACCACCGGTTTGCTGATGGCCATTGGCGATCAATTACGAGCGCAAACGATGGGCGGAAAAAAGTTGGACGGCTACTCGGTCTGGCTGCTCTTTGACGACGGCGAAGAGTCGATCAACTCCGCCTGGACCGACTCCGATTCGCTCTACGGCACCCGCCACCTGGCCGCCAAATGGGGGCGCGACGGCACGCTGGGCAAGATCAAAGCTTTTATCCTGGCTGACATGATTGGCGACAAGGATCTCGACGTTCAGCAGGAGAACCGCGATGCGGATTGGCTGGTCGCCATTGTGCGGCAAGCGGCGAAAAAATTCGGCTACGAGAAGTATTTCTTCAAACAGAAAATGGAGATCGAGGACGACCATCTGCCCTTCGTCCAGCGCGGCGTGCCGTCGATCGACCTCATCGACCTGAACTACGGCCCCAATAACAGCTTTCACCATACCGACAAAGACACGCTGGACAAGATCAGCGCCCACAGTCTGACCATCGACGGCGATGTCTTCATGGAAACCATCCGGCTGATTGGGATGCGATAGGCAGCTTTCCTGTAGCATTTAATTATGCTCGCTGGTGTTTCCTGGATATGGTGGGTCGGTTTTCACGTTGCTGTGGCGGCGTTGCTTCTTTTTGACTCATTGATTCTGGGACGATTTTGCGGAACGCGGCGCACACAGACTGTCACCTGGTTGTGGACAGCTTTTCTGATCGCTTTCGCAATGGCCTTTGCCGCTTGGATCGCTATCGCCAAGGGCCATCAGCCAGCGCTGGAGTTCGTCGCAGGTTACACGATTGAAACTTCGCTGAGCGTGGACAATCTCTTTGTCTTCCTGGTGATCTTTCAGAGCCTTCGCGTTGAGCCGAGGCGGCAGCATGCGGCGCTGCTGTGGGGCGTGGCGGGGGCGGTGGTGCTGCGCGGACTATTTATTTTCACTGGTATCACGCTGCTCGAACGCTTCGAGTGGATCACCTGGCTCTTCGGCCTGATCCTGCTCTATGCGGCGTGGCGGCTCATGCGTGGCGGCTCCGCGCATTCGGCGATTCCTGGCTGGATTCGCCGCTTGCAGCCCGCGCGGGTTTCGCTGCTGGTTGTGATACTGGCCGTCGAGGTCACGGATCTGCTTTTTGCCGTCGATTCTATTCCCGCCGTGCTGGCCGTCAGCCACAATTTTTTTGTTGTGTACACTTCGAATATCGCAGCGATTCTTGGACTGCGTTCGCTCTACTTTGCGCTCACTTCGTTACTTGACCGATTTCGCTCGCTGCATTACGGGTTGGGCGCTCTGTTGGCCTTTGTCGCGCTCAAGATGCTGGCCGCGCGCTGGATTGATCTTCCGATTACATTGTCACTGATCGTGATGGGAGTAATTCTTGCGGCCAGCGCGGTGATCTCCTGGAGCACAAGGACCAGTGAGTAGGGATTCGGCATTAGGGAAACTTCCGCGCGTCAACATCTCCGCTTCAGCCTGGATTGCTTTTATTTTTCGGAAGTTGAGCGAGCGTGCTGAGAAAGCGCTTACGCTTTTCGATACTGGGCTTTGATTGCGAGAAGAACTCCGAGGAAATCTGGCTGCTTCGCAAGTAGTCGCCGTATTTCCTGTCGGTGATATTGATATGATTGGTCAGCCAATCGTACATGAACTGCATTAACTCGATAGCGTGCTGCGGGTTACGGCTTCCGCGAAAGCTCTGTGACATGACCTCGACTCTGCTGAAAAAATATTGATGGCTTTTTTTATGGTCTTCGATCTCCGGATAAATGATTTTGCTCATGAAAACTTCTTCCTGGATGCAGTGATATTGAAAGTAGTTTTCCAGCCGGTGAAGGGCGATCTCGATCTCCTCTTCAGCAATTTTTCCATCAGTGTCCACATCCTGAATTGCGCCATGCAATTCATTGATAAAGCGAATCAGGTTCTTGTGGTCTTCGTCAAAGTACTTGACGCCGACGCTGAGATTATCCGTCCACATCAGAATCATGAGGTTGATCTCCCTGTGGAAAGTCTTTCGACGAAGATCGAAAGCGTACGGCGCGAAGGCGTTGAAAAACTCTCATCAGGGTTATCGGCTTTGGACGGCGAAAAGATGAGGGGAAAACCAGAGCTAGCAACCAATTTGAATTGAGAATGAATCCAGGACAAGCGCGGACGAGGGCGTTTGTGCTTCAACCGATCAGGAGATCGGCGCTGCATTTTGTCGATTACACTCTGTCGATTACCAGGCTTCGAAGCTGACCTGACCGTCGGCCGCGAAGACGGAGTGCTTCTGGAAGTTCTGGTCGTCGCGGTGGGGAAAGTCGTTGCGGAAGTGCGCGCCCCGGCTCTCGGTGCGTGCCAGCGCCGAGGCCAAAATGGCGTGTGCGACGCGGCAGATGGACAGCGCTTCGCTCAGGCGGCGGCTTGATTTTCCGTGCGAGGCCAATTCGGCGAGCGCGCCGGCGCAAGCCTGTTGCGCGGCAATGCCCTGGCGCAGCGTTAACTCCTCACGCAGCAATCCGGCGTAGGCCCACATGGCTGATTGCAGTTTGTGTAGGATCACTTCCAGTCTTTGCTTTTCAGCCTCGGACGGAGCCACGGAAGGCGCCAAATCTCCCGCAAAACTTCTCGCCTGCGGCAAGCACTCATCAAGCATCGCTTGCGCGGAGCGCGCGCCGAAGACCAGGCCTTCAAGCAGCGAATTCGAAGCCAGCCGATTGGCCCCATGAACGCCCGTGCAGGCGACCTCTCCAGCGGCGTAAAGACCTGGCAGTGTGGTGCGGCCAAAGAGATCCGTTTTGATGCCACCCATCAGGTAGTGCGCGGCGGGTCGAATGGGAATAAGGTCGCGGCTGAGGTCCAGCGAGTAGCGGGCCAGTTCCACGCTGATGCCCGGAAAACGCTGGCGCAGATCAATGCCCTGGACGTGCCGCATATCAAGATGAACGAGGCGCGATTCGGCGGGTGTTGCACCCATGCCTTCGCGGGTTATGGCACGGGCCACCACATCACGCGGGGCCAGCTCGAGCAGCGGATGATAGCGCTCCATGAAGCGCTCGCCACGATCGTTTAGCAGAATTGCACCCTCGCCGCGCAGCGCCTCGGAGAGCAGGAAGCGTGGTGCGCCGGGGAGCGAGAGCGCCGTGGGATGGAACTGGTAGAACTCCATGTCGGCGAGCTGCGCTCCGGCCTTCCATCCCACTGACGAAGACCAGTCCGTGGGGGCACCGGCAAACGCAGCCAGGGAGATGCCGTCGCCAGTCGCTACTGCGGGATTCGTGGTGTCCGAATAGACCTGGCCCGCGCCTCCGGCGGCGACAAGCACGGCGCGCGCGCTGATGCGCTGCTGAAGGCGGGGGCGGCGGTCGCAGCCCAGCAGATCCGCGCCAACGACGCGGCCATCCGCAACCAGCAGGCCGGTGACTGTGGTCCACTCGGCAAATTGAATGCGCTTGTGAACGCGGGCAAAGGCGGCCAGCGAACGGCTGATCTCCGCGCCGGTGGCGTCTCCGTTGGCGTGCAGAATGCGGGGCAGAGAATGAGCGCCCTCGCGGGTGCGCAGCAGTTGGCCGCCCTCAGAGTCAAAGGCTGCGCCCCACTCGATCAGCTCGGCAACACGTACCGGTCCTTCGGCGACCAGCACCTCGGCGGCCGCGCGGCAGACCAGCCCATCGCCGGCATTGACGGTGTCTGTGAGATGCAGCGTCACATCCGCATCGCCCTCCATGGCCACGGCAATGCCGCCCTGCGCGTAATGGGTGTTAGATTCGGCGACAGACTCCTTGGTGACGACCAGAACCTCGCCGTGGCGGGCCAGTTCGACGGCCGCGCGCAATCCGGCCACGCCTGCGCCGATCACCAAAAAATCCACCTGGGACGAGGATGCCATAAGGTTTTAGGCTAACAGAGATCAGGGGGCAGAGATCAGGATCAGGCCGGATTATCGTAGGATGAATGGGAAGTCTCGGAGAAACAAGTGGTTTGAAAGACCTTGCTGCCTGCTGTACACCTTAGGTATTCAATTAATCAGTCAAAGAAAAGAAAAATCAAGACACACGGATGGAAGTACGTGTAATCTGGCTAGCAGAATCATTTCCGAGGCGCGAATCGCATGGAACTTTACAAGCAGCTACCGCCGGAAGCGGTGCAGATTCTTCTGGTGCTCTTTCTGTCGTTTCTGATTGGTCTGGAGCGCGAGGAGCGCAAGACGGCGCAGGGCGCTTATTCTTTTGGCGGCGTGCGCACCTTTCCGCTGATAGGCCTGATCGGCTACTCGATTGCCCTGGTAGCGGGCACACAACTGCTGCCGGTGGCCATCGGTTTTCTAGTCGTCGCCGCGTTTTTGCTGATCTCCTACTGGCACAAGATCTCAGTGGCCGAAGCCGCTGGCGTGACCTCGGAGATGTCCGGCTTGGCCACCTTCCTGGTGGGCGCGCTGGTCTGCTACGGGCATCTGTGGATTGCCATGACGCTGGGCGTGGCCAGCCTGCTGTTGCTGGATTTGAAGGCTGCTCTGGAAAAGCTTGCCGCGCGCATTGCGCCCAATGAGATTCTCACCTTCGCCAAGTTTCTTTTCCTCAGCGGAGTGGTCCTGCCGATCCTGCCCAATCAGGCTTACGGGCCGTTCCACATCAACCCATTCAAGACTTGGCTGGTGGTGGTGGCGATCAGCAGCATCTCGTATGCCAGCTATGTGTTGCAGAAGCTGACAAAGGGCCAAGGAGGTGTGGTGCTGGCGGCTCTGCTGGGCGGCGCTTACTCATCGACAGTGACCACGGTGGTGATGGCGCGGCGGGCCAAGCGCGAACTCAGGCCCCATCTCTTTGCCGGGGGCATCCTGATCGCCTGCGGCATGATGTATCTGCGCCTGGTGATCCTGCTGGCGCTCTTCAACCGGCAACTGATGCTGTTGCTTTATATCCCGTACCTGGCGCTGGCCGTGGGGGCGGTCGGGGTGGGCTGGCTGTGGACGCGCATCGCGGACAAGAATACGCAGCAGGTTGAGCGCGAGGCCGAGCCCAAGAATCCGCTGGACCTGATGACGGCAATGTTTTTTGCTCTGCTCTTTCTGGTGATGCTGGTGGCTACACAACTGGCAGTGACGTACCTGGGCCGAGCGGGCGTGAATACTCTGGCGGCAATCATGGGCATCAGCGACGTAGACCCGTTCATCATGGGGCTGACGCAGGCCGCTGGTTCGCTGACGCCCTTCAAGGAGGCCGCGGCGGCAGTGGCCATTGCCGCCTCAAGCAACAACATTGCCAAGGGCTGCTACGCCTTCAGTCTGGCCGACCGCAAGACCGGCGTGCAGGCGCTGGCAATGCTGGTTGCGCTGGCGTTGCTGGGACTGCTTCCGCTGTTTTGGCTGGGATAAAAGATGAGGGTGGTCTGCTTATTTCTTATCCCTGGAGCTGTGCCGGCTGCCCGCTCATCGGCGAAGGCAAACCTGAGGCAAAAACATCCCAAGAGCAATTGTCGGCCAGACCACAATATCCCATATTTATTGGTCCATCTATTGCATTTGGATAGCTTACAAATTGAGCAAAGCCTCGATGAATTAATTCTGTTACTTGCAATCCAGGAATATCCACTTGCTCATCAAGCAGGTAACGCAGATCACCTTGTTTGGATTTGCGCGGTTCTTCATTTATTACAACCGTGTTACTGGCAAGGGATGTCTCTCCATTACTGATTGTTACCTGATAACAGGCTACAGTTGCAAAGTCACTCACTGTTTCAGCATTTTGGGTAGTATACGAGGCACTTGTTGCTCCAGGAATTTCTACATCGTCTTTACTCCATTGGTAAGTCAGCGGCATTGCGCTGGTGGCAGCCACAGTAAAAGTTGCCGTTGAACCTGTCGGTACAGTCTGACTCAGCGGCTGAGAGGTGATTGTGATAGGGGAGGATTTCGATGTCGAGGATGGAGAACCACTACAACCAGTCAGCAGGAATACAGCACTGAGGAAGATTGATCAACATGAAAGACGCATATAAGATCCCTTGAAAATGACGAATCCGGGAGGATTTTTCGTTTGAAAAATCCTTCCGGTTTTGATTTCAATATTTTCGGCGGAACATTTCTGGTTTTTCCGCCCCATCAAGTTTACCCTAAAGGCTGGGCCATGCCACACAATAGGTCGATCCAGTCGCCTTCCTTCGCTCGCCGGATCTTTTCAATTTGAACATGAACGAAAAGGGGGCAAGATGTTCCAGTGAAATGCAAAAACTATTGCGTTCTGGTCCTCTTCTGAACTCTTAACACCCGCAGGTTTTGACGGAAAGGGCGCACTCTGATAATTTGATAGAGGAGATTGTTTGCCAATCACTCCTCAGTAGCTCAATG
>CAZXVX010000171.1:0-6906 GCA_964644105.1 uncultured Occallatibacter sp. | reverse complement strand
GCTTGGCCATCTCCACAAAATCTTTCCATGCGTCCGGGTTGTCCGCGCCCTCCCAAACAACGGAGGGAATATCTTCGGTGACATAACCGGGCAGGCGTTTCAGTCCATGACCTTCAATGAAGGCCACCATATCGTCTTTCAGGGAGAGAAGATTATCAATGCTCATAGTCAATTTCTATTTTCGCAGACGCAGGCGGGCTGGCGCGGCACAAATGTGAAATCTTTCCCGCGCAATACCAAAGGGCGCGGCTCGGCATGACGAATTGTCCGGACAGAATCTATTTGGAGATTGATTGTGTTGAAGGCGCTTGGCAGGCATTGAAGGTTGCACGGCGGCCGCGTCTCCGAATGGAAATGCGGCCGCTGTGCTGGAGGGCAGGCTAATTTACGGTAAGGGTGACAGAGCCTGTAGCCGTCTCCGTGCCGGAAACGCCGGTTACGGTTATGGTGTAAGTTCCCGGCGTGGTGCCGGGATTACTGCTTCCACTACTACCTCCACTGCCGCAGGCAAGGACGCCGCTGGCGAGGGTTACGCCAAGCGCGAAGATTCCGAGCAGCTTCCGCAAGCTACGCCGCCGTCCGGGGATACAGAGGAATAGGAGACAGGCCAGAGTGGTGCCGCCTGTCGCATACCAGGGAAGTCCAGGCTGTTTGGGATAGCCCAACGCGCTGCTGGTAGCCGCTGTCGTGGTGATGGTGAGTGTAGCCGTTCCCGCACTCACCCCGGTAATGCTCACTGGGGTAGTGGTGCCGAAGCTCAAGGCTGGTGGATCCTGGGCTCCGGTCGGGCTGGATGTAACAGCGGCAGTGAGCGCCACGCTGCCCGTGAAGCCTCCGCCAGGGGTAACGGTGATTGTGGATGTGTTCGCCGTCGTTGCGCCGGGTATGACGGTGACCGCTGTGCCGGCAATGGTGAATGTGGGAACCGGGGCGGCGGAGGTGGTAAAGCTATTGATAGCCCCGCTGGTTATGCCGACACTGTTCTGAGCCTCGATCTGGAAATAGTAGGTCGTGCTGGCGGACAAACCGGAGAGGTTGGCGTTGACCGGCGAGATCGTTGTTCCCGAGCCGAGATCCTGGGAAGCCGTCTGGTTGGCTCCGGTCAAGGTGCTGCTGGTGCCGTAGAGGAACCAGGCGTTGGTGTCGGCTCCATTGGGGTTCACCGTCCCAGCCAGCGTAGCGGAACTGGTGGTGATGGCCGAAGCTGAACTGGTAGTGGGTGCCGGCACACTCGGGGCGGTCACTGTCACCGTTGCCGATGTGCCCGTAGTGCTGCCATAGTTTGATGAACTTGCCGTATCCGGCGTGTAACTGGCCGTCAGAGTGTCGGACCCGGTTGCCAGCGAACCGGCGGCGACATTGAACGTCGCGCTGCCACTACTGAGCGTCGCCGTGGAGGTGTAACTGCCGCTGGTCAATGTCACCGTGCCAGTCGCCGTCGGTGTGCCACTTCCGCCGCTGACGGCAACTGTCACTGACAACGCTTCATCTGTCAAGATGCTGGTTGAGGACGGTGTCACTGTCACTGACGGCGTATCCAGGAAGATTAAGAACGTCTGTGATACCGGGGTTGCGGCGGAGTAAGTGGCATTTCCCCCCTGGGAGGCTTTCACCGTGCAACTACCAACCCCAGTGATGGTGACCGTACTGCCAGAGATGGTGCATGCGTTGGAATTGGCGCTCAGGATTTCCAATGTGTCGACAAAGGCGCTGCTGTCATTGATTCCGCCTGCCACGTACAGCGAGCCGTCCAGCGCCACAGCGGTCGAATTTGCGAGCGCTGCGGGAAGTGAGGTTCCAGTACTCCAGGTATTCGTGCCCGGGTCATACACATACACAGCTGAAGAGTTGGCCCCGACGGCGTTGGTGCCACCCACCACATACAGATCTCCGTTGATGACATCGCCCGTAGTGTTGACTAGAGGGGCAGGCATGGGAGCCATGGTACTCCAACCGCTCGCCGGATCGTACACGTCGAGAGTGGAAATTGCCGTCCCCGCGTTACCTGCGCCGCCCGCAATGTACAGTTTGCCGTTAATGACGCCGCCCGCGCCATTTGCATGAGAGTTCGGGCCGGAAGGGAGACTGGTCCAGCTATTGGCCACCGGATCGTAAACGTCAAACAGCGCATAATAGCCGCTGTAGCCATTGCAGGGCGTGAAGACGTAGAGCTTGTTATTGATGTTTCCCGCGACGCCGCAGCCGCTCAGGTGCGGCATTATGGCCAAATTGGCCCAAGTATTCGTTGCTGGGTTGTAAGCCTGAAGAGTGTTGTAGGGCAGGTATGGGCCCCAGCCGCCGGCAACATAGACTATACCGTTCATGGATGCGGCAGAACCTTGCATGACAGCCGTGGGCATCGTCGCCATGCTAGCCCAACTATTGGTTCCAGGATTGTACTGCAGCATGGTGCTAGTCTGGTGAGAACTTGAAGTCTCGCCGCCGGCAAAATATAGGTTCCCGTCTCCCGGAGCCGCCGCCATTGCGCCAAAGGCCGGGGTGGGCATGGAGGTGCCTAATGACCAGATATTTGGGATGGCCGAACCCAGAATCTCCAATGTGTCGACAATACCGCTGCGATTCGACCCGCCTGCCACATAAAGCGCGTCGTTCAACGCCACTGCGGCCAAACCTGTGAGCGCGGTTGGCATGGAAACCTGCGCACTCCAGCTATTCGCCACTGGGTCATACACATACACATCTGAAGAGTAGGCTCCGCTGGCGGTAATGCCGCCCACCACGAACAGTTTTCCATCGATGACGTCGCCACCGATTTGCGCCAGCGCGATCGGCATGGGAGCCAAGGTGCTCCAACCGCTTGCCGGGTCGTACACATCGAGAGTGGATATCGCCGTCCCCGCGTTACCGCCTCCGCCCACGATGTAAAGTTTGCCGTTGATGACGCCGCCCGCGCCCGAAACATGCGAGTTCGGGCCGGAAGGGAGACTGCTCCAACTGTTCGCCACCGGATCGTACACGTCGAGCAAAGCAGGATTGGGGCTAACGCTGTAGCCGTTCTCGGGGGTGAAGACGTAGAGCTTGTTATTGATATTGCCCGCCACGCCACCGCCGCTCAAGTGCGACATAGAGGCCAAGCTGGTCCAGGTGTTGGTTGCCGGGTTGTAGGCCTCAAGGACGTTGTAAGGCAAGGACGCGCCCCAACCACCCACCACATAAATGATGCCGTCAATGACTGCCGCGGCGCCAGCCCAGCGGGCCGTGGGCATCGACGCCATGCTGGCCCAACTGTTGGTTATCGGGTTGTACTGCTGCATGGCGCTGACTGGATTACTTCCGCCCGGAGCGGAGCCGCCTATAAAATAAATCATTCCGTCTCCAGGCGCCGCCGCCATGGTGCCGTAGACCACAGTGGGCATGGGCGTGCCTGAAGACCAGCTCATGGAGTCGCTCGAACCCAGGGAAAAGCTGACCGGCAGCCCGGAACTGGCTGTCGCACTGACTTGAAACGGAGGAGTGATCGTGGTCTCGTTCGAGAGCGGACCAAAAGTAATGGTCTGCGCCGTCTGCGCCAAGGCAGGCATGGCAAACACGAAAGCAAGCCAGCAGCCGAAAACAGCGATTCCGGCAAACCCGCGCACTGTGGAGCGCAATAATGATTGCATACCAGACAACCGCGGTAACATCGTCTTCTTCATTTGTTTTCCTTTCAAGTCAGGCGCGCCCTCGCGTCCTGCATACTACACCCGGATGAATCATGTCCTGAACTGAGAAGGCGTATCAATTTCCACTTGTAACACCTGCAATTTATACTCCGATTTTCTGGGATTTATAAAAATTATTATTTATATGTAAATCTCCTTGATTGTTAACTATTCGTAGGTGACATGGTTCACATTTCCCTTCTATTGATCCAGGGCGGAAGGGTGATACTCCGCGCCCCCGCCCATTTTCGCGTTCATTGCAGAAATAGGCGGGAAGTTATGATTCTGCTGTTTTGGGCCGGATCGGTACTTACAATGCCCTTGTGTTCGAAATCAATCTACCCTTTGCGAAGGCACGGGTGAAATGTGTGCGGCGCGATTTGAAGATTTCTCCATCGAAAGTCATGGCGTTAATCTAGCTATAGATTGGGATCAGGAGGAAGCCAATTTGCCCCGCTTCGAACGTCACGTCTTTGTCTGCTGCAACAGCCGCCCCGAGGGCGCACCGCGCCGCTCTTGCACCGCCGATGGAAACAGCGGCATCCACGCCGCACTGGCGCAAAGAGCCAAGGCGGCAGGTCTCGCCGGACGCGTGCGCATCAATAAATCCGGCTGCCTGGACCAGTGCGAGCATGGGCCGATGGTGGTGGTCTATCCCGAGGCCGTCTGGTACGGCGCTGTGCGTCCGGAGGACGCGGAAGAGATCGTAAACGAGCATCTGATCGCCGGCCGTCCCGTCCAGCGGCTGCGCGTGGCGGATGAATGTCTGAACAGCAAGAACTGCCCGCATCAATAAAATAGCAACCCGTAGCGCCGGTCTCCGGACCGGCTGTAGTGTGGGCGTGCTCGCCCTCACTTGTTTCATGTATCGTGGGTCGGTAACTCCGGCAGTGATCTGAAATGAGCAGACCAAACTGCAAAGGGGAGCGCTCGTCGTTCGCGCTCCCCTCATCTCATTAGCGTGCAAATTCTAGTCGGGCAGAACCAGCAGCCCGCTTGCCAGCAGCATCTCCGTCAGCCGGTCCAGCGCGGCCGGCAGCTTGTAAGCAACGGTGCGGACGCACATCCCCAGCAAGGGTGCTGTCTCGGCTTGCGTATACTCCTGAAGAACAATGCGGCTGATCAGCATACGGTCGAGCGAACCCAGCTTGTTCAGGCAATTCTCCACATCCAGAACAAAGATCACCGCATCCTCGAAGGTGCGAATCGGGCGGCTAGAACACCATCCCCGCGCAATCGGATCGCCCAGAATACTCGGCGCCCTTCCCACCTGCATCGACGCATACAGGTAGCGTCGCAGCAGGCTCTCGGTGTGCTTCCGGTAAAATCCCAGGCTGACCACCGGCTCCGCCACCGCGGCTTTTGCCGCCGTCACTCCTACCGAGGCCACCGGTTTACGTTCTTCCCATCTCCTCCGTTCGTGGTTGACTGGCTGAGCAGAAGCGCTCTCTCTCCACATCATTGGCAATTGAAGGGCTGCACTCATTCCGCACCTCCAACTGTTTCTGCCACGGCCCAAACTCTCACCAGCGTTTTGCTCCGCGCGGGACGCCCGCGCCGCTTACGGCTTTCTGGTGTAGGAAAATCTTTCAGCTTTTCCTCACAGCTATTGCAGTACACACTCCCCTGGGTCTGGGCGCGGTACCAAAGACAGCCGCACCCCTCGCAAATTTTCAAATGCACGCGCAATTCCATGACGAATTCTCCCAATTCCCGTTCGATCCCGAGGATTTTCCATTAACAATCCGTTTCCCCGGTGCAGGAAAAACCGGGCATGGCTGCTCAGGGTTCTTTCGCCCTGATGAGGGATAGCCGCCCGAATTCTCTCGTTTTGTGTCATGCTCATAGCGCGCAGATCCTGGAATTATCCCTCCGGGCCTTCCCCTGAGCGCTTCTGCTGAGCGCCTTGGGAGTGGGAAGAAGCAAGCCGGAAGCCAAATCGAACCGCCGGCAATTGTTCACATCCGCTGAAAGGGGTAAGAAGACACCCGTTTCAACCCTACGGTAATGAACCACTTCGAAAAAATTCCCACAGACCACATCGGGATTAAGTAAAACTAATCTAGTAAGATGCTTCTCTTGCGTCAATCTCCCCCAGCGGCTTTCCGCTCGACCGCTTCCTTATTTCTTGGGAAGCGCCGAAAATAAAGGCCACTCGGACCCCCCAGGTTTGCAGGAGGAAAATGGGACACAATGGCTCCCATTGCTGGTGGCGGATTTTCCACAGATGAACTTTACCCAAATGCACGAGCGGCTCCGCCTGGAACTGCTGCGCAGGATCCAGCGAGGGACGGTGAGCGTCTCGCTACTAGCCCGCCAAACGGGCTTTGGGCAGTCCCATCTCTCAAATTTCCTGCACAACCGGCGCCAGCTTTCTCTCGAAGCTATGGACCGGATTCTGGCCGCCCAGCACATGGCCGCCGGCGATTTGCTGCCCGCAAGCTACCAGCAGGAGGCCTTGCCCGCCGACGGCGAAAGCAGTACGGTCCCCATCGTCTCTCACGCGGCAGCGCTCTTTGAGCCATTCATCCGCCCTTCGACCGCGCAGAGCATGCTGCATTTGCCGGCCGGGTTGCTGCAAACCATCCGCGCACGCGTCTCGAACCAGCGCCGCGCCTGGCAGCGATTTGTGGCCGTGCGCGTACCGGCCGCGGATGCCGCCGCCATGGAGCCGCTGGTGCTGGCCGACGCGCTCACTCTCATCGATCGCCATTACAACTCGCTGATGCCCTATCGCCCCAACCGTCCCAACCTTTACGCCGTCCGCCACGGCTCGCACCTCACCCTGCGGTATGTGGATTTTGTCTCCAATCGCTTGGTGCTGCGTCCGCACAACATTGCCTATCCGGTAGACCTGATAGAAATAGACTCCGGCGACCCGCCCAGCGAACTGATCGCTGGACGCATTGCGCTGATTTTGAATGAGCCTTGAGGTTTGGGATGAGTAGATCACAAATCGTATAGCCGTAGATATTCATTGAGGATAGAGACAATCAGCAAGATCGTCCGCTTTTACCCGATGAAAATGTCGAAAGAGGAAGGATTGTTGGAGGCGCGGGCCGGGATCGAACCGGCGCATAAAGGTTTTGCAGACCTCTCCCTTACCACTTGGGTACCGCGCCTTGGCAGGGCTGCCTTCTAAACTTTGTTTTGCTTCGCTCCAAACCGCCGTAGCCAACCCGGTCATGACCGGAGGGCGGATTGGAGCGGGAGACGAGATTTGAACTCGCGACCCTCGCCTTGG
>CAZXVX010000170.1:0-7036 GCA_964644105.1 uncultured Occallatibacter sp. | reverse complement strand
TGCTTTCTTCCAATGACGAACACCTCAAAAGAAGCATCCAGCAGGTGCTCGAACTTCCCGGTCAACGCATCGGCATCTATGGCCTGGCCTTCAAGGAAGATACCGACGATCTGCGCGAAAGCCCGGTCATCACCATCATCGAGCATCTGATCGGCAAAGGCAGAGCGGTCAAGATTCATGACCCGCATATTCAGCTCGACGAGATCTATGGCAGCAATCTCAGCTTTGTCGTCTCCGCGCTGCCGCACATCGGCCGCCTGCTAACGCGCTCGCTTGATGAGCTGCTTACCGCGTCTGACTCGCTGGTCATCGCGCAGAAGCCCTCGCCCGCGGCGCTCGATCAGATGAATGCCAGCGGCTTGGAAATCCTCGACCTCACCAAGCTCACCCGTAAAACCAATGCCGCAATTGGTTAGCTACCATCACCAGGTGCATCCATGCTCAAGAGACTGAAGATTCAAGCCGAAGACGCACTCCGGTACAACTCAGCCGTTCGCAATCTCCTAGCCTTTGCCACACTCCAAAGGACGCCTGGAGGGCCAGCGGAAGACACGGCTGAAGCAGCCCGCCGCATTCACAAGCTCTGTCAGGCTGCTCGTCTGGCCTCTACGGAGTCAATGACGCGAAAGGCCGAGGCGGCCATTGCCCGCCAGCTTCCTGCAATCGATTCCGCGCAAATTCCTTGGGCTGAATTTCTTCCCGACTTTGGTCAGGAACGAATTCAAAAAGCTATTGTCCTGAAGCGGTATGTCAGCGAGCGCGAAAAAGGCGTCGTCTTTATCTCTTTTGACAATCAGATGGCGCGGTTGGCCAAAGCCGCCAAGCTTCGGCTCTTCGCCGAACGTTACCAATTGGTGCTCGCTCCGTCGTGGTCGCCTCCACATTCAATCGCCACATATCTGTTTCCGCGCCTTTATCCCGATCCGATTTTCTGCCTGATCAGCAACCCGCGCGATCTGGATATATTTCCGCGAATCAGCAATCAGTACAAAATGGCGCCACTCTATGCCTCAAACTGGTTCGATCCGCGTAACTACACGGCGGTTTCGGCGGCAGAGAAAGATATCGATATTCTGATGGTGGCGAACTTCGGGAAATTCAAGCGTCACCACGCATTTTTTGCCGCTCTTCGCAGCCTGCCGCGCAGTTACCGCATCGTGCTGGTCGGCCAAAGCGAACGCGGACGCACCAAAGAAACCATTCTCGGCGAAGCAGCAGCCTATGGCGTACGCGACCGATTTGAAGTTCGCGCCGACGTTCCCTACTGGGAGCTTCAGGGGTTAATGGCTCGCGCTCGAACAACTCTCGTGCTCTCCCGTCGCGAAGGCTCCTGCGTCGTGGTCGTCGAATCCATGTTTGCCAACACGCCGGTCGCCATTTACAACGACGCGGAGATGGGCTCGCGTGTTTTCGTGAACGAGCACACCGGCCGCCTGCTCCAGCACGGTCATCTGGCCGCGCAATTGAAAGACTTTGTTCGATCCAGCGATCAATATGAGCCACGAAAATGGGTAATGGATCATGGGGTTGATTGCGTGGCCAGCACGCAGACGTTGAACCGGATCCTCAAGCAAGATTCAGTAGACAACGGACTCGAATGGACTGAGGACATTGCCGCACTGCGCTGGTGCCCAGACCCACAGTATTACCAGGCTCAGGATGCCGACCGGCTGCGCCCCTCTTACGAGGAGATCGAAAGCCATTGCGGCATTCGCATAGCTGCGCCATAGCGGGCCATGCGCGGCATCCGCGGACTATTTTGAATGCGAGGTGATGGTTGCATGGAAGACTCTGAATCTCTGAATGCCGATTCGAAAGCTCATGGCGAGAAGTCAGCAAGCAAGCCAAACAAAGCGATGCGTTTGGCCCAAACACTCTTTGTGCTGCTTTGCGCCGAAACGATCTTTTCGCTTCCTTATCGAAGCGTTTATCTTCTTCGCCAATCGATTCCTCAAGCGTGGTTGGTGGCTCTATTTGTGCTTGTAGTTATCTGCGCATGTTATCGCCTACGCCAGCCGGTTTTGCGAACTTTAAGTTCTATGCTGGATGCCCCGTCAATCGGAAACAAAGTATGGCTTTCTTTCTGGATCGGTGTTGGCCTGGCTCTTAGAGTGGTGTGGGCGCTCCGCTTTCCCGTTACGCTCAGCTCAGACAGTTTGATTTATTTTGATGTCGCGGCAAAGATGGCCCACGGACAGGCCATCGCCAGTGTCTTCAATCCGCCGGGCCTGTCTTTGTTTCTGGCGCCATTCTTCATGCTCTTCGGCGCGCGCACTTGGGTTCCCATCCTTTGCGCCTTGCTCTTGTTTGTCGCAACTTATCTATTCACTTACGGTCTGGCTGCCCGCATTCAAGGTGGCCTGGCCGCCCGCATTGCGCCCATGCTGGTTGCAATCTGGCCCTGCTGTTTCACTCTCGTCGGGGGAAATTCCAAAGAGAACCTCCTCGCCGCGCTGGTGCCAGCCACATTGTATTTTTATCTGAAAAGCTTTAATCCGAAGATTGACTTGAGTGAAATTAATGTTCATTGGGGCTATTTGATCGCAGCGGGTCTTTGCATGGGGTTCGCCGCGCTCACACAGCCCGGATACTTGCTCTTCCCATCCGTACTGATCGGATTTGAATTGCTTCGAGCCAGAAGATTATTGAAAGCCGCGGCACGGGTTACTGTATTTTCCATTGCCATGCTCTCCATAATAACTCCATGGACGGTTCGAAACTACATTGTCTTTCATCGAATCGTGCTTATATCTACGAATGGCGGATCCGTATTCTATCGCGCCAACAACTCCAATGCCAACGCGCAATATGAGCCTGAAAGCGAAGCTTCGCTGCCCAAAGATGAATTCGAGGCGGATAAGCTGGGTTACAAGATGGGCGAAGATTGGATCGTGCATAACCCAAAAGCATTTGCTGTCTTAATGATCAGGAAGCAAGTTGTTTTCCTTGGGGATGACGCATTGGGCGCCTTCGAAACTTTCAAGTTTCACATTGATCATCCTTCGCCCTTGTATGCCCCCGCCAAAGCCATTTCCAATTTATTCTGGCTAGTCCTTTGGTCGGTGATGTTCCTCGGTTTCCCGCTATTGTTCAAGCTGGAAAACTGGCGGCTTTGGTATGGAATTCTGTTTCTTCCATTCCTCTATCAGTGGGCAATTGACAGTGTCTTTGAGAGCGGTCCGCGCCACCATGTTCCCTATGCGGCGCTCATTGCTGTTTTGGTGGGCATGGTGCTAAGTTCAGCCGCGCCGAAGATACCAAATGGCCAGTCAACTTGAGCGAGCCGGTTTCGGGTGACACCAATTTCGGTCCCACGATAGCCGGTAAGCATCTTGTCTTAAGGTTCAGAGCAGCGAAGGCTATAGACATCGAGGCTATAAAAATGACGTGAGCCACTGACCTTGCAGCTTGCTGAACGTAGTGCTGACAGGTCGGGCAATTCTTCATTGTTTTTCCCCATGGACAGGCTCTCCGCTGTAACGATCAACCAGATGCGCTTATGGGTGCGAATCGCCGAAGAGATATCGACCGGCGTATTGGCGAGCTTGTCTTCGCCAATCCATGGGATGCCGATCAGCGGCTTGCCGGTTTGCGTAATCCCAATCTCGGCGGTTTTTGAGAGGCCAATTTTGTGGAGATGATAATTCAGAGTTGCCACTTCGCTGTCAGGGTCGACAAGTACTAAGTCGTCCGTGATGGATTCAGTAGCAAGAAACGCCGTGGTTCGCTCCCAATCCTGCTTGATCGGGCAAGTATAAAATCTGCCAATAGATATTCCCACAAGCAGCAGCGCGGCGCCAAGCACCCATGCCAACTGCCGCTGCGCAAGTTGTGCGGCGCCGGCTCCAAAGGCAATGGCAAAAGCCGGCAAAGCAATCATCGCGTAGCGCGCATAGTAAATTGGATGACCGGTCAGAGCGGCAATCAATGGTGCAATGACCGGAAGCAACAACCACACCAACAGCGCAACTCTCAACCGCGCGTCTCTGGACTTATCCAATTCATATCTGGCGACCGGCAGCCAGAAAACCGCCAGCACAAGGATGGAGACAGCCGCCAGACCAGCCAGTGGAAGGCTCCCCTTCCACACCAAGCTTCGTCCCACAGCGAAAGCAACAGGTGTGCTTAAAAACTGATTGATCCACGAAGGGCCACCGCGCACTCCGTTCCCTGGCTGGTCGATCTGCGCCATGAACGCAGGAAACCAAATGAGCACAAAGAAGCAGGCTGCAACGGCCATTGCGGCGAGCCATGCAAGTAACTTCTTATATTCGCGAAATATCAGCAGAATGATCATCTGCGCCAAAGGAATGAAAATGCCGTAATAATGCGTAAGAGTAAGAAGCACTGCGCAGAGCAGGACACCGCTCAAAAAAATCGTTTGCTTTCGAATCCAGAATCGAAAGAAACAGAAGAACGATGCCGTGGCAATCAATTGCAGCCATGCATAACATCGCGCCTCGGTAGAAAGCTCGAGGGAGAACGGAGAGATTGCGTACGCAATCGATGCAATAAGGGCAACCTGCTTGTCAATGTTCTCCTTCGCCATCAGGTAGATCAATGCTGTACAAGCCACACCGGCAAGCGTTGAAAAGGATCTGAGGGCAGCCTCCCCGGATCCGAAGACAAGCGACCAGGCTTTAATAAGTATCCAATACAAAGGAGGATTGCCATTGTCGCGCGCGATCCCAAAGAATAAATCATGGAAAGTATGAAAACTAAGTCCGCGGCTGACGACTTCATCATAGAAGAAAGATTGAGAGTGTATTCCGCCAATGCGAATAACGGCGGCAAGAACAGTCACGCCAAGCATGGTCGCCATCCTATAACTCTGTCCAGGATTGCGGTGGTTCGAGTTTTCAAGATGCGAATGCGGCATATGGGCAGGAATCAATCGTTCATCCTTGCTGTAATAGTATACAAATGTTTGTGCGAATGAAGTGATTTGTGTTGGAAAGGAATCGGCGTGGGCCGCAAGTTCCACTCTCCTGCAGCCGCACAGGAAACTGGCGCTTTAAAATCATTTTCCGTGCTGGCTGAAGGAAGAGTCATCCACTGGCTTGGCGCACGAGATTGCTGCATTGGAAACAGGTTTGTGATCCTGCGTCAGCGCGATTGCGGTTTGGGCCATCTGCCAGGCCGTGGCCCAGTGAATCTCAATGCCTCGCCGTTCGGCCTCTTCAGCCAGCCAACGATATAGGTTGCCGAGATCGCCAGTGAGTAGCGGGCCCAAATTGCACTCTTTCGCTCCATGGGTATAGAGCTTCAGAAACAGATCCTCACCGATTGTGGGCGCCAGATCAAACCATCGGCGAACCCGCGTTTCGGTCGGCGGATCGTAACCGGCCATCTCCCCCGTCTCCAAGCGCGGCAGTGGGCGTTCGCTGAATCTAAGTCCGAACGGGCCTGTGATCATAAGCAGATCTCCGCGTCTACCGCCGCCCACCGTGGCTTCAATTCCATGATCAAAGGAGCGCGGGCGCTGATCCGGATTGTTGGTACACCAATAAATTTGATTAACCAATCGTCCCTGCGTAGGAGAGGGCGCGGACGGCATAGTGAAATCGGCATAACAGCCCAAATCGCGCAGCAGGGCGATCTCCCCATTCAAACCGCAACTGAGGCCTTTGGGGTGGGAGTTATCCAGCGCCCAGTTGCCGTGAATGAAGCCGAAGACGGTACGTCCTTCGTGTTGGCGGAGAAGGCCATGATCGTCCGTGAGACGGCGGCAGAACTCCGTCATCTTTTGAATAAAGGTTTCGCGCTGCTCGTCGCGATGATGAATATGCACCTCCACGTCCCCCACGCCCAATCGCACTATTTCGGCAAGGCCGTCGAGCAGTTCGCGGCGGTACTCCTCCTCTGGATAGAAAAAGCTATACTGGGGGCGCTGCCCGGCTGCATCACGGGGAGCGTCCTGAGCAATGCGCGGCCATTTCTCGCGCCACTGCGCGACACGGCTGAGAGCGTCCTCCATGGACCCGGCCTGTCCCAGGGGCTCATAGTGATCGGTAATGGCGACCCAGGCGCGCTTTGGCTTGACGGGCCGCATCCACTTCCGCAGACGATCCTTCACATAGGGCGCAAGCCAGATTTCCGCATGGCGGGGCAACTTCATGAAATTCATTGTACCTTTGCGCGCTCACTCGACAGCCCCCGCGCGCCGAAAGATGCAGACGCCCGCCCAAAATGGTGCTGGAATGTGTAGAGAAGCGGAGATGCGGCAGAATCAAAGACCGGTTCTGCCTCCTTGAAGGCTTGCCGAAAGGCCGCACAGTCCTTGCCCGCCAAAGAAATTCTGCCGGAAGCCCCCGAGCTTCGCAAAGTCAATGATAGCCTCGACAACTGGTTGATCTATTGAGGACAGGCGTCGCGATTTCCATTCTTTCAACTTGACCTGCATGGCTATGAATATGCATTCTAGTGGTCTGATCACAATTGAAGACAACCTATTTTCATCTATCGAAAAGACGGTTGTTTACAAGAAAAAGTATTTTCTGGAATTCGGTTTCATTTGGCTGGAAATGGCTTGCGCGGAATTCAGATCGTTCTGTGCGTCAAATCAAATACATTTGTCGCGGGGCGTGGTCGCGCCCGCGGATGACGCGCAGGTCGATCGAGTGCTCCACGCTTTTCCGGCGCTTTTCGTACATCGACGAGGTAATCGTCTCCATCCGAGCGACTAGAATCGGGTTGTTGGAGGCTTGCGAAGCGATGCGGTGAAAGAGCATATCGTGGATCAGAAAATCAGAGGGATTCTCCATTGATGATGCTCTGCGCTGGTGATATTGTGCAATTGGCAGGGCGCCATGCCTCCCTCTTTGAATTCTCCGCCTGTCTTTTTCTCGTTTCGATGTTGATCCTGGTTCTGCTTGCTTACGGCTTGAAAAAATTGGAGTTGCCTGAATGAGTCTCTATTGCGCGCAAGGAAGCATCGATGCCGACCTCTCCTCAGCCGAATTGCAAGAGCTGCTCAATCAATCACTGGCCAGGTTGGGAGAGCGCCATCAAGTGCTTGCCTTGCCTCCCGATCAAA
>CAZXVX010000169.1:0-7110 GCA_964644105.1 uncultured Occallatibacter sp. | reverse complement strand
ATCGCCAAAAAGTTTGACGGCCAGCCCTTCGTCGTCCTCAGTGTCAGTCTGGATGACGACGATGCCAAATGGAAAGCGTTCGTCGAAAAGAACGGGATGAACTGGCTGCAATATCGCGACGGCGGTTTCAACGGCACCATCTCCAAGCAATTCAATGTGACCGCCATTCCCGCCACCTTCACCATCGACGCCGATGGAGTGCTGGAAGATCAGCATGTGGGCGACGCCAATATCGAAGGCAAACTCAAGAAACTGATCGCGATAGCCGCCAGCCGTAAGCCCGCCCCTGAAGCGGATAAATCCGCCGATAGCCCGGATTGAAACTTATCCGAGCATTGTAGCGCCCCGTGTATTGTAGCGCCCCGTGTACCGTAGCGCCGCTCTCCAGAGCGGCTGTCGTGCAGGTCTCCAGACCTGCACAAACTGTACTGGAGCGGGCATTACACAATTCAAAGTTTGCGGTGCCGTCCAAAAAAATCCAGCCGTAAAAACTACCACAAAGCCAGCCCAACTACAAGACTTGTAATTCCGCTCCACTCCTTCTACTATTCGCAATAGAAACCGGCCTGCAAAGCAGGTGGGCGATCAACGCTGGTTGAACCAACATTCATTGAACAGGGGCTTAACTCGACAATCGGTTCTGTGTGCCGTGTCCGCCAGTCCGGAATGCCTAATGAACCGCGGAGAGCTCCACCTTCTTAGGAAGGGTTCACCGGCGCATCTACCCCACGGCCCCGCGGGTCGGTTTCTGCCTTTCTGCATCAACTCTGCGTGCCGTGTTCATGCCGTATCCTGAGATTGGTGCATCCAGTCCTCCTTCAATTCGGTTCCCTCATCATTTCCTCGTACGGCACAATGGCGGCCGTCGGCGTGCTTGCCGCTCTTTTTCTGGCGCAGCGCACGGCACGCTCTCTGAGTCTCGACACCGCCAAAATCTGGAACCTCTGCATCCTCGCCCTTTTTGCGGCGCTCCTCTGCTCGCGGCTGCTGCTCATCGCCCTAAACTGGAGCGCGCTGCGCCTGCATCACTCCTGGCTGCTGGCGCTGGCCATGGTTCATCATCCGCTGCTCGCCGCCGCCGGAGCGCTGGCCGCGGCCTTGGCAGCCCTTTTTTACGCCCGCTGGCAACAGTTGCCGCCCAGCTCGACAGCCGACGCGCTCGCCGCGCCATTAGCCCTCGGACTCGCCTGCGAGCAACTGGGCGCGCTACTCGCCGGTTCCGGCTTTGGAACCGAATCCTCCGTCCGCTGGGCTGTCACGTACACCCACCCGCTGGCCGCGCTTTGGAGCGGCGCTCCGCTCGGTGTCAGCGTGCATCCCGTCCAGGCCTACGCGGCTCTGGGCTTTCTCATGCTTTCGGCTTGCTTGCTCTTCTGGCTGCCCCGCCGCCGTCAAGTGGGTGATCTGGCCGGACTCTTCTTGCTCGGCACTGTCGTTATCGTCTTCCTCACCGAGTTCTGGCGCGACTCCGAAGGCCGCGGCGGGCTGTTCGGCGGTGCGCTCGACGGTCCGCAAGCAGCGGCTGTTCTATTGCTCCTTGCGGGCGGCCTGATGCTCATGGAGCGCAAAGCTGCAACAATAGAGATCGAGGCATCCCATGACCGAACTGCGCACCATTGAAGCATCCCCTGAAGCCAAAGGCCAGCGCCTCGACCAATTCCTCGTCTCGCAGATCGAAGGCGTCAGCCGCTCGCGCGTTCAGCTCCTCATCGACCAGGGCAGCGTCCTCGTCAACGGTCGCGTTGAAAAGGCCTCGCTCAAGCTGCGCGGAGGCGAGCGCATTGACATAACCGGCGAGCCGCATCCCGCCCCGCTCAAAGCCACGCCGGAAGAGATTCCCCTCGACGTGATCTACGAAGACGAGGATCTGGCAGTCGTCAACAAGCCGGCCGGAATGATGGTTCACGCCGGCTCCGGCCAAAATGAGGACGAGCGCAGCCGCGGCACGCTGGTCAATGCCCTGCTCTTTCGCTTCAAGAAGCTTTCAGCCACCGGTGGCGACCTGCGCCCCGGCATCGTGCATCGCCTGGACAAAGACACCAGCGGCCTGATCGTTGTGGCTAAAAACGACCGCGCCCACTCCGCCATGGCCGAACTCTTCTCAAGCCGTCAGATTAAAAAGACTTACATCGCGCTCGTCCAGGGCGAATTGGCACGCGCCAAGGGAACCATCAACTCAAGCCTGGGCCGCGATCCGCTGCGCCGCACCCGCATGATGACCAATCCCCCCGGCGACGCCCGCACCGCTGTCTCCCACTACGAGGTCGTTCGCCGCATAGCCAACCGCTTCGGCAAATTCACGCTGGTTCGCGTGCGCATCGAAACCGGCCGCACCCATCAGATTCGCGTGCACATGGCCTCCATCGGCCATCCGGTGGTGGGCGACACGCTCTATGGCGGATCAGGCCATCTCACTGACCAGGTCGCCTCCAACGCGGCAACCTCCAAGGCCGCGCGCCGCAATGCCGAGCCGGAGCGCCTTCGCCTGGGGCGCAACTTTCTTCATTCCGCGCAGTTGGAATTCGCTCATCCCGCCACCGGCAAGCTGCTCCATCTTGAAGCCCCGCTGCCCGCCGAGCTGGAGGCATTTCTGGCCACGCTGCAAGGCTGACAATCTATTCCCTGTTCCCTGATCCCTGATCCCTGATCCCTGATCCCTGATCCCTGTTCCCTGATCCCTGTTCCCTGTATCAAAGATGAGCCGCCCTTGATAAAATGAAATCGCCATGAATAGAAAGTTTTTACCTCTCGTCTTTGCGGCAGTCTTTGCGCTCGCCACCTTGCACGCCCAGCAACCCGCGCCTCCGCCGGTTGCGCATCCCACCGCAACTCCGCAACCCGCTGATCAGCCTACGGAAGTGAGCGTTCCTACAATTGTCAAGAGCGTCAATGAGGTCAACCTCATCTTCACCGTGACTGACAAGCACGGCCACTATATACCCGATCTGCATGTAAATGATTTTCAACTGCTTGATGACCAGAAGGGGCCGGAGAAGGTGACCAGCTTCCATCAGCAGATCAATCTTCCGCTACGCGTAGGCATCCTGATCGACTCCAGCACATCGATTCACACGCGCTTCGAGTTCGAGCAGCAGTCCGCTGTCGAGTTCCTGCTGAAGATCCTCAAAGCCAAAAGCGACCGCGCCTTTGTAATGGACTTTGCCGATACGGCCACCTTTGACCAGGACTGGACCAACAACATCGACGCACTGCAGACCGGAGTGAACCGCATACGTCCCGCCGGCGGCACGGCTCTATACGACTCTGTTTACCTGGCCTGCCGCGACAAACTGCTCACCGAGCGCGGACCCGACCCGGTGCGCAAGGCGATGGTGCTGATCTCCGACGGCGAGGACACCGTGAGCCGTGTTTACATTGATGAAGCCATCAAGGAATGTCAGCGTGCTGACACCATTATTTATGCCGTCAGCACCAACTGGACGCCCAGCCGCGGCAAGAGTGACGACAATTTGTCCAAGATGGCGTCGGAGACCGGCGGACAGGCCTTCTTTCCTCCTTCGGTCGAGGATATGTCCATCAGTTTCAGCAGTATTGAAGAAGAGTTGCGCAGCCAGTACGCGCTCACCTACACGCCCGCTGACTTCAAAGAAAACGGTGCTTTTCGCCCCATCTACCTATACTGCAAAAACCGTAGCTACCAGGTGCGCACGCGCAAGGGCTACTTTGCGCCACGGCCGGAAACCCACTAGCCCCGTGGCCGAGTGAAGAACTTCTATCGGATAAGCAAACGTGGGCCGGAAGGCCCACGTTATTGTTGGCCTGAAGGCTTGCGCTACAGTTTCAAATAATCCCAAAAGAATATTTCTGGATATTTTTCCACAAATCTCTCCCCTGGGTTCCGATTCAGAACCAGTCTGAGCCTCGCTGTCCATGTTTGCCGCACTACTGGATTCTTTCTGTACAACTCTCACTGATTCCCTCGGAAACACGATGAAATAGAGGTAGACGCAGCCAGCAGTGCTTTGCCGGACTCGTCTAAGCGGTGATGCTGGATTGTGGCCGGGTGCCTCCGGTCGTCCGCCATGGCGGGACAGCGATGGGCCAAACCGCCATTGGGTTTGCACGGACAGGGGGGAAGTGCAGTGATCCGTCAAGCAATATCTTGCGACATCTGCGGAACAGAGAAGAAGCAGACCAACCACTGGTTTGTGGCTTGCGAGCAAAGTGGAGAGCTGCGGGTAAGCGGGTGGAACTCGCGCAACCGCTTGCGTCCCGGCTCAAAGCATCTCTGCGGCCAAACATGCCTGCACAAGCTGGTGGACGACTTCCTAGCCAAAACCCTGACGGCGCGCGTTCCGCGGGTGGCCGCAATCGAGGCCGAAGACGAGTTCATTGAGCAGGCGGTTGGCCCAGACACCAGCCTGACCTCCAATGCCGCTTATCAAGATGTTGAATCCTCCGCGCGGTTGATTTCCACGCCAGTGCCCATTCTCCCGGTGCGGCCCATGGTGCCTGCAACCCCGGTTGTTCCCGCTGCCGCCGCCCGGCCCTCGCTGCGCGCACCCATGGAGTTGGTTACTTCCCCGCCGCGGCCGCGCGTCGAAGAGATTCCAGCGCCGGTCGATGAGTCGCCCCGCTATGCCTCGCGCAACTGGCGCGCCGCCGCCTGGGAGCGGGAGCGCGAACGCGAATCACGCTCCGTCGAGCGGCGTACCGGCATTGCCGCCCGCCGCCGCTTCAATTAGAAACCCTTTACCGCCGGAACTGCGATGCGAGGCTACCATGTGGTCGGATTTGATGCTCATTCTTTTAGCTTTAGCGCCCTTGATGGTCACCGCGAAATTTCACTTGCGCGATACAACATCCCGCGGGGATCAGGCGGAAATCACCGCATGGGAGCCGTGCCTGCAAGCAGCGCCAGAAGCCCAGCCTCATCCAGCACGGGAACTTTGAGCTCGCGCGCCTTCTCCAGCTTCGATCCTGCCTCCTCGCCGGCCACCACGTAGCTGGTCTTTTTGCTCACCGACCCCGCCGTCTTTCCGCCTGCCGCCTCAATCCGCGCCTTGGCCTCGTCGCGGGTGAGCGTTGGCAATGTGCCGGTCAGCACAAAGGTCAATCCCGCCAGTTGTGCCGAGCGCTGCCGCTTCTCCGCCGTCATCTTCACCCCGGCCGATTGGAGAGTTTCAATGAGCGCAAGATTAGCCGGCTGCTCAAAAAACTCCAAGATTGCCTGCGAGATGCACGGACCTACTTCCTCAACGCGCTCTAATTCTTCCGCGCTTGCCGCCCGCAGCGCCTCCATCGATCCAAACTCTTCGGCCAGCAACTCCGCTGTGCGCTCGCCCACAAAGCGTATGCCTAATCCTCCCAGCACGCGCGCCAGCCCCGCTTCTTTGGAACGTTTAATCTCTTCAAGCAGCGCCTGCGCCGACTTCTCCGCAAAGCGATCCAGTCCTACTAACTGCTCGGAGGTGAGCGCATAAAGGTCCGCAACGCTGTGCACCAGCCCGCGCTCCAGCAACTGCTGCACCACCGCCTCGCCCAACCCCTCAATGTTCATCACCTTGCGCTCGCTGAAGTGCAGCAGGCTCTCGCGCAACTTGGCTGGGCAATTGGCATTGACGCAGCGGAAGTCCACCTCTTCCTCCGCCCGCACAGCCGCATTACCGCACTCCGGACAAACCATCGGAAACTCAAAGCGGAAGATGCCACGCGGATGTTCTTTATCTTCAATCACTTCAACGACTTTTGGAATTACATCGCCGCCGCGCTCGACCTTGACCCAGTCACCCAGCCTGAGGCCCAGTCGCTCGATGAAGTCGGCGTTGTGCAGCGTGGCGCGGCTGACGGTTGTCCCGCCGATAAAGACCGGCGTCAGCTCGGCCACCGGCGTCAGTTTACCGGTGCGGCCCACCTGCACGGTGATCGAATTGACCTGCGTGATGCCGGAGCGGGCCGTGAATTTGTAAGCAATCGCCCAGCGCGGGGCGCGGCCGGTCGAACCGAGCCGCTGCTGCGCGGCGTGTGAATCAACTTTGAGCACCACGCCGTCGATCTCGTAGCCGAGAGTCGAGCGCATGGCGTCGGCCTCGTCAATGAATGCGGTCATTTCCTCGACCGAGGAGAGCAGCTTGCGGTTTGGATTGACGCGGAAGCCGAGGGCAGCGAGAGTGTCCAGCGTCACGCGTTGCCCTTGCGGCCAATATTCGCCCTCCACCAACAGGAAGTATGCGTAGAAGTCCAAGCGGCGGCTGGCCACGATGCTCGGCTCCAGCGTGCGCAACGTTCCGGCGGCGGCGTTGCGTGGATTCACGGCCAAGGCAAGACCCTGCAGCTCGCGCTCCTCGTTCAGCCGCTCGAAAGCCGCTGTGGGAAGAATCACCTCGCCGCGCACCTCAAAACCCTGCGGTAGGCCAGCCTTTGCCAGCTTTTCCGCCGCAATTGTCAGCGGCACGCTGCGGATGGTGCGAATATTCGTGGTCACGTCCTCGCCCGTTTGGCCGTCGCCGCGCGTCAGGCCAGAAACCAGCCGCGCGCCGCCGCCCTCCGCAGCCTCATTACTGCCTGGAGTCAAAGTAGTGTTTTGAAGGGGCACGACTTCAGTCGTGCCGGAGGTCGCTGTAAATAAAGGTTGGGCTTTAGCCCCTGAGGGACGGTCCTCAGAATTCTCGACTTTCACCACGGGTTCATAACGCAAAGCCACGCTCAAACCGTCCATCTTCAATTCGGCCATGTACTCGATGGGCAGCGAGCCCGCCAGCTCGCGGCAGCGCGCATCCCAGGTGGCCAAATCCTCTATCGAGTAAGCATTGTCCAGCGAGAGCATCGGCCGCGAGTGGGCAACCTTCTTGAAGCCCTCGGCCGGCTTTCCGCCCACGCGCTGGGTGGGCGAATCAGGCGTAAGCAGCTCCGGGTGCGCGGCTTCGAGCGCATTCAACTCATTCATCAGCGCGTCGTAGCCGGCGTCGGAAATCTCCGGCGCATCCATCACATAGTACAAATGTTCGTGCCGGCGCAACTCTGCGCGCAACTCGCTAACGCGGCGAATCGCGGATGCCGGAGCCATGGCTTCAGGCTCCGGTACCGGAAAAATTGGCGAATCTTCGTTCAGGCCCATGGAGAGGATTATAGGAGACAAGCGCCCTTATT
>CAZXVX010000168.1:0-7117 GCA_964644105.1 uncultured Occallatibacter sp. | reverse complement strand
AGAGCGCCGCTCCTACCCCCTCAACTTTGCTCTTCAAACTTCAGATGGATCCAGAATCTCGGCAGCCGGCGTGGCGGCGGCAATCATCTTCAGGTGCATCTGCCGCAGCACCACGACGATTCCCAGCGCGGTCAGCACCGAGAGCAGCGCAAAGAGGAAGGCGCTTGGGTAGCCGTATTGGCCAATGAGCTTGCCGGCAATCACTCCCACCAAAAAGAACGAGACGTCGGAGAAGGCGGTGAAGACGCCCAGCGCGGTTCCGCGGCCGTGTTCCGGCACGCGCTTGACGGCCTCCACGCCAATAGCCGGAAAGACCAGCGAGAAGCCGAAGCCGGTGATGGCGGCGGCGCTGAAGGCCATCCACGACGCATCGGCGCGCCACAGCAGCAGAACCCCCAGTGATTCCACCGAGAGACAAACGATGGCCACCGGAAATCCCCCAAAGCGATTGATGGTTTGGATGAAGAGCAGGCGCGCGCCGATAAAAGCCGCTCCGAAGGCCGTCAGGCAGAGAGCGGCGCCCGTCCAGTGGCGGCTGGCATAAAAGAGCGTGACAAAGGTAGCCAGCACGCTGAAGCCGACGCCGCCCAGCGCCAGTCCAAGGCCATGCGGCGCCACGCGGACCATCACCTCCCGGAAGGGCAGATGCTCCCCATGCGTCACCGGGACCGGAGCTTTGCGGCTGGCCAGCAGCAGGCTGAAGGCGCAGATGAGCAGAATCAGCAGGCCGATTCCGCCCAGCCCCGCAAACTGGTCGAGCACCACCCCCAGCGGCGCGCCCAGCGCCATGGCGCCGTAGGTGGCGATGCCGTTGAATGAGATCACCTTGGCCATGTTCTTATGGCCAGCGCTGCTGATGCCCCAGAGCGTTGAGCCGGTTGAGCCCAGGCTTTCGCCTACTCCCAAAAGCAGCCGGCTGGGCAACAGCACCGCCAGGCTCAGCCAAGGGATCGAGTGCAGCGCCGCCGCGCCGATCAGCACCGCTCCGCTGGCCGCGCAGGCTCCCATTCCCCACAGAACGGAGACCTTGGCGCCGACGCGGTCACTGATGCGTCCGGCCCAGGGGCGGCTGGCCAGCGTCGCAATGTACTGGATACTGATGACCAGGCCGGCGATCGTTGTGCTGTAGCCCATGCCCAGGTGGACATAGGGCGGCAGAACCGCCAGCGGCAGTCCCAACGAGAGATACGCAATAAACGTGAAGTAAACAAAGCCGATAATGTGCCACGCACTGCCCTTCTCTTCTTCTGAAAGCGGTTTGGAGGCGTCGGCGGCGGGCTGGGTCATCTCTTGGGAGATCAATCTGCGAATCGGTTTGTCTCTTCCAGTATAACGGAGGAGGCGCGCGCCGATTGGGCGGGCGATAAACTGGAAGCATGGCGGTCAGCTTTCATGTGGAGAACTTCGGTTGCCGGGCGGCGCGGGCTGACGGCGAGGCGGTCAGCAGCCGTCTGCATGCCGAGGGACTTTGCACAGAAGATTTTTCGGCGGCTGATGTGGTGGTAGTGAACACGTGCAGCGTAACGGCAGAGGCTGACCGTTCGGCGCGCGCCTTCATCCGCCGCATCCATCGGCTGAACCCCGAGGCCAAGATCGTGGTCACCGGCTGCTACGCACAGCGCGCGCCGGAGGAGCTGTCCGGCCTGTCGGGCGTCTCTGCCGTCATCGGCAACAGCCACAAGGCCCTCGCGCCGGAGATCATTGCCGGACTGGTTCAATATCCAGATGGCGTGGCTTTGAAAGGGCACGACTTTAGTCGTGCCACAAATGGCTCGATAGAAACGCGGGCTTTAGCCCCTGAGGAAGACGCCTCCGGATTCAAAACTGACTTGCTGCCAGCCCCTGCGCCGCCGCCGCAATTCATTCCTGTCCAATCACTGTCGCCCATATGGGCCGATGACCGCTTTGCCCACTCCTTTTTGGAAGAAGCGCAGATCACCCCCGGCGCGCAGACTCGGCCTAACCTGAAGATTCAGGAGGGCTGCGGCAATCGCTGCACCTTTTGCGTGATACCAGCCACGCGAGGGCCATCCAAAAGTCTGCCCACCGCCGCGGTTCTCCGGCAGGTGGAAGGTTTTGTCGCCGCCGGCGGCAAGGAATTGGTGCTCTCCGGAATCAACCTTGGCCGCTGGGGACGGGATTTCTCCGGCGCTGAAGCGGTTGCCAAACTCACGCTGGCGCGGCTGCTGCACACTATCTTTAAGCAAACTGAGTTGCCGCGCCTGCGCCTCAGTTCCATAGAACCGATGGATTGGGACGTTGAGCTGTTCGCCATCATGGCCGAGTACGGCGGCAACCGACTGGCGCGCCACGCCCATCTGCCGCTTCAGTCCGGCTCGGACGCCGTGCTGCGCCGCATGCACCGGCGCTATCGCCCATGGCACTACGCGGAAAAAGTTGCGGCGTTGCTCAAAGCCGCTGGGCCTGAGCTGACGTTGGGCGCGGATGTGATGGTGGGCTTTCCCGGCGAGAGCACGGCTGAATTTGAGGAGACGGTCTCACTCATCCAGACGCTGCCCTTTGGCTACCTGCATCTGTTTCCCTTTTCACCACGCCCGGGCACACCCGGCTGGACGATGCACGCCGAGCAGCCTGTCCCGCGCCAGGTCATCGAGGAACGGATGGCCGCGCTGCGCCTTCTGGCCTCCGAAAAAACTGAAGCTCACCGCCAACGCTTCATCGGCCGGGAGCTGGAGGCCATCGTGCTCCACACGCCTGCCGAGCTGGCCGCGCGGGGGCGCTCAGCGGCACTGACCGAGAATTTTCTGCCGGTCGTGCTGGTGGGAGGCCTGGAAGCCAACCAGTTGGTGCGGATGCGAGTGAGCGGGCTGGACGCTGAAGGGACACTTCAGGCCGTTGCACTGCCGAGCCAAGCCGCCCCGAGGATGAAAGCAATCACTCCGCCGGGGCCACCAGATACTGCTCCAGCTTGCCGTCAGGATACGTATACGTAGTCAGGCGCAGCCGTTTGCCGGGATAAACAATATCAAAGCCGCGGAAGGTCATGCCGCCGCGCAGTTCGTCGGTGGTCTGGCGCAGGCTGAGCGGCTCGCCCAGCGGCGCCAGGCTCGCCTGGAAATCAGCCAGCGCCTCGGCGGTAAAATACTCGCTCAGGTTGGGAGCCAGCAAACTACGGTCAATGCGCCCCTGCTGCAAGCCGCGGAAGATCGCCAGCGCCTGATTTTCGGCATCGGTAAGCGGCAGGCCAGCCACCGCCGGAGCAGCCAAATGCGCAATCTTTGAGGCCGCGCCAATGGCGTCCTGATTGGTGAGCACCACCACCGCCGCGCCGTCATCCACCATCACCACGTTATCGGCGACAAAGCCGGAGACCTCGCCCGAATGTTCAATCGACCGATGGCCCTTGCGGTCAACCACCTCCACGCCCAGCCCGTATTCCGTGCCCTTGCCGTTCTTCAGCTTGACCTCGGTAAACATCTGCCGGTAGCTCTCCGGCTTGAGGATTGACTGCGCAATCAGGCTCTCATCCCACAGCGCCAAGTCGTGCGCCGTCATGGCCAGCTCGCCGGCGGCGAACATCCAGCCCCTGCCCTCTTTGGGCGCTTGGCGCAGCGGGCCAAGAGCGTGGCGATAGTATGCCGTGGCGTCGGCCTGGGTGAGCTTGGCCTCGTCCGAGTTCCACACCGACTGCATTCCCAGCGGACGGAAGATGCGCCGCGTAAGGAACTCCATCAGCGGCGCGCCGGTCACCTGCTCCACGATGCGCCCGGCAATGACGAAGTTGGTATTCGAATACTGCCACTCGGTTCCCGGCTCAAAATCCAGCGGCTTTTTGGCCCAGCCGTCAAGGATTTGCTGCGCGCTCACGTTGGGCAGCATGGTGGTCATCACGTAATCTTCCGGCCAGTAATCCTGATAGCCGGAGGTGTGGGAGAGAATCTGCCGGATGGTCACCTCGTTGCCGCGCGTGAGGCCCGGGACGTACTTGCCCACCGCGTCGTCCAGCGAGAGCTTGCCCTCCTCTTGCAGCAGCAGAATTGCCGCGGCGGTGAACTGCTTGGAGATCGACCCAATCGAGTAGCGCATCTCCGGCGTGGCGGCAAGAGCAGGCGCCGAGCCGCTGGCCAGCCGCGCGCTGCCGTAAGCGTGGGTATAGACCAGCTTGCCGTGCTGGATTACGGCCACCGAAGCCGAAGGCACGCCAGTCTGCTGCAGCACTTGTGCGGCGATGCGGTCGATGCGCGCTTCGAGCGCAGGATCGAGGGCTTGAATGGTTTGCGCCGCAAGAGCAAGCGGACAGAGAATGGCAAGAATGGTGAAAAGTGAGGCGAGTCTGATGATGCGTTTCATGGGTTCATTGCGCTCCCAAAAAAGGTTTATGGAACCTCGGATCAAGTTCTTTCTTTCCAGCAAACACTCCCCCGGCTGCTCAAGCCCGCATTTATCTTCTGCCACGAGGGGCGCAGTTAAAGCCGCGCCAATGTCATTGCGGTAATATCATCGTCTTGGCCAAAGGCCTGCGCAGCCTCTGCAATCGCTTCCGCAGACTGAAGACTGACGGAGGCAGCACGATCAAAGCCAAATAGCGCCCCGTTTTTGTCACGCGCCTCCACCACACCATCGGTCAGCAGGGTGAGCTGCTCATTCGCAGCCAGTTGAAAAGTGCTCTCGGCATAGGCAGTCTTTTCACTCAAGCCCAGCGGCAAACCATTTTCGAGCGACAGCTCTTTGCCGTTGAGATACGGCGAGAGGTGCCCGGCATTGGCAATGGTGAGTTTGCCGTTCCTATCCGCGCGCAGCACCAGGCAGGTGGTGAATCCGCCGTTGCTGCGGCTCAGCATGCGATGATTCATCGCCGCCAGAATCTCGCCGGGGCTTTCAGTATAGTGCGCCAGCGTGCGTACCGTACCCACCAGCAACGAAACAGTCATCGCCGCCGGCAATCCCTTGCCGCTCACGTCGCCGATCACCAGCAGCACTCCGCCGTTCTGGATGGGCAAAATCTGAAAGAAATCTCCGCCCACTTGGCCGGCGGGTTTGTAGACGCTTTGCAAAACAAAGCCGGGAAGAACAGGAACCTCGTCGGGAATCAGGATCTGCTGCACAGTTCGCGCGGCTTCCAACTCGGCAGCCACGCGGTTGCGCTCACGGGCAATGCGCACCGTGCGCTGCACCAGGAAGATCAAAATGAAGATATCGAAAAAGAAATCGCCGACGCGGTAGAAATTTATCTGATAGCTTCCCAGGTCAATGTAAAAGGGAAAATAGGGAAGCAGACCGTTCAGGTGTGTGTAATAGGCCAGATTGCGTAGGAAGTACCAGTAGTCGGCCAGGCAGCCGAGAAGGATAGCCGGCAGCAGCAAGCCGGCCTCCCGGTTGCCATTCACCCGGCCTCGCAGCAGCAGCACAGGAAGAACGACTTTCATCACCAGGATAGGAATAAAAAACACTGAATTGAGCGTGTTCGAAATGATTCCGAGGGTGTTCAGCGGAGTCAACAGGAAAACCAGCGAACAAACCACCTCCATCAAAACCAACCAGCGGGTGCGCGGCAGATGCAGCACCAGGCGCACAAACTCGATCAGCGCAATCGTCAATACGCTCACCAGAACAAAATCGAGATAATGGATAGGAAAAGAGAACGTGCCAACATAAAGCCAAAGCTGCAAAGCCATCATCACACTGTCAGTGAGCAGATAGATGCCGATTGCCAGATACTCCAACTGCGTGCGCAGCGCAAAATAAAGCGCGAATGAAATCATGCCGGCAAGCAGGGCCACAATGCCGAGCAGCAACTCCGGCCCACCCATGTGAGCTGCATCAAAGCTGGCGATCATTGGCGCCGACTCTTGACCGAGGAGAAGAACCGATTCGAATCTGAGGGGCGTGCTGGCGCCATGCCCTATGCTCGATCCCCAGTTGACTGCGCAGCGAATGGCCAGCACAAGATCGCCTTGCTCCCTCAACAGATTTTCGGGGACCATATAGTTGACCAGCGACTCCTGCTCGATCAGCAGCCGCTCCGTCATCTTGCCGCTGCCTCCAAGGCGAATGCCGTTGGCATAGACCTCGTAATTGCCGTTGATATCGTTGATCCCAATCATCAAATTGCGCGTGGCGGGGCGCAGTTGGATGTGCATCCGGTACCAGGCAAAATGAAGATCGCGATAGCCGTACTCTGTCAGCGGCCTCTCCGTCGAGATGGTCTTCCAGTGACTGTCGTCCAAAGTTGGCGAGGCCCACGCCGGGTTGTCGCCGGGTGCAAAGAGCCAGTTGGGACCAAGGACGACAAGATCTCCAAATTGCGTAGCATCAAAGTCGCGCGGATTGGCGGGGCTGGGACCGGTCGCGGTGCCTTGTGCCAGAGCGAGCAACGCGCAGCCGGCCAGCATTAAAAATGAGAACGCTTTGAAGACGCGGGAAATCATCTAGGGAGCCTCTGAATAAGTCGCTGTTTTGAAAGGGCGCGGCTTTAGCTGCGCCGCAAGTGGCTCTAATGAAATGCGGGCTTTAGCCCCCGAGGGAAGGTTTCTTTGAACATGAAACTTAATCAGAGCTTCCCTAGATCACTATATCGCATGGAAGATGTTTTTAGTCTCCGTGCGTAAAAGCAACTCCAAACAGATTCCGCCTTTTGGCATGAAGTCGATCTACCGCTTGGTTCAACTTTGCCGGTTGGCAAAACGAACAGGAGTAAATATCCCCCGGCAAAGCCGGAAGCTTTCCTGTTAGTGGCCCCTCAAAGGGGCCAACAGGAGTAAAGTGCCAAGGAACCTCTGATGATGGAAAGGTTTTGAAAGGGCGCGGCTTTAGAACTTATCCGTAAATTGTAGCGCCGGTCTGAATTGTAGCGCCGGCCCTTGAAAGCGCCAGCCCTTCGTAGTGCCAGCCCTTCGTAGCGCCGGTCTCCAGACCGGCTGTCGTGCGGGCGTCCTCGCCCGCGCCCGCGCTAGTGCTCACCACTTCCCAAATCAGAAGAGCCGGTTATCAAAGCGCTCCTGGACGACATCGACAATTTGATTCTTTTTTGCGTTGCAACGCTCATTTTTCAATGGAGAGATAGATGGACCAGCCTTCGCCGCATCGTTATTCGACCGCGGCATCGCCCGTGTCGTTGAAGGTTGCGCCCGATGGAATCAGAATGGTATCAACCGCC
>CAZXVX010000167.1:0-7199 GCA_964644105.1 uncultured Occallatibacter sp. | reverse complement strand
ATCAACCCGAATCTGGCCGAGGCGCGGATGAATCTGGGCGTCATCCTGGAGGCGCGGGGGCGGCGCGAAGAGGCCGAAGCGAGCTTCCGCCTGGCGCTTCGCTCGAACCCCAACCTGGCCGAGGCGCACGTCAACCTGGGCAACATTCGGCAGGCGCAGGGCAAGTTGGAGGAGGCTGCGGCCAGCCATGCGCGAGCGATCGCCTGTAAACCGGAGTTTGCCGAGGCTCACTTTAACTACGGCAACGCGATGCAGGCGCTGGGACGGCTGGAGGAGGCCGTGGCCAGCTATCGGCGCGCGCTCGAGCTGAAGCCGGATGCGGCTGTTTATCACAGCAATCTAGGCAACACGCTGCTGGCGATGGGCCGGTTCGAGGAGGCCGAGGCCTGTTACCTGCAGGCACTCGCTCTGAAGCCGGATTACGCCGAAGCCAGTTACAACCTGGGTAACCTACGCAATGCCCAGAACAGATTGGAAGAAGCGCTGGAATGCTACCGGCGCGCCATTGAGCTGAAGCCGCAATTACCTGAGGCGCACTATAACCTGGGCAACACGCTGCACACGATGGACCGGCTGGTGGAGGCTGAGGCCAGCTTTGGACGGGCGATCGAGCTGCGACCCCATTACGCCGAGGCGCATTACAATCTGGGATGCATCTTTGAGGAGCTGGGCCTTATGCCGGAGGCGCTGGCGGCGATGGGGCGGGCGCTCGAAATCAAGCCGGATTATCCCCAGGCGCGCTTTGCCCAGGCGCTGGTCGAACTGCGCTGCGGCGACTTTTCGAGCGGCTGGCGCGACTACGAGCATCGCTGGCAGTCGCCCGATCACGACACGCCCCGGCGAGTCTACCCGCAGCCGCAATGGACAGGCGAAAAGCTGGAGTCAGGCCGCTTGCTGCTCTGGGGCGAGCAGGGCATCGGCGACGAGATTCAGTTTGCCGGACTCTTTCCGGACGCGCTCGGCACCGGCTGCCGCATCACACTCGATTGCGATCCCCGGCTCCAGCCGCTCTTTGCCCGTTCCTTTCCGGAGATCGAGGTGGTCTCCGGCAGCAAGCCCGCCGAAGCGCCGGCCGATCTTTTCTCGGCTCACCTGCCCATCGGCAGTCTGCCGGGACTCTTCCGCAAAAGCGATGCCGCCTTTGCTGCTACGGTTTCGCCGTATCTTAAAGCCGATGCGGTTGAGCGGGAGATCTTTCGCTCACGCTATGCCGATGGACGACGGCTGGCCGGACTGGCCTGGCAAACGAAGAACCAGAAGACCGGCCGCAAACGCTCTATCGCTCTAAATGAATTTGCTCCGCTCTTCGCCCTTGGCGGCACGCGCTGGATCAGTCTGCAATATGGAGACTTTGACGCGCTGGAGCAACAGGCGGCAGCGGCGAATGCTCCTTTGGTGATTGACCGCCAAGTCGATCAGTTCGCCAGCATCGACCGGTTCGCGGCTCAAGTCGCTGCGCTGGATATGATTATCACCATCGACAACTCGACCGCGCATATTGCCGCCGCCCTGGGCCTTCCGGTCTGGTTGCTGCTGCCCTTTACTGCCGACTGGCGATGGATGCGGGGGCGAAGGGAAAGTCCCTGGTATCCGACGCTGCGCATCTTCCGGCAGCCGAGGCTCAACGACTGGCAATCTGTCCTCGCGGAGGTGGAAGACGCGCTCAAGTCCTTGCCCGCGCGGCCTCCTGGATTAACCAAATATTGATGCGCATCTGTGGATAACGGGCACGGGTGCGCGACTGTATACCAAGGTTCATCAACCCTGCAGCGGGCAGATGCACCTATTCAATGGTGATTGATAAATAAGGAGTTACTACGGCTACCAGAAAAGGATAGGTTTTGACAAGATAAAAAAACCAAGTTTCATCTTGGAATTGGCGGAAGTAATCCACATAGATTTCCACAGAAGAGTTCGAAAAACCGGTAAATACCATACAACCCGTCCACTCTTGAACCTCCCCTCCAGGCGGGAGCCCAGACGGCAAAAGCCCCGCTCAGCGGGGCTTTTGCTCTCGTTCGAAGCCATTGCCTGCCGTCGCTGTTATTGCGCGGCTGGCTTGGGAGCCGGCGCCGCGGCTGGCTGCGCCGGAGGAGCCGGTACGCCCGACTTCACGTTGTAGGCATCGATAATCACCTTGGTGATGTTGGTCGACTGGCTGGCATAGAGCACCGGATTCTGCTCTTGGGAGACATCCAGAACGACCGAGTAACCCTGCTGCTGCGCATAGCTGAGAAGCACTTCATAGACCTTGGAGGCGAGGGCGTTGAAAACTTCCTGGCTCTCGGACTTGAATTCGTTCTCGGCGTCTTCGGCGTCGCGCTGCAACTTCTTTTTCTTTTCTTCCAGAGTGCGGGTGCGGGTGGTGCGCTGCTCGTCGCTGAGCTTGTCGCCCTGCAACTGCAACTCCTTGGTCAAGGTGCCGACTTCCGTGTTCAACGCCTGAAGCTGCTCACGCTTGGGCGCGAACTTCTTTTGCAGGTCAGCGGAGTCGCGCTGGCCTTCATTGGTTTGGGCAACCGCCGCCTGAAAGGCAATGACGGCAATTTTGGCCGGGCCGGCGGGCGCCGCTGGGGCGGGAGCAGGCAGGGTTTGGGCAGCGGCATTCAGGGCAAGCCCGGAAGCCAAGGTAACGATCAGTGCAAGCGAACTTTTCATGTGCATCAAAAAACTCCTTTAGAATTCCCGTGGGATTGGTTCCCGCGCAAATCATGGCTAGCTCTGAAGAAGCCCTCAATCCCTCTTCAGAGACTCTGCGCCGGATTCCGCCGGGACAGAAGAAAAAGACAGACGCAGGAGGCAGGACAACGCGATTCAATTCTAAGAACGCCAGGTAAGAATCGTCAAACCTGGAGAGCGTTCACTTGGCGCGTTGGGCCGTGGTCGAAGCGATCACGGGAGGGTTCCTGAAATCCAAAGCCCCGCCGGGCGGGGCCTTGGCAAGCGTCGTAAGCGGCTAAACTGCGCCAAACTTAGTGTGTGGCGGGCTTGGGCGCAAGCGGTTTGGGCGTTGTCCGCGCAGGCGCGGCACCGGCCGGCGGAGCAGGAGGCGCGGGCACACCGGACTTCACATTGTAGGCCTCAATCACAGCCTTGGTGATGTTGGTGGACTCGGCCGCGTAGAGCACCGGATTCTGCTGCTGTGCAACGTCCAGCACCAGGGTGTATCCCTCTTTGGTGGCGTAGTCGTTCAGAACATCGTATACCTTGGTGGCCAGGCTGTTGTACAACTCCTGCATCTCCTGGTTCATGTCGTTCTGTGCATCTTCCAGATCGCGCTTCGCCTTCTTGGTCTTGTCGTCAATGATCTTGGCTTTGGCTTCCTTCTCGGCATCGCTCAGCTTGTCGGCTTGCGTCTGCAACTGCTTGGTGAGGGTCTCGATCTCGTCACCGGCAGCCTTGAGTTCGGCCTCCTTGGGCGCATACTTCTTTTGCAGATCAGAGAAGTCGCGTTGGCCTTCGTTGGTTTGGGCCACAGCCACCTGAAAGGCAATGACGGCAACCTTGGCAGGCCCGGCGGGCGCCTCTACGGCGGGGGCTGGCAGAGTTTGGGCTGCGGCACTCAAGGCAAAGCCCGAGGCCAGCATGGCGATCAGTGCGAACAAACGCTTCATGGGCGGTAAAAACTCCTTCGGAAGTCCTGTCATTCCCTCCACGCTTGGACGCAGAGACAAAACTTGTGTCACCTGAGAAACCCCGCGGACCTTCCACAGATCGCTGCATTTTACCAAGCAGAGAGAGGAAAGATGCGGACGGAGACGTCAGCAGGAACTAGATGGATTATAGGAGGCCAAGGTTGGAGCGTCAAACCTGCCGAGGGGCGATCAGCCGCACGTTGGGGAAATAGGCATCGTAGCGTCGCGTGTCTCTGGTCAGCAACGGGCATCCAAGTACGGTGGCGTGCGCCCCAATAAAGAAGTCGGGCAGAACATTGCCTTTCGTCCCGCCTTGGCGGCGATAACGAGCATATGCTTTGCCAGCCAAAAATGCGGCCAGCCGAGGGATATCCTCGACGATCACTCCCATTTCTTTCAGCTTATTGTCCAGGGTAACCGATGCAGCGAAGGAAACAGATATTTCCGCGTAAATGATTGGGTTGATGATCAAATCATGCAGGACGCTGAGTTCACGCATCCGAACTGCCGACCACTGGCTCCAGACAGGATCCGGTTCCCAGATGTCGAGGATAATGTTGGCATCAAGCAGGATCATCAGAATAGCCGCGCAGAAATTCCATGTACTCATCGGTAGTGCAACCCATTTTGATCTCGGACGCGCCAATTGCGCGATCAAAGCGGTCCGGCCGCTGCTGTGCGACGGTTCCGTTGGGGCGCAAAACCAGATCCAGGTTGTCGTTGATGTCAAAGGTCAGCTTGCAACCTGGCTTCAGGCTCAAAGAATCCCGAATGTGCTTGGGTATCGTGACCTGCCCCTTGCTGGTAAGCGTGGTTTCCATGGACATCGCCCTCCTGGTATTACTTCATTTTCAATTGTAATACCAACTCTGAAGAGCTTGCGTTCAGGCTTGGGAGCCGTGGTTCATAGGCCATAGCCGCTGTGAAACGATTTGATCCTTGTTCACTTAGAAAAGAAAAGCCGGGCTTGAATTGCCCGGCTTCATTCATAACTCACTCGATTCTGCTCTTAGAAGGGATTCAGCTTGCTAAGCCCCTTCTTCTTCTTTTTCTTGCTGGAGGACTCGTCGCTCAGGTCCGCCTTCTTCTTTTTGGCGTCGGCGGGATTGGCGGCTATTGTCGGGGTTGTGCCGGGCTTCACGTCATTCACCTGATCGGGAGCCTCGGCCGGCTTTTCCACGGCCGGCAGGGTGGTGTCAACCGGACCGACGGGCTTGACCACCGGGCTGGCGGCGGGCGCAGAGTTGGGTGCGCTGACCACCTGAACGCCCAAGTTGCTTCCGCCGGTAGGCCGCTCCAATTGCAATGGCGCTGAATTGGGCTGATCGCTGCGTGGCGGCTCGTTGGGGCCTGTGGGTTTGGCTGCATCCGCGGGGGCAACTGGGCGGCCTGCGACGACGGCTGAATTGAACAGCGCGATATTCTCTTTGGTGATCTCCGGGGCCAGAGTCCGCTTGGCATCGTCCAGGCTCGGCTCGCCGACGTGAACCGCTTGCACCGTCGACGGTCCCTGGCGGAAGATGTCCAATGTCTTGCCGGTAAAACGCACCGGCTCGCGGCTTTTTTCCTCGGCGTCATTCTCGGCCAGCGCGGCTTCGGTGGGCTCGGGAACCGGACGGTTCATGGCCACCAGACGGTCGCGGGCATCTTCCACATGAGGAGCCATCGGATAGCGGGTAATCACCTTGGTGTACGCATCAGCCGCCCGATCCAGGTAGACCGCGCGCATTCGCTCCTTGACCGCGCTGGGAATAGTGGCAATCTGAACCGCGTGCGCCTCTCCGGCATATGCGTCGCCAATCCCCAATAGCGCCTGATCGCTCTTGGAGTAGAGCGGATAGGTGTCCACCACCGTCTGGAGGCGCGCGATGGAAGCTACAAAATTATCCCGGCTGATGTAATAGAGGCCAATTCCGGTCTCGCGCTCGGCCAGAACCTCCTGCACATCGCGCAGCTTCTGCTTGGCGCGCGGAACCAGCGGCGAATCCGGGAACATGTTGATCATCGTCCGATATTCGCGCTCGGCGTCCTGCGCATTGGAATAGTCGCGGTCGGGCTTTTCCATCTGCTGATAGTAGATGTCACCCACCTTCATCTGCGCCTCGGCAGCTTCGGGAGCATCCGGAAAGAAAGTGATGAAGTCCTTGTACTCGGCTTCGGCCTGGGTCATGGCCGCCGTTCCGCCTTCCTTGAACCAGGTGTCGCCCACCGCCAGCTTGGCGCGCATCCGGTACTCGGAGTCGGGATAGGTGTTGAGCATCGTCTGCAGGTCAAGCCGCGCCACATCGAGCCGGCCCTTCTTCATGGCGATCATCGCCTTGTCGAAGAGCTCCTTGTCGGGCTGCTTGGACTTCACGCCAGCCAGCGGGTTGGCGCTCAAGTCCTCGTTCTTCTTGTGCTTGGTCTGCTTGTCTCTGGCCTGGGCCGCAACTGCACCGAGCAGCAGGGCCGCCAACGATACCGCGCCAATCTTCAACGTCAACCGGTTCATAAACCCTCATTGCGGCCGCCGCCCATTGTGGGCAACAAGCCTTTTTCACGCTTGTACAATCAGCTCTTAGCTCTTAGCTGTTAGCTTTTCATTCCCGCACTGGGAGTGCTTGCGTTTCCATCTTGCAATTCCAGGTGCCTCGATGCACACCCGCAAATTCAGAGCTAAGAGCTGAAAGCTAAAAGCTAACAGCTAAGAGCCGTTCCATCACTCCCCCGCGGCCAATCGCGCCGCCGCCAGCAGCGCCCGCGCATCCCGCTCCGGATGCCCGGCGCCGAAGACCGCATTTCCGGCCACCAGCAGCTCTGCTCCTGCTTGGACGATCCGCTCCACGGTATCGTGAGCCACGCCGCCGTCCACTTCGATTCTAAATGCCAGCCCCAGCTCCTGCCGCAACTGGGCCAGACGCCGGATCTTGTCCAGCGAAAACTCAATGAACTGCTGCCCGCCAAAGCCCGGATTTACGCTCATCACCAGCACATGATGCACCATGGGCAGGATCTCTGTGAGCAGATCGACGCTCGTTGCCGGATTCACCACCACCCCCGGCTTCATCCCATGCTGAGAAATCAGTTGCAGCGAACGGTGCAGATGGCGGCAGGCCTCGTAGTGCACGCTCACCCAGTCGGCCCCGGCTTGGGCAAAGGCGGGAATGAATTCGTCCGGGTTCTCGATCATCAGATGACAATCCAGAGGCAGGCGCGTAAACCGGCGCAGGCTCTTTACCACGGGCGGCCCAAGGGTAATGTTGGGCACAAAATGCCCATCCATCACGTCCACGTGGATCACCGTGCCGCCGCCAAGCTCCGCCGCGGCCACCTGGTCAGCCAAGTGCGCGAAATCAGCCGATAATATAGAAGGCAAAAGTTCAATCATTTTGTTGGCAAAAGTTCGATCATTTTGTTGGCAGAAGTTCAATCATTTTGAGTCCGGCAGCATCTCATTCAGGCATTTCGAATGCATCTGCTTGCACTGCAAGTGTATCAGCGCAGGCGAACGATAGTCAGCCGACTGGTACTTTGCCGAGTTTTCATTACAGGATGGGTGGCCCAAATCCCGCATTCGGCTGGATT
>CAZXVX010000166.1:0-7259 GCA_964644105.1 uncultured Occallatibacter sp. | reverse complement strand
AGCCCGTACCCTTCAGCTAAAGCCCGTACCCTTCAGCTAAAGCCCGTACCCTTCACCTAAAGCCCGTACCCTTCAGCTCTAGCCCGCACCCTTCAGCTTTAGCCAGCCTTCATTGCGTTCCTTCAATTACACTGAATATGCCATGGAAATCCGCTCTGGAAACGAAATCCGCTCTGCATTTCTGCGCTTTTTTGAGTCGAAGGGGCACCGGCAGGTGCACTCTTCTTCGCTGGTGCCCGCGAACGACCCCACGCTTCTGTTTACGAATGCCGGGATGAATCAGTTCAAGGACGTTTTTCTGGGAGCCGAAAAGCGCGAGTACTCGCGGGCGACGACCTCGCAGAAGTGCGTGCGCGCCGGGGGCAAGCACAACGACCTGGAGAATGTCGGCTTTACGCGGCGGCATCATACTTTCTTTGAGATGCTGGGCAATTTTTCCTTTGGCGACTACTTCAAGAAGGATGCGATTGCCTTTGCGTGGGAGCTGGTGACCAGCCCGGAGTGGTTTGGAATCTCCAAGGACAAGCTGTACGTGACGATCTTTGAGGGCGATCCGGCGAACAACGTGCCGCGCGACACGGAGGCCGAGGGCTTCTGGATTGCGGCGGGCGTGCCCAAAGAGCGCATCTTCCAGTACGGGCTGAAGGATAATTTTTGGCAGATGGGCGAGACGGGGCCGTGCGGGCCGTGCTCGGAGATTTTTTATGACATGGGCATCGAGGCCGCCGAGACGCCGGGAGTGGACAAGCCCTTTGGGCAGGACGATGCGCGGTATGTGGAGATTTGGAATCTGGTCTTCATGCAGTTTGATCGCTCGGCGGAACAGGGGTCAGGGGTCAGGGATCAGGGATCAGGTGGCGCGGTTGGCAAGACTGCTTTGCGCGTGACGTATAAGCTGACGCCGCTGCCCAAGCCGTCGATTGATACCGGCGCAGGGCTGGAGCGGCTGGCCGCTGTACTGCAAGGGAAAGTTTCCAACTTTGAGACGGACCTTTTCACGCCGCTCATTCAAAGAGCCGCCGAGTTAACCGGAGTTTTGAAAAGGCACGGCTCAAATCCTGCCGATGAAAAGCAAAGTTTTGTGTCAGGGCACGACTTTAGTCGTGCCGAAAGCTCAAACACAGAGACTGGGGCTTTAGCCCCTGCCGCCGAAGACGTTGCTTTGAAAGGGCACGACTTTAGTCGTGCCGATGAGACGCCTAACAATGACCGGGCTTTAGCCCCTGAGGGAATTGAAACTCTAATCGCCAACGCAAGCCTCAGGATTATCTCCGACCATGCTCGCGCGGCTACTTTTCTGATTAACGACGGCGTGCTGCCATCGAACGAAGGGCGCGGGTATGTGCTGCGCAAGATTCTGCGGCGCGGGATTCGGCATGGACGGCTGCTGGGGCAGGAGAAGCCGTTTCTTTATCAGATGGTTTATGCCGTGCGGGATTTGATGCAGGGCGCTTATCCGGAGTTGATTGCATCGGCTGACCGCGTGGCCAAGGTTGTGGAGGCGGAAGAGAAGCAGTTTGATCGCGTGCTGAGGTTCGGACTTACCCGCTTGAATGAGGAGTTACAAGGTAACTTTAACGGCGAGAAAGCGTTTCATCTTTATGAAACCTTCGGTTTGCCATTGGATTTTATGGTCGATGCGGCGCGCGATGCGGGCGTGAAGTTTGATGAAGCTGGCTTTGAGGCTGCCCGCGCCGAAGAGCAGGCCCGCGCACGCGCATCGTGGAAAGGCGGCTCGCAAAAGACGGCTAGCCCGGCGTATCGGGAGCTGGCGAAGACGGAGTTTTTGGGGTATAAGTCGCTCACGGCTGCTGGCGCTGAGGTGCTGGCCATTGTCAAGGATGGAGTTGGCGTTCCGGCGGCGGCGGCGGGCGATTCGGTCGATGTTGTGCTGGATCAGACGAGCTTTTATGGCGACTCCGGCGGGCAGACGGGCGACACGGGGTGGTTTACTTCGGCGGATGGGAATACGACCGTTGCCGAGATTGAGGGCTGCGTGCTGCCGGTGCAAGGCGTGCGGGCGCACAAGGCTCTGCTGAAGGAACCGCTGGCCGTGGGCGATCTGGTTCGGACGGTGGTGGATGGCGAGAGGCGCAACGCGATTCGGCGGAATCATACGGGCACGCACTTGCTGCACGCGGCGCTCAGGCAGGTGCTGGGGACGCACGTGAAGCAGGCGGGTTCGGCGGTGCATCCGGAGAGGCTGCGCTTTGATTTCTCGCACTTTGCGCAGGTGGCCGACGAGGAGTTGGCTGAGATTGAAACGATTGTCAATCGCGAGGTGCTGGCCAACGCACAGGTCGAAACCCTGGAAGATGTGCCGATCGACGTGGCGGTGAGCGAGTACCACGCCATGGCGCTCTTCGGCGAAAAGTACGGCGACAAGGTGCGGGTGGTCAAGTTGTCGGACGGCTTTTCGACGGAGCTCTGCGGCGGCACGCACACCACGGCCACGGGCGAGATTGGCCTCATCAAGATTCTGAGCGAGGGGTCGGTTTCATCGGGCGTGCGGCGGCTGGAGGCGATCACCGGCTTTGGCTCGCTGATCGAGTTCCGGCGCGGCTTTGAGGTGGCGCAGATTGCATCGCAACTGGTTCCCTCGGTGGAGAATCTGCCGGAGGCCTTCCGCAAAAAGCTGGCCGCGCAAGAGGATGAGATGAAGCAGTTGCGCCGCGAGCTGGAAGAGGCGCGGATGAAGTCGGCCGCCGGGGCGCTGGACGAGGCGTTGGGTCGCGCCGTCGAGGTGAAGGGCGTGCGGCTGGTGACGCTGCGGGCGGATGCCTTGGAGCGCGGGCAGTTGCGGACGCTGGTGGACAACTTGAAGCAGAAGCTCGGCGAGGGCGTGGTGGTGCTGGCCTCGGCTCAACCGGAGGGCAAGGTCGCGCTGATCGCCGGCGTGACGGCGGGGCTGACCAAGCGGATTCAAGCTGGAAAGCTGGTGGGCGCGGTGGCCAAGCTGGTGGGCGGCGCCGGCGGAGGCAAGCCGGATATCGCCGAGGCGGGCGGCAAGGATCAGGCGCAGATTGATGCGGCGCTGAAGGCGGCGGCGGGGTTGGTTGGGGAGTTGCTGGGATAAAGCCGGTTGGGGTTCGTGGTTTCCCAGGTCCGAAAATCCGGACCTGGGGCACCCGGCACCCGGCGCGATGACTCATTCAGCGTTAGTTACTGCCAGCCTTAGTTACTGCGGCTGGCGGATATTGAAGGAGTAGGAGATGCCGAAGGAGACGATGGGGGTAACTTTGTAATACCAGTGTTGATCGACCTTCGTTCTCCACAGACCGAGCTGAGTATTCAAATCCTGTTGCGCCTGGGCTCCGACAGAACCGGGAGTTGTGTCTCCAAGGTTGTCGCAGGTGAGTGTACTCTGACCGTTTTGATACAAGCAGGCATCGCCGGCCAGCGTCAAGTCCAATGCGGGAGTGCCGGTGAAGGCCAAGCCAAGCTCAAACGGGAAGCTGAAATGCGAAGGAGCCTGATCCTGGTGCTTGCGGGGAATCGCATTGCCCCAGCCGGTGGTGAACATGAAGGCTTGCTTGCGGGTATTCAAGTCCACGAAGCCGCCGGCGTTCAGGGGATTGGTTGCGTCGGTATAGATTTCCTGGTTATCCAGGGTGATGCTTTTTCCGATTCCGAGGGTTCCAACTGCCGAGACATTGTTCTGGTTGTAAAAGAGCACTCCGGGGCTGAGGCGCCAACCGTGATTGGGGAAGGGAAAATAATCCAGCGCAACTCCGGCTGTGGCCAGATTCACGTTGCCGTTGACATCCAAGCCATGGACACTGAGGTTGCTTGGGGTGTAACTGAAGTAGTTGCCGGTGCCGCGCAGGTTCAGATACCGGTTGAGGTTTGTAGATGCCTGCATGTTGATTCCCAAGGTCGAAGTGCCGCCGCCGAAGGCGATGGACGATAAGGGCTTGAGGTGCACTTCAGCCCTTTTGGCTTTTTTGGCAGCGGCCTGGCGCTGGGCGACCTGGGCTGGGGTGAGCTTGACGGCGGGCTTGGGCTGGGGAGGCGTACTGGGCGACTGGCCGGGGAGTGCCGAAGCCGCAGCGAGAATCAAAAGCGACAACAGTGCTAGAGTGTGTTTCACGTGCGCGTCCTCCAAAAAGAAAACAATTCAAGCAAAAAGACGGCCTTGGATCATGGTGTAAAAAAGCGGGAAAGCGTTACAAATGAACCATCGGCCAAAATCATTGCCACTTTACTCGCGGCATTCACAAAAATAGTAGCACGAGTTCAGGTTTGTAAAACGTTCAAGTTGCGGTTTTTTTTCATTCGTCGGTAACAGGAGATTGTCCGATGGAGGGCGATCTGTATAGATAGCGAAAAAAGAGGGAGACTTGGGGATTGCCAAAAGATATTCCGCGGAGCATAGATATAAAACTTTTATTTTGTGCAAGTTGAATGCTGCATGATCGCGCGGCGCCGCGGCAAGGCTAGCGCGACCGAGCACTTCCGCGGCATTGGAGGGCGCTTTGCGCTATTTATTTTCGTTGCTGATGAGGCGGAAGGTGATGGTTCCCCAGAAGGAGCGGGCGCGCATTTGGACCGGCAGGTGGCGCTCGTCGTCGGTGTACCAGATCCAGATGTTGCCGCGGTTCTTGACCACGCCGCTATCGGCGGTGGGTTGAACGCGGATGGTCTTGAAGGTTCCCAGCGGGGTTTTGACCACTTCGGGCCCCTCGACCTTCATGGTCACCGGCACAATATGCATTGCGTCAAAGACGGGAATCACAAAGTTGTGTCCAAGGGCGATGGGCTGCGAGGCGGCATAGAAGACGCCGGAGAGCAGATCCGTGACGCAACCGGGGACAGACGACTCGACGTGTTTGGTCTGCCCGGTGACCAGATTTTTTTCGTGGAAGATGGCGTGTCCCTGCGCGTAGTCAAGGTGCAGAGTGGAGGTCAACTGGCGGCGGCCCTCGACGGTCTGTTTGTTGAAGTCGTCGGTGCAGCCTTTGTCGCGGTCAAAGCTGGACTGGAAGCGGTCGCTGAGGTGATAGACCATGTTGATGGCGCCGGAAGAGTCGGCGCTGACGGTGAGGTTTTCGCGCGGTCCATCGGCCTCAAAGCGCACCACGGCTGTGCCGGCCGGGAAGACGCGCCAATCGACCTGATAGGTGAGGGTCTGCTTTTGCGGAAAGCTGAAGCCGGGCCGGGGCGGAGTGAGAGTGGGCGCCTGCTGGGCAAGCGACGCCGCAGAGCATACAGCCAGGCCGAGTACGCCAAGGATTGCGTGTGCGATGGTTCGCGTCTTCAAGGCGGGCGTGGCTCCTTCAGAGGTAAATGAATTCATGTGAGCCGCTCAATGCGGCAGAATGCCCCAGGCGGCGGCGAGCGGCCTCAGAAGCAGAAGGCAGAGGTAAAGCACGGCTGCTCCTATTCCTGCATTGTACTCGCGGTGCTGAAGATAGAGTGTAAATGAAAATGCGCCGGCAGCGCTTTTGGCATTGGCCTGGCGGGCTGGAGTCAAACGCGGAATCAAGCGCGGAACCTGGCGGCAGTACTCGTCAAAGCCGGGAAAAGCGGCGCGCAAAAAACGTTCCTCGCTGGCGATCACCGGTATGTAAATCACGGCAAAGATCACCGCCAGCAGCAGCGCCACCGGCCAACTGAGCAGAGCCACGGCAAAGCCCGCGGCAATCAGCATGGAGCCGAGGTAAAGCGGGTTGCGGGTGTGGGCGTAAGGGCCGTTCACCGCCAGCTCGCAATTCTTTTTTACGGTGCCGGAGGCGTAAGCGCGCAGAGCAACCCCGGGCAGAACCAGCGCCAGGCTCCAGGCCACGGCAGAGATCCGCGGCGCATGACGAAGAACTTCAAAGAGGTAGAGCGCGCCGGCCAAAAAGCCCAGAGGCACGCGAATGCGGCGGGCAACGCTCTGCCAGCGGGCGATCCAGTCGGATTGGCTTGGAACGGATTCGGTCATGATGGGCAGGTTCACAGGTTAGCAGGTTTACAGGTTCACAGGTTTACAGGTTGAACAACTTGTCAACTTGTTCACTTGTCAACTTGTCAACCTGTTCACTTTGCTATTCAAGGATAAAGCAACGCCCTTGCCGCGCGCAGGACCTGCTCCGGTTGAATGGTCAGCAGTCCTGCTTCGGGCGCTTGGTAGCGCGAGTGGTCGCGGCGGCTTTGGGGGCTGCGCAGGACAGTGAACGGGCTGCCGAAGGGGCCGTTGCGGCTGGGATCGGTGGGGCCGTAGATGCCTACCACCGGCACTTGAAGCGCGCAGGCCAGATGCAGCGGACCCGTGTCTCCGGCGATGGCGAGCTGGCTACGGCGAGTGAGGGCTATGAGTTGGGCGAGCGAGCAATTGAGCGGCGTGGCTGCGCCTTGGGTCTGGTGGACGATGACCTCGGCGAGCGGCTCTTCGCCGGGGCCAACGTTGATGAGCACGCGGCAGCCCAGCTCGATCAGCCCTTGCGCGATGGCGGCGTAGCGCTCAGCCGGCCAGCGCTTGGCGCCCCAACCCGCTCCGGGGTTGATGAGGACGGCGGGTGGGCTTCCATCTGGCAGGATGGTGTTGGCCCAGGCTTCGGCATCGGGATCGACAGGCAGGCGAGGCAGGACGTGCTGGAGTTTGTCTCCCGCGATCGTTGCGGCAAGTTCCAGATCCTGCTCGATGACGTGCGCGCCGCGGGTGAGGACGCGCTCGGTGAAGAGCCAGCGCGCCGGGCGCTCGCGCGGATTCTCTTCGCCGATCAAACGGCGGCATCCGGCGAGACTGGCAATCAGCGCCGAGCGCAGCGAACCTTGCAGGTCGATGACCGCGTCGTAATGGGCGGCTCGCAAGGCTGCGCGCAGGGCGAGGAATTCAGAGCGGGTCTGGCGGCTGAAGGGAGCTTTGCGCCAGGCTTTGGTGGCGGCGAAGTGGAGGTGGTCGATCAAAGGCTGGGCTGGATTGTGAGACAAGGGCGCGGCATTAGAGGCTGCGTCCAATTGCCCAAAGGAAGAGAGGGGCCCCGGAGGGATGGTTTGAGAGGGTGAAATACATCCCTCGGCGGCTAAAGCCGCTTCCGAAGAGGGAGTTTCCGCGGCGCGGCTGAAGCCGTGCCCTTTCAAAGCACTATCCTGTTCCGCAATGGATTCAGCGGCCAGCAGCGCCCGCCAGCGCGGCTCGACCACCCAATCGATCCGCCAATCGGGATGGGCCAGGCGCAGCGCCGTCACTGCTGGCAGCGCGTGCAGAATGTCGCCCATGGCGCCGAGGCGGACCACAAGCAAGCGAAAATTGGAGGGCGTCATGAGCGCTGAAC
>CAZXVX010000165.1:0-7261 GCA_964644105.1 uncultured Occallatibacter sp. | reverse complement strand
CATCACTGGATGCCATGCCGGATGCGAACCAATGGGAATCATGGCGATAGTATAGTCCCGGCAAGCGCCGGCTTCTCCACGTGCCAGCCTTGATCCCGCTTGCGCCGCCGGTTGGAATCTCCGTTGCACCGATCAATCCTGTCTTCCAAAGCGCGCCGCAATCCATCGCAAAAATGACATTTCATCGCTAGGCTCAACCTCGCCTGTTCCGCACGAAAATTCCGGCACTATCTCCTTTCAAACAAATTACTTGGAAGATGGATAGAGGTGTCCGTCTCAAGCGGCGGCACGCCCGGCGCTCCTTTACTATGTGATCTACCTCACATACAAACGAGCCTTCTATCGGAGTACGGTTAAACTCACGGAAAGTGTTTCAGGTCACTCCAGGCGTTCGAGTGGCCTCCTGAGATTGATCTCAAGGGATTGGTGCCTGATGGGCGTTTTCAAGGATGTTGGACATCTCTTTCGATTCGCGGGACTCTTTGTCCTCGCCTTCTTGATTTTTCTGGTGGTGCGCCACTACGTTGTACCCAAAAGCTTCGGCCAGTACGGGCACTATCGTGGAGCGGCTCTAGGCGATATAGCCAAGCATCCGGCGAAGTTTGTGGGTCACGAAACCTGTGAGGCCTGCCACTCGGACGAGGCGGCAAAGAAGGCTGCCGGCAAGCACGCGCATGTCAACTGCGAGGCCTGCCACGGTGCGCTGGCGCAGCGGCAACCGGCTCCAGCAGCGCCGCCGGCGGGTCTATATAACCGTCTGCTCACCTTTGCCGGGCTGAGCCTTCCGCCCGATCCGCCCATACTTCTTCATGCCGATGATCCCGCCACGGTCAAGCCGGTTTTGCCCGATACCACGGTGCTTTGCGCGCGCTGCCATACGGCGAGCGCGGCCAAGCCCAAGGATTTCCCGCAGGTGGTTCCGGCGGATCACTCGAATGGAATGCCGTGCGATACCTGTCATCAGCCGCATAGTCCTGGAATGGACGCGCCGGCGACAGCCGCCGGAGGTGCAAAATGAATCTTTCACGGCGTCAAATGCTGATTTTGCTGCCGGCGGCAGCGGTTGCCTGGAAGTCCGTGCTTGCCGGAACTCCCGAGGATGCGCCCAACTACAAGATGACCGATCACTGGTGGGGCATGTTGATCGACATTCCCAAGTGCATCGGATGCGGCAACTGCGTGCGCGCCTGCGCCACCGAGAATGATGTGCCGGAGGGACACTTCCGCACCTGGGTCGAGCAGTATCACCGCTCGGATTGGCCCCTGACCGCCTCCGGTGAGATGACCGCCAATCCGCTGATTACGCCCGAAGTCATCTCGCCCGACGGCGGCAAGGAAGGATTCCCGGTTGCGACCGATACAAGCGGAAAGTACTTCTATGTTCCCAAAATGTGCAACCACTGCGCGGATTCGCCCTGCACGCAGGTCTGCCCGGTGGGCGCGACCTTCGTGGCGCCGGATGGCGTGGTGCTGGTGGATCAAACCTATTGCCTGGGCTGCGCCTATTGCGTGCAGGCCTGCCCCTATGGCTGCCGCTACATTCATCCCGAGAAGAAGGTCGCCGACAAATGCACGCTTTGCTATCACCGCATCACCAAAGGATTGACCACGGCTTGCTGTGAAAACTGTCCCACCGGAGCGCGCCAGCTTGTCGATCTGAAAAACCCCAAGGATCCGATTCACGAGTTCCTGAAGACGCATGATGTGCAGGTGCTCAAACCGCAGATGGCCACCGGCGCAAAGGCCTTCTACAACGGGCTGGATGGTTCGGTGCGGTAAGTAAAAGCTGCTAGCCGCTAGCTTCTAGCTGCTAGTTTGTTTTCGGCGAGATTGAATCTTATGGCTCCACAAGAAGGAGCTAGTAGCTAGTGGCTGGAAGCTAGGAGCTAAGTTGATGAACGGTATTCAAAATTTCATGTACCCGAACGAAATCGAACTCCAATGGAGCGTTCTGATCGTTCTGTACCCGTATATTACGGGTCTGGTGGCAGGCGCGTTCATTCTGGCTTCGCTCGAGCGCGTCTTCCGCGTCGAGGCGGTCAAGCCCACTTACCGGCTGGCGCTGCTCACGGCGCTGGCGTTTCTGCTGGTGGCGCCGCTCCCATTGCAGTTTCATCTCGGCCATCCGGAACGCTCGCCGGAGATGTACTTTACGCCGCACTCCACCTCGGCCATGGCCATGTTTGGATACGTCTACCTCTGGTATCTGATGGCCGTTCTGGTGCTCGAGATTTGGCTCGACTACCGCAAAGACATCGTGCTTCTTTCGCACTCCTCCAAGGGCCTGCTGCGCATGGTTTACAAAGTCATGACGCTCGGCTCCAGCAACATCAGCGAGCGCTCGCTGGCCATCGACGAGCGGGTGGGCTGGGTTGTCACTTTGATCGGCATCCCCTCCGCCTTCCTGCTGCATGGTTACGTCGGCTTCATCTTCGGCTCCATCAAGGCAAATCCCTGGTGGTCTTCGCCGCTCATGCCCGTGGTCTTCATCTTTTCCGCCATGGTCTCGGGCGTTGCCGGGGTCATGCTGCTCTATATGGCGATCACCAAACTGCGCAAGCAAAAAATCGATATCCATTGTGTAGACACCATCGCCATGTATATGTTTTACATCTTCATCATCGACTTCAGCCTGGAGATGCTGGACCTGATTCATCGCATCTATGAAGCCGACGAATCCTTCAACAGCTTGAATTTCATGGTCCACACCAAGCTCCTGTTTTCCCAGATCATCTTGCAGCTTTGCCTGGGTACGCTCGTTCCGCTCGTTCTGCTCTTCCTGACGCAGGTTGTAAAGTTCTCCGAAGTTATTCGCAAGCGCATCTACGTTCTCTGCGGCTCTCTGATTCTGATCAGCGTCTTTGCCATGCGCTGGAATGTGGTGATTGGCGGCCAGTTGTTCTCCAAAAGCTTTTTGGGATACACCACCTACAAGATGAGCCTGGTGACCAAAGAGGGATTTTTGATGGCTGCCTTTTTGACCCTTCTGCCGCTGCTCTTTCTGTGGGTGCTGATCAAACTTCTTCCGCCATGGCCGGCCGCGGCCAAAGATGAAACTGTGGCCGCCGGGTAAAACCAAATCTGCTTGATGGAATTGGAATCTCCTCCATCTGGTGAATGGCATGAGCGATCCTCCAGATCCGATGGTTCGATTGACCGAACGCATGGAAGCTCTGGAGCGGCGCGTCTTCGCTCTCGAGCATCCGGCGCAATCGGCCGGCGCGGTTATCCCGCCTCCAGTCGAGACGGCGCTGGTCAGCCATCCATCGCCCGCCACGCTTGCCGGCGGCGCATTTGCGGTGCTCGGCAAAGCCATGCTTGGCATCGCCGGAGCCTATCTGCTGCGCGCCGTGGCCGAATCCAGTTCCTTTCCAAGACTTTGGATTGCCGCCCTCGCCATCGCCTATGCAATCCTGTGGCTCCTCTTCGCGGCGCGAGCCAGCGCCCGTCTATCAACTCTCGTTTATGCCGGCACCTCGGTTCTGATTCTGGCTCCCATGATTTGGGAACTGACTCTGAGCTTCAAGGTGTTAACCGCCGTTGAAAGCGCCGCCGTGCTCTGCGCTTTTGCAGTCGTCGCCTCTGCCGTGGCGTGGAAGCTCAATCTCACATCCATCTTCTGGATCGCCCATCTTACCGTGGCCGCGCTTGCCTTTGCATTGTCCATTGCCACGCATGAAATGCTGCCATTTATCGCGGCCCTCCTGCTGCTGGCTCTGCTCAGCGAGGTCACCGCCTTTCGCGGCCATGGGCAAAGCGTCAGCCCGCTGGTGGCCGTCGTCGCTGATCTGGCCGTCGCCGTGCAATTCTATATTTATTCCAGTCCGCCAAACGAGCGCATGGATTACCCATTGCTCGGAACCGTGCCGCTGCTTCTGCCATCTCTCTCTCTTTTTCTCATCAGCGGAGCATGCGCGGTCATCGAAGCCGCCTTTTTCGCACGCAAAATCAGCGCATTCAAAGCCCTTCAAGCCACCGTCGCATTTCTGCTTTTGACCGGCTGCGTACTCGCCTATCTCTCCCACGCCGGATGGATCGTCTTCGGAGTCTTTTGCCTGCTCTCTTCCGCCGCCGGTTATGCGACCGTCCTGCGCATCTTCTGTCGCCTCACTGAACGCCGCAACGAGCGCGTCTTCGGCAGTTGGAGCGCCGCCCTCTTTGTGGCGGGATGCGCCTTATGCCTGCCCACACCGTTGGCGTCTGCAAGCCTAGCCGTAGCCGCAATGGCCGTCACCCTGCTCGGCATTCGCTGGAACCGGCCGCTTCTTTACCTCCACGGTGCGGCCTATCTGATCGCCTCCGCAATCGCCTCTGGACTGCTCCTGTACTTCTTCCACGCGCTAGTGGGAGAGCTGCCGGGCGCGCCCCACTGGAGCGTGCTGCTTGCGGCGCTCAGCGCGGTGGTCTGCTACATGGCGAGGAAGCCTGCGCTTGAAGTCACCGGCGAAAGAAAGTTACTCGATCTTGTTTCAGCACTTTTAGCCGTCAGCGCCATGGCCGCCTTTCTGGTGGAAGCTTTGGTGCTGCTGGCCGCGTCGTTTCTTACTCCCGCTTCTCATCACATCGCTTTCATTCGCACCTTCACAATCTGCGCCGCCATCCTGGCGTTGGCCTTTGCCGGATCGCGCTGGCGCCGCGTGGAGTTGATGCGCATCGGCTACCTCGCGCTGCTGATGGTTGCGGTCAAAATGATCTTTGAAGACCTGCGCATCGGGCACTTGGAATTCGTCGCCGCTTCAATCTTCCTGTTTGCCATCACTCTGATCGTGATCCCCCGCTTGCGCATCAAAGAGCCGCTGCAAGAAGCACAGAATCACTGAGTAATTATCCCCCGGCAGAACCGGGAGCTTTACTGTTTGTGGCCCCACTAAGGAGCCAACAGGAGTGTATTGCTAAAGCAACAGCGCGGACAGCGCAATAGCCCGCGCCGTAGGCGCAATGGTGAGCGGACAACGCCAGCTCGCCCGCGCCGTAGGCGCAGGGTTAATTAGCCCACCGTTTCAACGGTGGGAAAGCAACAGCAAGAAGGACGCCGGAGTCCCGTAGGGACGGTGCCTCAAATTTGTGCTGAGGCCGCATGCGGACAACGCCAGCTCGCCCGCGCCGTAGGCGCAGGGTTAATTAGCCCACCGTTTCAACGGTGGGAAAGCAACAGCAAGAAGGACGCCGGAGTCCCGTAGGGACGGCGCCTCAAATTTGTGCTGAGGCCGCATGCGGACAACGCCACCTAGCCCGCGCCGTAGGCGCAGGGTTAATTAGCCCACCGTTTCAACGGTGGGAAAGCAACAGCAAAAAGGCCGCCGGAGTCCCGTAGGGACGGCGCCTCAAATTTGCGCTGAGGCCGTATTTCGAACTGCCCCCCTCAACTTGATAGAATGCTGCATGAGCCCGGCAGATTTAAAACTGCTCCCATTGGCCTTCAATACCTTGAGCTTCAAAAGTTCCCTATAAAGTTGTTTTCACAGGAGGTGGAAGGCGATGAACCCGATCCGTCCAATTGCCGCGTCCGTTCTGATGGCCGCGAGCCTGATCGTATCCGCGCAGCAGCCCACCCGCGCCGATGCCGAGCGCGACCCGGTGCTCAAAGCCATGCTCACTGAGCTCGACCGCAACATGAGCGATCTTCATCTGCAAGACTTCCAGAAGCCTTTCTTCATCCAGTACCGCATCGAGGAGATCGACAACTTCGGGACCAGCGCGGCCTTTGGCGCCACCACCGGTTCCAGTCGCAGCCGCGAGCGCGTGGCGCGCGTCACTGTGCGCGTAGGCGACTACAAAACCGATAGCTCCGGCGGCCGTGGCGACGGTGTGGCCGAGCTGGCCCCGCTCGACGACGATCCGATTGCCCTCCGCTCGGCGCTCTGGTCGGCCACCGACCAGGCTTACAAAGCCGCTCTGGCCGCCTACGCGCAAAAGCAAGCCGCCCTCAAGCAGGTTGAGACACCGCCCCAGGCCGACGACTTCAGCCACGAGAAGCCCATCATTTCACTCGCCACTCCCCTCAAGCTGAATGTGGATGAGGCCGCGTGGACCGAGCGCGTGGCGCGGGAGAGCGGCCTTTACCGCACCGGCGTGGATGTGAAGGTAGACCAGAAAAACGTGCGCTACTCCTTGAGCAGCTTTACCGCGCGCGTCACCACCACTTGGCTCGTCAACAGCGAAGGCGCCATCGTGCGCAAGTCGGCGAGCGGTTTTGAGGACAGCTTTGGCGTGGGTGCGCAAGCCGATGACGGCATGCGCCTCGACCGCTCCTGCGCCACCACCGGCACTTCGCTTGACGATCTCGATTCCGACGGCGATTTTGCCCAGCGCATCTTCCGCCATATCGCCTCGCTCAGCGACCTGCGCAAAGCGCCGCTGGTCGATGAGGAGTACCACGGTCCGCTGCTGCTCAGCGCCGACGCCGGCGCTGACATCCTGCGCTCGGTGATCGGCAGAGGCGTGGATGCCACCCGTCCCAGGCTCGGCACCGAAGCCCGCACCAACGGACCATTCGCCTCCAGCTACCATGCGCGCGTGCTGCCGGAGTTCCTCAATGTCGAGGACAATCCCGGCATGAAGAGTTACAACGGCAAAGGCCTGGTGGGCGCCTACGACGTGGACGACGAAGGCGTTCCGGCCCAGGACGTCAAGCTGGTGGTGGACGGCAAGCTGGAAAACTACCTGATTGGCCGCGAGCCGGTGCGCGATTTTCCAAACTCGAACGGCCATGGACGCGCCGGGCTTGCCCAGGCGCCCCACCCCTCGCTCGGCGTCTTCATCGTCACAGCCAAAAACGGCTTCACCGACGAAGAGCTGAATGTCAAACTACTCGGCTTGGCCAAGGATAGCGGCCTGCAGAGCGTCTACTATCTCTCGACGATGGGCGGAAAAATGGCCCCGCGCCTGCTTTATCGCGTCTCGTTAGACGGCAAGCGCGAACTGGTGCGCGGCGCAACCCTCGACGATCTGGACCAGCGCGCGCTGCGCTCCGGCGTGGTGGCCGCGGGCAAGGATCTGTGGGTGGATAACTCCTTTGGCGAAGTGCCGGAGACTGTGCTCGCTCCCGCGCTGTTACTGGACGACATCACCATCCGCCGCGCCAACGAGAAGAACGACAAGCTGCCCTTCTATCCCCCGCCGGAGTAGCGCGACGGGTAGAGTTACTTCTTCTTCCAAGCGCCGACGATTGCACCCATCAGCGTCATTCCGCCCAGCCAGAAGCCAGCGTTGATTCCCAGCAGGCTCAGCGGCCGGACCTCGAAGACGTATTCAGTGGACC